>DCKO01000037.1:2494-6448 GCA_002320665.1 Micavibrio sp. UBA1672
GATGAATTATTAAAAATTAAAAATGAAGATATCTACAAACTGGTTTTAGCTATGGCGGGATTAAAGCTAAAAAATGGATGTTTTGCTTTACAAGATAATGATTCTCTGGACGGTCTAATTAAATTATCAAAAGAATTAGATAAAAATTCTGGGACGTAAAAAGTTTTTCATATATCCGTCCCAATCACATGTGCTTCTGTGATGACAATAATTAGTCAAATTTTACAGAAAGGCACAAAACATGACATCAAATTTTTTAACACCAAAACAGTTTTCAGAACTGCATCCCGCATTTCCAATCGGTGGCATTCGGCACATCATTTTCCACTCAGAAACCAACGGATTTTCGAAGAGCATTAAGCGTTTAGGTCGCAAGGTTTTAATAGATGAAGACCTATTCTTTGTCTGTCTAAATGAAAAAAATGGAGGGGCAAATGAATAATTTATTGATCCACGCGCTGGACTATTCCGCACATGGTTTTGCTGTTTTCCCTTTGCGCCCCCGAACTAAAATCCCGTTGACTCCAAATGGATTTAAAAATGCCACCAAGAACCCTGAGCAGATAAAATCTTGGTGGGCTTTGTTTCCTGATGCGAATATTGGCATTGCAACTGGTAAAGTTAGCGGTCTATGGGTTCTTGATGTCGATGGCGAATATCCTGACTCACTGCCTATTTTACCAAGTCCTACAGTCAAAACAGCAAAGGGCTATCACTATTACTTTATTTGTCCTACAGACGAAAAAATACAATCCCGTTCAAGGATAGAAGGTCAAGCTATTGATGTGCGGGGAGATGGTGGTTATGTGGTTGCACCCCCCTCAATCCATCCTAATGGGCATCAATATGTATTTATCACTTAATGTAGCATCTCCCGAGCTTCTGCGCTTTATTACTAAAGAAAATGCTAGCGTAAATTCTTCATATTCTCGAACAACTGTCTCGCGTTATAGCGAGGCAGATGTTCAGGAAATGCTCAGCCAACTTGATCCTGATATGTCCTATGAGGAATGGCTTAATATTGGCATGGCGCTTCACTCAGAAGGATATGACGTTTCTATATGGGATAATTGGAGCGCAAATGGCACCAAATATAAGCCCAAGGAATGCCAGAAAAAATGGAAAAGTTTTAATGACGATAAAGGCATAACTATGGGAACTTTAATTAAAATGGCACGTGATGCAGGGTATGCCGGACAACCATATTTACCTGTGCAAGCGCAAAAAGCTTTACCTTTTTACCACTGGTCACAGCTTGCAAACCTTCCGAGGCGGAAATATCTGATTAAAGGATTGTTAGAACTGGGCAGCATGAGTGTTATTTATGGGGCAAGTAATACCGGAAAAACGTTTGTTGCCCTAGATATGGCCTGCCATATTGCTTATGGATGGGAATGGCAAAACCGTAAAACAAGGGCGGGAAGCGTTGTCTATATTGCCGCAGAGGGCGGTTTAGGTATTCAAGAGCGTCTAAAAGCTTTTCAAATTCATAATAACATAACGGAATATGCCAGTATGTTTATTATCCCCACAAATGTGTGCCTATGCGGAGAGCAAACCGATTTAGATGCATTATTATCAAGTGTTCAGGATATACCGGATATAAAGCTAATCGTAATTGATACACTAGCCAGAGCCATGGGCGGGGCAGATGAAAACACTGCGAAAGATATGGGAGCATTTATCAAGAATTGTGATTTCATTCGGGAAGAAACGAAAGCCCATGTAATGGTTATACACCATAGCGGCAAGGATGAAGGACGCGGCGCACGTGGCTCTAATTCTCTGAAATGCGCGATAGATACGGAAATACAAGTCACGCAAGAAAATGGCATTATATCGGCAAATATAATAAAGCAGCGTGACGGTAAAACAGGAGATATTTTCAGCTTTGAATTACAAGCATATGAAGTGGATATAGACGAAGACGGTGATAGCATATTCTCATGTGCCCTTAAATGCTCTAAGGTGGAGGCGCATAAACAAAGGCTTTCAGGACAAGCAAACCAAACTTATTTGGCTCTTTGCAACCTAATCATTGAAAAAGGCATAGATTTCATTCCCAAGAAAGGTATGACGGCTCAAAGAGTTGTCCGATTGGATGATTTTAAAGACCATTTTTTCAAGGCAGGAATAGCTAATACGGATGAGCCAGACAATATTTCAAGGGCCTTTAACAGACAAAAAAATAAGCTTAAAGAGCTTGGTTATATTGGTGAATGGGATGGAGATATATGGCTACTGGACAGATCGGACAAAGCCGGACAGACAAAAAATCCATAAGCGCAGGATACCGGACAGACAGGACACCACCCTATAGGGGTGTCTGTCTTGTCCTGATTGTATGTCTATGCGCCGATTTACCCCTTTAACCAATGCTTTTTCAAAGAAACTTGATAATCACGCTCATGCTGTCGCTCTTCATTTTATGCACTATAATTTTGTGCGTATTTACAAGAGCCTTAAAGCTACACCTGCAATAGCTGCAAATGTAACGGAAAATCTATGGTCTCTTGATGTTGTTAGAATGAGCGATGAGTATTGCGAAAACAAAATTGATTGATTCACTTTTCTCTTAATCTTATATATAATTAAATTATGACGAATGTTATGCCCCCATATCAAACTTTACATGTTGCTAACTCTGTCCTTGAACGTGCCTTTAAGGAGGGTCGTAGTGATATAACGCCCTTAAAGCTTCAAAAGATGGTCTATTTTTTAAATGGGTGGCACTTAGCAATTACAGGCATACCCGCAATAGATGAGCCTTTTGAAGCATGGCAATACGGCCCTGTTGTTTCTACAATATATCAAGAATTTAAAGAGTTCGGGCGAAATGGTATAAATAGATATGCGAAGGAATTTGATCCGCAGTCTGGGGAATTTAAATCTTATATCGTTGGCAGAGACCAAATAAAGTTTTATGAAATACTAGATGCTGTTTGGGAGCAATATGTAGGTTATAGCCCCTTAACCCTTTCGGCTATGACACACCAAGATGCGTCCCCATGGTCAACTACTTACGCTTCTGGTGGAGGAGAAATCTCTAGCAATGAAATAAAAAATTATTTTGTATCAACTGTAGTATCTGGGGAGAGTAATGTCATCCCCGCCCAATAAACCTATAGATGTAGCAGATATTAGACACACAAAACCAATCGTTCCTGAGCCTGATGAAAAAGCACGTTTGGAAATGGCTGCCTACGATCATCAGTTTCGCACACAACAGGCAGAACTAGGGGTAATTGGAAAATTTTTAGGGTGTAACGCAGAAAAGCCAGGGAATATAAGCTTTATCGCCATAATTGTTTCTTTTATTATTATTGCTGTCTCGGCAATATGGGCGCAAGAATACTTTGAAAAAATACTGTCAACATTCGCAAGTGTTATTACGCTTGCTCTAGGATACTTGTTTGGAAGCCATAAAAAAGATTAATTCAAACTGAGACACTACCGGATATTTGGAAATATTTTATATGTCATTGGATGAGTTAGTGAAGCTTAAGCAATTTTCTTATCAAGAATCAGAGAATATACGGAAAGAAATGCGCAAAAATTTAAAAAAGAAATCCTATTAAGATTAGTTATAAGTATTCAAATGCTGCTTAATCAACCCAAGCCCCTTATCCAGAGCACTTGGATTCCATTGCTCTAATCCTTGCCGGAATACAGTAAAGCCCCAGCTTCTATTTGACTTGGCTTGCAGGTAATCCAGAGCGTTATAAACCGCCGCCGTTCTTATATCGTAATGCAGGCAATCGTTCACGGCTTCTTCCAGAACGCGCAAATGTTCCCTTGTTATTTCTCCTTCTGATACCTTGTTTTGGGGTGAGTTCCACATATCGGATTCATGACTCCGAACAGGAAAAGAGTCAAGAACAAAATAAGAACAAATTATCGGGGTGATTTATCAGCGCAATGGTACTATAATACCGTTAAGGAGTTTTGATTATG
>DCKO01000092.1 GCA_002320665.1 Micavibrio sp. UBA1672
GGCCATATCGTCATGCAAGGACGCGAAGTTTTCAAAAACGCCGTAAACCTGATGGCAGCCGCAGTCAATGACGCCTTAGAGGAAAATAATATCAGTGCGGCAGAAATAGACTGGCTTGTCCCCCATCAAGCCAATAGCCGAATCATCGAATCGACCGCCAAAAAGCTAGGCTTTTCCATGGATAAAGTCATCATGACCGTCGATCACCATGGCAACACCTCGGCCGCATCCATTCCCCTTGCCTTTGACGAAGCCGTCACAAAAGGCGATATTAAAAAAGGCGATATGGTCCTTTTCGAAGCTCTTGGCGGCGGCCTGACATGGGGATCTGCACTCGCGCGCTTTTAGCCCAAGCATTTAAGAAGACCTGCTTACCCCTTGAATTGAATCACTTTTTTTACCTGAATCTACCAAAGCAAGATTGACGAGGGTGTTTTATATCGTTACTCTTATATCATCTGATCAAAATGGAGAGTGATAATGAGTGGCGTAACAATTACACGCGCAGACCTTGCCGAAGCCGTCTATCGTGAAGTCGGGCTTTCGCGAAACGAATCGTCCAGTTTAGTAGAAACTCTATTGGATGAAATGTCCGAAGCCCTGATCAAAGGTGACAATGTAAAAATTTCATCCTTTGGCAGTTTCACAATTCGTGAAAAAGGCGAGCGCGTCGGACGTAATCCGAAAACAGGCATCGAAGTGCCTATTTTACCACGCAAAGTCTTGGTATTCCGTGCTTCTCACGTGCTGAAGGACCGGATTAACAAAGGATAATAATCATTTTTTTGTAAAGCGAAGGACAATAGATGGGCCAGCAATCAAAACCGGAAGAAATACTCGAGCACAGCAAAAAATCTGCAAGCCAAAGCGCTGCATCAGATATGGCAGCCAATGCCAGCAGAAGTATTTCAACCCGTGAGAAAAAGGCCGCTAATGCCTTCCGCACCATCAGCGAAGTCGCCGATGAGCTGGATATCCAACAACATGTCCTGAGATTTTGGGAAACCAAATTCTCGCAAGTGCGCCCCCTAAAACGTGGTGGCGGTCGTCGCTATTACCGCCCCGAAGATATTTCCTTGCTCAAGGCCATTCACTTCCTGCTTTATACAGAAGGCTACACCATTAAAGGTGTTCAAAAGCTTCTGCGTGAAGTTGGGAAGAAGAAAATTGTAAGCCTTGTCGAAGCCGCACTTCAGGAACAAAATGGCGAAGCCCCTGTGACAACCGCCAAGCCTCAACCAAGTCCGGCAGCAGAAACTGACGATGCAGACATACCTGATTCAGCAGTTGCCAAGAAACTCTCCCCTGAACAACGCGCGGCCCTACAAGATGTCTTACAAGAACTCAAAGAGCTAAGAGAAATCATCAAGCGCTAAGGCTAAATCCAGAGATAAAACACCATGAAAAGAAAGCTATGCATTTTACTAAGCCTATTTTCATTAACCTTCACCGCTGGCATGATTTCCTTGTCAACGAGAGCTTTATCTAATGGCTGCGGGATTATGCCGATTCCCCCTTTGGGCTGTAAAAAAGAACATGCAAAATGCATTTGCAATTCGGATGGCGCATGCAAATGGGTCTTTGAAGATTGCGGATATATCAGATAACACGTCAGCAACAAGCATTTACCTTGAATCAGGAATGAAGAACGAAGCATAGTGAACCTTCGCGAGTGATAAAATGACGTAATTCAAGATAAATGATCAAAGCTTACTTACAGACACTCGGCCCAGGTTTCTACACCACTATCATCCGCCTTACGGCGACCTTTAATGACAATCTCCCCTAGCTCGACACTGGTTCTACACTCGAAAATGGGCACTAAAGTTCGTAAAACCATATCCAGCTTTCGACCCGGAAAAAACGGCCCATAAGAGCAAAATTCCGCGACATCCAGAGGATAACCTTTTTCTTCGTGTTTTGTGCCTTTTGGCTCTAGGCGAAAATTAGAAGTATGACGCGCCCGAATGCCATCTTCTCGCGTATAATAATCCGTGATGAAACTGCCATATACTTTAAATTCTGCAGTATTACGCACCACAAAACATATAGGCTCGGATGTAATTTCCTGAGCTTGCACATTTGGCGTAATAGCCACCAAAAATAATAGGAATAAAAACACACATCTCATATAATTATTATACCATTTTTCACGTCTTTCCACCAAGCATCTTGTTGTTTAATATGCTTCCTATGGAGATAAGTACAAACAGCGAAAAAGAGACAAATACCGCAGCCAAGGATTTTGCCAAAACCTTGTCAGGAAACGAAATTATTCTGTTTTATGGTGATTTAGGCATGGGAAAATCCGTTTTCTGCCGCAGCCTGATCAAAGCCTTATGCGAAGACGAAACACTGGAAGTCCCCAGCCCCACATTTACATTATTACAACAATATCAGTGTGATAAGGGCATTATATGGCATTTTGATTTATACCGCCTAAGTGACCCCACAGAAGTTTACGAAATCGGATGGGAAGATTCTCTGGAAAATGGCATCACTTTGGTTGAATGGCCGGAACGTCTCGGATCGTTAATACCCCCAAAACATATCGCAATAACCTTAAGCGCGCCGTCAAAATCTGAACCCAATCATAGAAAGATAGAGATCATTCATAATGAGTAACGCCCCCATACAAAAAGCATTCATCTTAGGCGCAGGATTTGGAACGCGCCTTCGCCCCTATACAGATGAACGCCCCAAGCCCATGGTCGAAATTAATGGCCGCACTCTTATAACACGTATACTCGATAAGCTCATTTGCGCCGGCGTCACAGAAGCATATGTGAACACGCATTATCTAGCGGGCATTATGGAGGATCGCTTAAAAACCTATGCATCTAAAAATAATATCAAGATTCATATTTCTCATGAACCGGATATTCTGGATACAGGCGGCGGAATCAAAAACATCATCGGCGAATTTGATTCAAACCCGTTTTATGTGATCGCAGGTGACTCGCTTTGGACAGATGGCAAACTCAGTGCACTGGATGACCTGCACCAGAATTGGGATGGCTCGAAAATGGATATTTTGACTCTGATGATGCCAGTAGAGCGCATGATCCTGACCCATGGCGTTGGCGATTATAATTTTATTAATGAAAAGCAGGTTAAACGCAGCCTCGATAAATCGGGCACACATATGTGGACCAATATCCGTATAAACACACCGGATGTTTTTCAAAAATACGCCCTAGAAACCCAAAAAGAAAAAAACTTCTCCTTTTTACCTATAATGGATGAGTGCGAAAAGGCCGGACGGCTTTTTGCTCTGGAGCATGACGCTGATTGGCACCATGTCAGCACCCCAAAAGATTTGGAAACCGTAGATGCCGCATTCAAAAAGGAAAATTTATGAATGAACAACAGAGCAAAGTAAGTACTATCCCCGCTGGCGAGAACTTTGCGCATGTTCTAGGTGAATATATATTGTCGCAAAACAAAGGCGCTGCAGAGGGTTTGACACAATACAAAATCTTGCTTCCAACACGAAGAGCGTGCAGAAACCTACAAGAGGCATTTTTAGAGATAAATAAAGGCAAACCAATTTTGCTACCGCAAATCATGCCATTAGGCGATGTGGAAGAACAAGACTTGTCCTTATTAATGTTTGGCAGTCGACATGAATTTTTAGAAATTCCACAAGCTATTTCACCTATGAGACGAAAAATATTACTGACCACTTTAATTCAAAAAATACCCGATTTTACTCTGAACATAGAACACGCTTTAAAACTCTCAGATGCAATTGCAGCGCTTCTAGATCAAATTATCATAGAGGAACTGGATTTTAAAAATCTAGAAAACCTAGTCCCTGCTGACTTTTCAATACACTGGCAAGTTACACTTGATTTTCTAAAAATCATATCCGAACAATGGCCCAATATTCTAGCTGAACAAAATATGGTTGATCCGGCAAAAAGACGAAACATGTTAATGGATAACTTAACTCAATTCTGGTTAGAAACTTTGCCCACAACCCCCATTATAGCAGCAGGATCGACAGGTTCTGTACCAGCAACAAGACGCTTAATGAAAGCTATAGCAACACTTCCACACGGAGAAATTATCTTACCCGGTCTGGATTTGAATATGGATAACGATAGTTGGAAGAAGCTAGATACCTCTCATCCACAATCAGGCCTTAAAAATTTGATTAATTTCATAGGCATTGAGCGCGACAAAATAAATAATCTTACAAACAACTATTCAGACCGCCATATACTTGCTAGTGAAATGATGCGCCCTGCAGAAACAGCAGAGCAATGGAAAAAGTTTTCTAAAAACGCAGAAATTGAAAAAATGCTGCATGGATTAGAATACTATTCTTGCAAAAATCCAGGACAAGAAGCAAAGTTGATTGCCCTAATCATTCGGGAAGCCATAGAAAAAAAGAAAAGAAATATCGCACTAATTACGCCTGATCGTAATATTGCCTCACGCGTTATATCTATATGCAGACGCTGGAACATCGAACTTGATGATTCAGGAGGAACTAAGCTATCCCGCACAAATAAGGGTGAGTTTATTTTACTTGTTCTAAAATATTTGTGTGAGGATCATAATCCAGTTAGTCTTCTGGCCTTACTAAAACATCCCCTATGCAGACTCGGCCATGATATTAAAACCTATAAAACGATCTTAAATAAATTCGAACTTAGCATTTTACGTAGCAAAGTGCCGCTAAATTCAATATCAATGATTAAAAAATTTGCAGAAAAGGAAGTTAATAGCCAAGCTCTTACAAACTTTATAGCACAACTGGAAAACATATTTCAGACACATCAGTTACGTAACACTCAAACCATTTCTCAGATTATTTATAACCACATAACAATACTGCAAAAACTAGCCCGTACGAATGATACGGAAGGTGACGCAGTTTTATGGTCTGGCAATGATGGCGAAAAAGCCGCCGAATTATTCATAGAGCTTCAAGAACATACTCACCTTATAAAGGAAAGCACCCCAATTGAATACCAAGATCTATTGATGCATCTGATGGATCAAAGCAATGTCAGACATGGTAATAATACACTTTCCAGCATTCATATTTTAGGACAACTTGAAGGCAGGATTATAAGTGCAGATCTTATTATTATGGCGGGCCTCAACGAAGAAACCTGGCCACCATCATCCAAACATGATCCGTGGATGTCACGCCCTATGAAAAAGCAATTTGGGTTACCTGACGCTGAAAAGTTTATTGGCCTTGCTGCACATGACTTTGTGCAAGGTTTTTGCGCAAAAAATGTAATAATAACACGTTCCGAGCAATATGATGGATCCCCCACAGTCCCTGCCAGATGGTTAGCTCGACTTGATACAGTATTACAAACAGCAAATTTGAGCCTCAAAGATTTAAGCAAAAACCCTTATCTGAAATGGACAGAAGAATTAGATGCCTCGCAAAACTTCATACCTTGCGAACAGCCAGCACCTAAACCTCCTATAATAGCACGCCCCTCTTCCATGTCCGTTACCAGAATAGAAAAATGGCTCCAAGACCCCTATTCAATCTATGCCTATTATATATTGGGACTAAGACAATTAGAGCCATTAAAAATCAAACATGATGCAGCTTTGCAAGGCAGTATCCTGCACAAAATATTAGACAATTTTGTACGTGATTACCCAATTACGCTACCCGAAAATGCCCAACAAATTCTTGAATCTTACACACAGGACGCTTTACAAGAATTTGGCATTAATGAAAGAGAAATGCCCTTCTGGCTATTGCGCTTTAGAAATATTGTGCAATGGTTTTTGCAACATGAAGTGGAATGGCGTAAACATGCAAAATTTTTAAGTAGTGAAGCCAGAGGAAAAGTCAATTTTAAATTTAACGGCAATCTATTCGAACTACACTGTATTGCTGATCGAATTGATAAAGTGACAGCTGGCTACGCCCTGATAGACTATAAAAGTGCAGGTAACTTTAGCGCTCATAAACTCAAAAAAGGACTGTTACCACAGTTACCTTTAGAAGCTTTAATTCTTGAAAAGAATGGCTTTGAAAAGAACAAAAATTCAAGCGATTCAATGCCCGTTCAAAGACTATCTTACTGGATCATGAAGGGAGCGCAAACAGCGGGGGAAGTTATAGAAATAAATGGAGATCTTTCTGATACACTAAAAATAGTAGAAGAAGGGCTCCAAAATCTCGTATGTGCTTTTAATGATCCTGATATACCTTATTACGCAGTACCTGATATCAATAACGCACCTCGTTACAATGACTATGAACACCTTTCGCGCCTCAAGGAATGGACAGTTCTTGATAAAACAACAGATGAGGTTGCGTAAATGAACCAAATTGTAGAAAAAATAGATAAACATTATAACCAGACACTTAATCCTGACACCCTGCAGCGTCAGGCCTCCAACCCCCATGAAAGCATCTGGGTAAGCGCCTCAGCAGGCTCAGGAAAAACAAAAGTCTTAACGGACCGCGTCCTGAGGCTCTTGCTTCCACGTAGCAACGGACTTCCAGCTACAAAACCACATAAAATCCTATGTTTGACCTTCACAAAATCTGCTGCAAGCGAAATGGAACTAAGGATAAAAAATACACTCGGTCACTGGGCTATTATGCCCGATAGAAATGACAATGATACAAAAAGCTCATTGTATCATGTATTAAAAAACCTTCTAGGTGATGCGCCTGATAATGCACAAATCCTAGCAGCAAAACGTCTTTTCCCTGAAGTTATTGACGCAACATCAGGCCTACAAATCATGACAATACACTCATTCTGCCAATCACTGTTAAGTCGTTTTCCTTTAGAAGCAGGTATATCCCCCAATTTCACAATGCTTGAAGAACAAAAAAATCAGGCTCTTCTCGAACAGGCGCAAAAATACATACTGTCCAATGCACAAAACAGCGCTTCTGAATTTTCAAAACCTTTGCAAAACCTGTCACGTTTTCTCAACGAAGATCAATTTACACATCTAATCAAATCTGTATGTTCAGAGCGCTACCAGTTGCAGGCACTTCTAAGTAAAAACTGGGATCATAACACCATATATTCAAAGCTATGTGCCTATTATGATATCAAAAATGGTCTAGAAGCAGACATGCACCTACTTGAAATATGCTCGGCACTTACGCAAGAACAAGAAGCAAAGATCAAAAAAGCGGCATATGCACTACTCAAAGGTTCAGGCAGTAGTGAACCAACCTATGGTCAAACCATCCTTGAATGGCTCAACAAAGCCACAAAGGAACGTATGAACCTATACCAATCGTATCGTAGTGTTTTTATCACATCCTCGGAAAGCATTAGAAAAAAAGGATTTCCAACAAAAAAAACTGAAGATGAAAATTTAGGTATCACGGAAATTCTACACAAGGAGGCGCAAAGATTAATAGATGCGGAAGCAACCCTCAAGAAAATATACTCTGCATCTGGCACAAGAGATCTAATTCATCTCGGCATAGGTATTTTAAAACAATATCAAAAACAAAAGTCTCGAAAAGGGGCATTGGATTTTGATGACTTAATTATAAAGACACTTGAACTCTTAACGCATCAGGAAAAAAACTTCAGCTCATGGGTCATGTACAAACTAGATCAAGGCTTAGACCATATCCTGGTCGATGAAGCACAAGACACAAATCCGGAGCAATGGAAAATCATAGCTGCAATTTGCGATGAATTCTTTCACGGCTACTCTGCACGTGATGATGTAGAGCGAAGCTGTTTTGTTGTTGGTGACCTAAAGCAGTCAATTTATAGCTTCCAGCGCGCTGCACCTGCAGAGTTTTTACGGATGCAAAAATTTCTTCATGAAAAAATTTCTCAAGCAGGAAAAACAAACAGATCAGTAGCACTTGATATTTCTTTTCGTTCTACAGAATGTATTTTAAGAATTGTTGACTCCGTTTTTGCACCCGAAAATATGCAACATGCTGCGGGCGGAGAACTAGTCCACCACACAAGCTTTAGAGAGGGGCAAGCAGGTCGTATAGAGTTATGGCCTTTATTCAAGACTGAAAAAAGAGAAGCGCCCCCTTATTGGACACCACCAATAGAAAAACGTGAATACGAAAGCAGTGCGGCCCAGCTTAGCGCATACATTGCAGATAATATTGCACAATGGATAGAAAACAAAGAAACACTTCCAGCATATGATAGGCCCATAAACGCGGGAGATATACTAATTCTTGTGCGCACAAGGACAAAACTGGTTGATCAACTTGTGCGAAATCTTAAAAACAGGAATATTCCCGTAAATGGTGCAGACCGAATGATCTTGGGAGAACATCTAGCAGTGGAGGATTTACTTGCTTTAGGTAAATTTGCACTATTGCCAGATGATGACCTTACTCTGGCCTGCATATTAAAATCCCCGTTTTTAAACTGGAGTGAAGAAGAACTCTTTACACTGAGCTATAAAAGAAAGAAATCATTATGGCATGAACTTAATTCATTTGATGAGACTAGATTACTTGAACTTGCACAAGACACAAACACCACATATCAAGTAAAAGAAAAATTAAAAAAGACGCATATGTGGCTCAGTAATATCATTGAAAAATCAAACCATAATGTCTTCGAATTCTTTTCATATATTTTAAACCATCCCTGCCCTGCGGACCAAACTAGCGGCTTAAAAGCTATATTATACCGCTTGGGAAATGATGCTATTGACCCTCTGGATGAGTTCCTGAATATAACGCTAAATTTCTCAAAGAATTCAATTGGCGGATTACAGGTTTTTCTGGACCAGCAAGAACATGAGGAAACCGAGATCAAAAGAGAACTAGAAGACTCAAAGTCACAAGTACGCATTATGACGGTTCATGCATCAAAAGGCCTACAAGCTCCCATCGTGATCCTGCCTGATACAATACAAAACCTCTCGTCTCAAAAATACGACCGTCTCTTATGGCCAGATAAAACCAAATTGAATATGCCAATATGGGCAGCCAACAAAGACTTACAGCCTCAACAATACGAAACGCTTTTAGAAGATTATAAAATCAAACAAAAAGAAGAAAACATGCGCCTTTTATATGTCGCCATGACCCGTGCCGCGGACCGGCTATATATTGCTGGACATGAAGGACAAAGAAGCAGTGATGATGGCTCATGGTATCACCTAATACGGCGCGCCATTGAAGATGACAGCACACATGAAGAACTTAAAAATGGTGTATTGCGCATTGAAAACTCACAGACCAGTACACCAGATCGCAAATCAGATCAAAAAGATGCAAAAGATAAAAAAGAAACACTACCTGATTGGGCATACAAAAATGCTTCATTCGCAGAAGAAACATATAAAGTGATTAGCGCCTCTCACCAGCTAAGTAATAGCGAAGAAAGCCTTAGTGTCATGATCTCCCCTTTAAAAGCAAGAGAGAATAACAGGTTCAAACGTGGCAATATAACGCACAAATTATTGCAATTTTTGCCAGATATACCACAAAACAAGCGTAAAGACGCAGCTATATTATTCACAAACAAACACGCACAGGAACTATCTGAGACCATCCAAAGCGAAATAGTAGATGAGGTTATGCGCATTCTAGAACATCCCGATTACGCGCCTTTCTTTGCCGAAGGCTCACTTGCAGAAGTACCAACCACAGGTTTTTCTTTGGATCAAAAAAATATTATTAACTCTCAGATCGACAGACTGGTTATCAAAGACGATACGATCTGGATTCTGGATTATAAATCAAATCGTCCACCACCGAAAACACATGATAAAATCCCTGAAATCTACCGAAAACAGATTAAAGCCTATAAAGATATCATCTCGCAAATTTATCCAGATCATAAAATCAATTGTGGGTTGCTATGGACAGATGGCCCAAATCTTATGATTTTAGAGAAACTTTAGGCAGCCTGAACATTTAAAGGGCTTGATCAAATAAAAAAACCTCTATAAACAGTAATGATAATGATTATTACACATTCAATAGTATGAATATAACAATATTATAAATAACTAATATTTTATATAGTAAGTTATACATTTTGTTGTAGAGTTTAAAAATGATAAATATAGCAAAAATAGAAAAAAATGCTGAACAAGCAGTAACACTTCTAAAAGCATTATCAAATGAAAAGCGCTTGGCAATCATTTGTGCTTTATATAAAGGGGAAAGAAGCGTAGGTGAACTGGAAGAAATAGTCGGCTTAAGCCAATCTGCCCTTTCCCAACATCTTGCCCGTTTAAGAAGAGACAAATTGGTAAGCACCAGACGCGAAGCACAAACTATATATTACTCCTTGAATGATTCAGGAACACAATCAATATTAGAATGCCTGCACGATATTTATGTCTTACCAAACAGCTCACAAAATGATTTTTCTGCCCCCAAAAAAATAGCTAAATAAGCTGTCCTAACTTTTGAGATATGTCATCAATATGCAAATCACACAAATTTTGCTTTTGTAGTACCTCCACTTTCTTACCCAAAGGCCTATGCCTGACCGGATTACTATAACCGGAAAACAAGACCAAAGACGGACAGCCTGTAGGCGCAATCATATGCATCGGGCCAGTATCGTTCCCCAAGGCAAATTTTGCACCTTGCGCTAAAGTAATAATCTGAAATAACGACGTCTTACCTGTTAAATCCAATGTATCAGGCGACAAGTCTTTAATCTTGGAGGTCACATCCTCATCCGCCGCCGTGCCAAGCAATACAGTCTGAATACCCTGACTTTGCAAGCCTTTCAAAACTTCTGCGTAATATCCCGGCGGCCATCTTTTTTGAGGATGTTGCGGCGAGCAACCCGGAACACACAGCATATATGTTTTACCCTCAAGCCCAAATTCAGAAATATCTTCTTGAATCCAGCTCAAATCATCAACCTCAACATTATCAAGGCCAGCCTTACCCAAAGTCATAACATGCCCGTCAAAAGCATGCCCTTTGGTTCGCTCCGGTGATAAATTTGCATGAGAAGCCCCTTTGACTGCACCAACCCATTCGGGCTTTTTTTTCGCAGGAATAAGCCTGAAATAAAGCCCCGTACGATCATTATTCTGCAAATCATAAACACGTATAAAACCGCTATTCGCAAAAAACTTCCTTAACTCTAACCAGCCTTTGAAGTCAAAAAAACCAGGCTTACTGTCCAGAATAATTTCATTGAAATAACCACTTTTCTCTGCCAAAGACTTAAATGCCTTGGTCGTCAATAACGTTATATGCGCATCCTTGTGGAAGTGTTTAATCGCCTTCATCGCCCCCAGAGCTTGCATAAAATCACCGAGAGCACTGAGTTTTATAACCAGAATTTTCTCATTACTATTTTTTTGCGCCATTTCATTGTGCAGCATTAGATAATTCAGACTCCAATATAGCTTGTTTTGTTTTCTCGAAAGGCTCTGATTTCAAAGGTATAGAAATTTTTCCTTGCAGCAATTCCGCATACACATCCAGTGTTTTTTGCAGCATTCCCTCTTTAGAAAAATTCTCTGCAATATGCGCCATAGAACGCGTTGCAAGCACAACGCGCTGCGCATCATTTAGCATTAACACCTCATCCATCGCCTGTGCTAGCGCATCAGGATCTGCCGGCGGCACCAGCCACCCCGTATATCCGCGCACGATTGTCTCACGTGCCCCGCCATGATCAGTAGCAATAATAGGCCGCCCCATCGCTTGCGCCTCGGCAGGCACACGCCCGAACCCTTCTGGATCAGTCGAAGCTGAAATAACAATACTGGAAACCATATAGGCTGCTGGCATATCATGGCACTGATCGACTATACGCATCTGAGCCCCTAAATTTTGCTCTTCAATCAAATCTTCCAGTTCTTGACGATATTCCGTGCGCCCTTGATCAGAGCCTAAAATCACACAAAAAACATCCTTACGATTAAGCCGTGCCATAGCCTCAATCAAAACATGATGCCCTTTCCACCGCGTTAAACGACCGGGCAATAAAACAACATTTGATCCATCCGGTATACGCCACGACCTGGAAAGCTCAATAATACGCTCCGGCGTAACTGTGGCAGGATGAAAACGCTCTAACGGAATGCCTCGGTGAATTAATCTAATGCGCTCTGGCTCGACCTCGTAATTATCAATCAGATATTTTGCAACATACTCTGAAATCGCAATGATCAACTCGCCATGCGCAATCGAGCTATTATACGTCTTCTTAACCTCACCACTAATATTATAAGGCGCATGACACGTCGTAATAAAATGCGCATCCGTATTCTGACAAGCCCGCCATGCACTCCACGCAGGTGCACGGCTTCTGGCATGCACAATGCCAACATTATGTTTTTTAATAAGGCGTCTCAAACGTCCTATATTGCGCCACATCACAACCGGATTTTTACTATGGACAGGCATATTAATATGCTCTGCGCCAATGCGCGCAAGCTCGGAAACACGGTAACCACCATTGGACACCACGATACTGCGCGCGCCGCTATTGACGATGGCTGCCGCCACATCAATGCAGCCCTGCTCTGCCCCGCCAGCACCAAGCTCAGGAATAATCTGCATAATCACAGCTTGAGACGATTTATCATTCATAATACAAGTAAGGTAATCTGGTTTTTAAGCTCTGGAAAGTCTTTTTCAAATGATTTATCAATGAATCTCCATAAAAACTGACCGTGAGAAAATATTATGCCGGACACACAATACCTGATCAGCCCACAAGGTAACAAACTCGCTTACAAATACACGCCCACAAAAGACACGAATTTACCGGCTATAGTATTTTTGGGAGGATTCAAATCAGATATGGAAGGCACAAAAGCGCTCTACCTCGAAGAAGAATGCGCCAAACGCGGACAAGAATTCCTGCGCTTTGATTATTCCGGCCACGGCATTTCCGGCGGAGAATTTGTTGACGGCACAATCGGATCATGGCTGGCAGATACACAAACCATGCTGGATAAAATAGTGCAAAGCCCGAAAGTTATTCTTGTTGGCTCCTCTATGGGCGGCTGGATAGCTTTGCGCCTTTTACTCAAAAACCAAGCCCGCATCAAAGGCATGATAGGCATCGCCGCCGCGCCTGACTTCACTCGTGATATCAGGGCACAAATGACGCCCGAGCAACATAAACAAGTCGAAGAACAGGGCCGCCTCGAAGAGCCGAATGACTACAGCGACGAGCCTTATATCTTCACCAAAGCCTTACTGGATGATGGAGAAGAACAATCCTTGCTGCATGAAACCTATGACAACACAATACCAATCATTCTGATTCAGGGAAAGCTAGATGCAGACGTACCGTGGAAAAAAGCAGAGAAAATCAAGAACTGCTTCGGCCTGTCCAATGTAGAAATCACCTATATCGACGACGGCGATCACCGCCTGTCACGCGATGAGGATCTGAAAATTCTTGGCAAGCACGTTGGAAAACTAAGCAAGCCCTAATAATTCATTCTTTTACCATGCTTATGCCGAGAGCCTTTTTTGCTCTTCTTTGATTTGGACCCCCTGCCGAAAATCAAGCCGAATAAAAGACTAAAGAACAAATCAATAATATAAATTGCAACCACAATCGCAAAAGCGATAATCACAGCCTTTTGCTCCAACAAAAATCCGATATGACTTTGCAAAATCGCACGCTCTTCGGCCTTCTTCTTTTCCTGAACCTTTGGCGGAATAACCTCACTACCGTCTTTTCCATCTTTTTGAGTAAACTCTTCTTCATAAGGCGCAGGCTCTACAGCCTCTAGCTCCTCGCCCATCGCTGAATCCGGTGACGCTGCCTCATCCGGCTCTTCCGGTTGCACCACAGGAATCATCTTGGCTATGTCCTCTAATGGGATGCTATCCTTAACCGTGTCTTCATATTCCTTGAGCTTAATCTTCCACTCATCATGGGTCTCAGGATGATATTTCGACCATATCCACCCCGCATCAGAAAGCATAAATCCCTTCTCCTGATTCTGGGTAAATAGATAAACATCATGAGCCAAAAGCCCTAAAACAGGTAATAGAAGTAAGAAATAAAAAAATTTGCGCATAGATTTATCCTGCTCGTGTCAAAAACTTTTTTCATACTATCAATAGTTATGTTTCAGGAAAAGGTACGACTTGCACTTTCAAACAGATATGTTTATGGTGCGCGGGCAGATTTTGAAGTACAAAATCAGCTTTCCTTACAAGGAGACGTGGCCGAGTGGTTTAAGGCGCACGCCTGGAAAGCGTGTTGGGCGCAAGCCCTCGCAGGTTCGAATCCTGTCGTCTCCGCCATTTAGATATAGTTTCATACAACTAAGTTAAAAACTCACATAGCAAAACATATGTGTGTATCTGCACATTAAATATCGTAATATGCTACGCGTTATACTATCTTTATAGTTGCGGTCTCACCAACACCAACCAAAGAGTATGAACAATCAAAAAACAAAGTTTAAATCTTTATTACCCCCGTTATTAATTCTCTTAACGGGCCTTATCTGTGCATCTGTGACAGCTCTTTATTTTTATCAATTAGAAAAAAATAAAGTCGAAGATAAGTTCATTCAACGTACCGAAGCTTTAACCAAGAATTTCCAGATTTATCTAGAGGATTACAACGACACTATACGCCTTATTAAGACGTTCTTTTTATCTTCGGATTATATTTCAAAAGAAGAATATGAACTCTTAGCCATAGGAACATTACTATACAAAAACAATATCAATGGCATGTTTTTCGCTCCACACATCTCTTCGAAAAACCTTGATAAATACATAAATATTTTCAAAGAAAATCAAGATTTTGCACCGGAAACTTTATCCAGAAATAATAAAAACACACTCTATCCGGTTCATTTTGCCGAAGCCTATAGTATAAAACCTCTTGATTTGGGTATGGACCTTGGAAATATCCCCGAACTTGAAAAAGCACTGAATAAATCGGTTGAATTATCTGATTCAACTATTTCCAGACCCATTAAAATTAACAATAGCAAAAAAGATCAGTTGTTCCTTTTTCATTCATTCTCGTACAAAGACCATGAAAGATATGCAAAACTTTTGGGAAACTATCACGCTGACACCGGAACTATAGGGTTACATTTCACCCTTACCGACATGATGATAGGATTCACAAGACTTAATCCTGCTAAAGATATTGAAATTGAGCTGAAAATGAAAACCGAGGATGGAAATTGGCTCCCACTATATAGCAATTTCACCAAACAGCCTTCCTTGTTATCCTTAGAAAAACATGGCTTTAAGGTATTGTCACAAAACTGGTCTATGCACTTCAAAGCCAAAAACGAGGCTTATAAAGTAGAATCATGGGGCCAGTATTTTGTGTTTATCGCCGGCTTATTATTTTCAATAAGCTTATCATATTACTACCATTTCCTTCTAAAAAAGCGCGAAGAAGACAAGATAATACAAGCGCAACTAAACGCGGAAGTTATAGAAAAAAACAGACTTAATGAACAGATGCAAATCTATACAGATAAGTTGGAAGAGAGCAAATACAACCTGACTGAAATGAATAGAAATCTGGAAGAAGAAAAAAGAAAAGCTGAAAAAGCCAGTCAGGCAAAAAGCGAGTTTTTAGCTAATATGTCTCATGAACTCAGAACACCTTTAAACAGTATTATCGGAATGTCAAAAATATTACTTGAAGACATGGACGAGCAAAAATCTGATTTTGATATGCTAGCTATTATCAATAAGTCCTCTTTATTACTTCTTGACATAGTCAATGACATACTGGACTTATCAAAGATAGAAGCCAAAAGTCTAACCCTTGAAAAAAGCCCTTTTGATTTCAATAATATAATTACCTCTATCACAGAAACTTATGCTGTGACAGCAAGCACTAAGGGTGCTACGCTGAATTATAAATCTACAGACTTGCCATTTTTAATAGGCGATTCCTTACGTATAAGCCGCATACTGACAAATTTAGTCGGCAACGCCATAAAGTTCACAGAAAATGGTACAATTGATATTATTGTAAAAGATAAAAAAATTGATGATACACAAGTAGAAATTACTTGCTCTATCAAAGATACTGGCATTGGTATTCCTGAAGATAAACTAGAAACAATTTTCCAAAAATTTACCCAAGCTGACGAAACAACAACCCGAAAATATGGCGGCACAGGCCTTGGCTTAGCTATTACAAAAGAACTCGTAGAGATGATGGATGGCGAAATTGGTGTAAAGAGTAAGGAGGGAGAAGGGTCTACATTCTGGTTTAAAATCATTTTTGAAACTTCAACCAACCTTCATCAGGACCAAAGCCAGAATACATCTGATAAAAGCAGTATCACAGAAGATCATGAGGCAGAAAATTTAATATCTAGTGATGACGTTCGGATCTTGATTGCCGAAGACCACGAGATGAATCAGGCTTTACTCAAGAAGTTACTTGAACGTGCTGGATTTGCCAGGTACGATTTGGCACAAAATGGACAACTAGCAGTTGATGCCTATAAAAATAATCACTATGACCTGATACTGATGGATTGCCATATGCCGGAAAAAAATGGTTATCAAGCTACAGAAGAAATTCGTGAGATTGAAAAAGAAACAAAAACACATATTCCGATCATAGCCTTAACAGCCGATGCTATGGCAGGCGCTAAAGAAAAGTGTCTTGAGGCAGGAATGGATCATTATCTAACAAAACCAATTGATTCAAATAAGTTCAGAGCAATATTAAACACCTACTTTGTTTTACCTGACTCAAAAAACAACAAAAAAACCCCTAAAACTAAGAAAAAAGAAGATAATACCACTTATTTTGACAGCGAATTTTTAGAAGAATACGCAGATACACATGAAATAAAGCAACAATTGGTAGAAACATTTTTTAGAACTTCTGAAATTGATCTAAAAGAGTTACAATCCGAATGTGTTTCTGGGGATAATAATAATTGGGTGGAAATCAGTCATAAACTTAAGGGAAGCGCAGGAATGATTGGAGCTATTGAAATGCAAAAACTATGTGCCACAGCTCAAACCATGCAAGACTGCAAAGAAGATGAAAGACTTGATATATATAACAAAATTTGTGATGTGTACAAAAAAACAAAGGATGTTATTAACCTATATTTAGCAGCATAATGCTATGATTAAACTATAAAGTGTGAAAGATATGAAATTTTTAGTCATAGACGACGATGAACTTGTCAGAACAATGATATGTTCTGTTCTAAGAAACAGAAAATGCACCGTTTACGAGGCTGTAAACGGTGAAGAAGGTGTAAAGCTTGCAAAGGAACATTCACCAAATTTTGTTATTACTGACATGCTAATGCCCGATAAAGAAGGCATACAAACAATCATAGAGATCAAAGCCTTAAATCCCGACATCAAAATTATTGCCATGTCCGGTGGTGGAGAGAAAAAAAATATGACTTTTCTGGAAATGGCTAAAAAAGTCGGCGCTCATAAATTACTCAAAAAACCTTTTAAGCCTTCCGAACTTTTTGAAACCATAAAAGAATTACTCGATAAATAACAAAACCTATTGGATCATGAAAAAAAAATCACGTCACTCTAACGGCTTCAAAAGATTGTTTGGTAATTTTTTTAGAAAAGACAAAACATCTGAATCCAAACCAAAGTCAGAAAAAAAAGAAACAGTCCTATCAAAAGAAAAACAAAGAGAACTTGAAAAATATTGTGAGAAACTTTTTACAAAAAAAGATTTAATTGCCGCTGGAAAGTTACAATTTTTAGGTTTGAATTTAATTCAAAAAAAATTGGGAAAATCATGGGATGGACTTAAGCCCATCGTGTTTCAAACTGCCGAGGAGGCGATAAAAAAATATTTACTACCCCATGATATCTTTATCCGCTACAAAGAAGATACTTACGTTATAATATTCGAAAAATCTGATCCAAACGAAGCACTAGTCAAAGCAAGGCTCATCGTCGAAGAAATCAAAAAGCAACTATTCGACCATGAAGAAAAAGCACTAAGAGATATAGAAATAGAAGAAACTGTTTCAGTCATCAAAACGGAAAACATCAAAACAACAAAAAATATCGTTGAATCTATAAAATTTGAAACGCGTCCAAGTAAAACACTAATTAATAAGGACGATAAAAAGAAAGTCGTCCCCCCCCCAACAATCGAAATTGATCCATTTGAAGATTCAAATAAAACGGATAAAAACAGTTCAGATAATAAAAGCGATACCGGCAATAAACTCAATTATAGCTATATCCCTTTGTGGGACACCTCAAAAAACATTCTATCAACCTACGTTTGCCTTCCCTACGAAGGGAAACAAAAACCCGAAGATGCATTTGACTCTTACGAATATCTTTTTTCAGGACGAAATTTAGCGTTCACCATTGACACAGATCTTGAAGTTATAAGACATGTCCGTAATGAACTAGCAGAAATGGCAGAAGGACAATGGAAATTTTTCATAGTGTGCCCAGTTCACTACGAAACATTGACAAAGGATAAAAGCAACGCAAAATACATCGTTGAATGTCAGAAAATACCGGATGATCAAAAAAAATATCTTATTTTTCTGGTAACAGGCTTACCCAAGAAGCTTCAGGATAGGAATGCCGAAAAATATTTTGCGCCTCTTAAAAATCATTGCATAAGCATGTTTGCACAAGTCCCATTAAACTTGTCAATCGATTTCTTTTTGTTACAAAAATGGCATTTCGATACGGTAGGTGTAAGATTGAAGCAAACCAACCGCACAGAAACCAAAACCATTGAAATGCTGAACAAGTTTAGTCACAAAGTTCAAAATACCTTGATTAAAAAGCTTTTTCTGATGGATGTAAAATCCTTAAGTATCACAACATCAGCCGTCTGTGCAGGATATCACTTGCTCTCAGGAGATATGATTCACGAGGCCGTAAGAAAGCCTGACAAAGTATTCCGCTTCGCCCATCAGGATTTATTTGCAGATCTGATCGTAGAAAAGCAGGAAGAATGAGACTACTTTATCACCGCAACATCATCTTGGCTTTTTCGCCGCAGAAAATAAATCATAATCGCAAAAGCGATCCCGCACTGCACCAAAACCGGAAGACAGGTTTCTGAAAAACCGCCTTTTCCCCAAGGATAAAAAACTGATGGCCCGAACACAGAAGATAATGTGAAAGGCAAAAGATAATACGCACCAAAGAAATAAAGCATCAGAATGAAAGATTTATGCTTCTCAATCCGTCCGCCCAATATCGCGTGGAACATAAACCCGTCACGCATAGCAAACAGCATAAAAGACGTCATCAGGATAAAAACAGGATAATCATCCTCCAAAAAGGCACGCTCCGAGACTGGCAAGTCACCAATCATAACACCCAACAATCCATAGACAGGCAACAAGAGCAGCAAACACCCACCCCAGCCCGGCGTATTTTCAAAAACCCGCTTCCATTCCCCGCCCTTCAGCGCATAAAACCACCGCTTATATTTGACCGGATCACTTGCCTCCATCAACAACATCACATAGATACACGGCATAATGATTGTAAAGGACACAAAAAGCTTCATCATCAGGACTTTTTGATCACGCCACTCACCGCCTTCGGGGATATTCTCAAGCAAACCGGAAGAATATAAGCTCATCATGACTAGGAAAATCATAAGAACAATCGGTGAGTTCTTATATTGAAGTTCCTGACGCATCATGCGCTGAATGGCAATCATGATCCACGAAAAGAAGAATATAAGAGATGAGATCACAAAAACATGATAATCAATCGTATAAGAATGCCATTGCGTAGTAGAATTCTGCGTCCTGAAAAGCGGATCAAGATCCGCAAAAAAGGTTAGATTTAATACCGTACACGACATGATAAAGCCGCAAATAAAGGGCACAGCCGTCCCTGATTTATTTCTCTTGAGACTTTGCACCCCGAGCAGCAAAGCCGTCGCGTGCCCCATAATACCGGCAAAAACAAGATAGATGACAGGCTTTAGAGGCGTTGGATAAATTTCTGCAAAACGATTATCTACAAAGCCGGCCTTGAGCACATCAAACGAAAAGACCATCACCCCCAATAAAATCAGCCCCGCATACCAGACATAAGACGTTGAGCCAAAAAGCTTGCCCAGCGTTAATTGCCACGGACCAATTGCCGACATTTTCTGGAAATCCCAAGTATTTTGACCAACATCACGACTAGAGGCCGCCGCAGCCTCATAATTGCCCCATAAAAACACAACAATGCAATACATCAGCACAGCAGGAAAAAACAGAAAATCCTCATTGCCATAAAAAATACTACTCTCATCACTGGAGAAAATAAAGAGGATCAGCCCCAGCAAAACAGGCATGATAATAAGCCTGAAAGGTGAAAAATTCAGCCATAAATATCTGTGAAATTCCGGATTGAGTATAATCATGATATCTCGATTTCCTTTTTCTCGGCCAAATCCATATAAGCCCCCTGCAAAGTCTTTTTACTGGGGTTGAATTGATAAACAGGAATTTTTTCCCCTATCAACGCTTTTAGAAAATCTCTTTGCTTGTCTTTATCACCTGCAAAAGAAACAGCAATATGATCACCCGTAACATGGCATTCACCAACCCCCTCGTAGCTTTCGATAAATTTCAGGTGCTTTGCACTTGGCTCCTGAACACCAATAAACATCGTGACAGACTGATCTGCTTCATGCTCGGAAAGCTTGACATGGGATTTAATCACACCATCGCGAATAACAAGCATATCCGTACAGTAATCCTCAAGCTCGGCCAGAATATGAGAAGATACAATAATCGTAATGCCCTTTTGCCTGAGCTTGATCATAAGTTCGGAAAACTTGATACGCGCCTCAGGATCCATCCCCGAAGCAGGCTCATCCAGCATGATACATTTAGGATCATGCACCAGCGCCAATCCAACCCCGAGCCTTTGGCGATAGCCGCGTGATAATGTGCCGGCCTTGGCATCAAGATAATGTGTAATATCAATATCTTCTGCCAGTTTTTCTATTTTTTCTTTTAGGTTTACAGTTGAAACCTTCTGACACCACGCCATATAGGTCAGGCACTGCCGCACTGTCAGTTTATTATAAACACCAAAGAAATCAGACAGATACCCCATATTCTTATGAGCCTGCCTTGGCTTGTCATGAACATCAATCCCGTCAAATAAAACATGGCCTGTCATCGGTATCTCAAGCCCAGCCACACACCTGAGCAATGTTGTCTTCCCCGCACCATTTGGCCCAACCAGCGCTGTAACACTACCTTCTTGAATTTCAAAACACACATTCTTCAAAACATGTTTATTTGCATATTCGAAATTCAAATTTTTTACGTTTATCAAAGACATAATAAAACTTTCACATTTTTCATTCTAAGCCGCAAGACTTAAACAAGCCTGCAATAAAAGATTAGCCCCTTTTTCAATATCAGGCCATTTCGTTAGCTCCTTTGGAGAATGACTTATACCACCAATACTCGGCACAAAAATCATACCTGTTTTTGTTAAATCCGTCATAAACTGCGCATCATGCCCTGCGCCACTTGGCATAAAATTACACTGATATCCAAGTTTTTTTGCCTGATCTCCAAGCAACTTTACAATTTCAGGATCACAATGTTTGGGCGATAACCACGATTTTTCCTCATATTCGAACATAAGATTATCCTGCCGTGCAATCGAAGACAAAACTTCACGGCAAGCTTGCGCCAGATTCTGCATAATGCCCTCATCAAGATCCCGAACACAAAGGCTAAACTGAACTTCGCCCGGCACAATATGAGTAAAGCCAGGCAAAACATCGACCTTACCAATCGTAATACGGCTAATATCCGAGCCATGATCTTCTATAATACGCGGTATTTGCTGTGCAAACTTGGTTAAGCCCATAAAAGCATCACGTCTTTTATCCATCGGCGTCGTACCGGAATGATTAGCCTCCCCTATAAGGCACACACTCCAGTCAAACACGCCTGTAATTCCCTCAACAACGCCTATCGGACAATTCATCTCTTCCAAAACAGGGCCTTGCTCAATATGGACCTCCAGATAGGCTTTCACTGTCTCTGGCGCACGGCAAGCTTTAAGTGCATCCAAAGGCTCTAAACCCAAAGCCTGCATTTCATCCTTCAGATAAATGCCATTTGTATCCTGCACAGATGTAATCCATGCCGGATCAATCTGGCCACAAAAAGACTGTACCCCGAACATCCCGCCAAAACGCCCTTCTTCTTCGCTAAAAGAAACAACCTCAATAGGATAAGTCAGATCAATGCTATGTTCCTTGATCACACGCATGACCTCAAGACCACATAAAACCCCAAGCGCCCCATCAAACATGCCGCCATCAGGCACACTATCCGTATGCGAGCCCATAATCACGGCCGGTTTATCAGGATCGCCCAAACGGCATATTACATTCGCCGCCCCATCCATATAAGGCTCAAGGCCTAAAGCCTTAAACTGCTTCATCAACCATAAACGCCCTTCATAATCGGCTCTGGAAAAACCGATCCGGTTAACACCTTTGGTTTCATGATCAAAACCAATTTTTGCCAGATTCTGTAAATCTGCTTGCAAACGATGAATATTGATAGAATAAGTTTGAGACATAATTTTAATTCAATTGATGAACAAGCGGCATTTCATACACGCTTTTCGTTTCTCCGTTTTCACGGCGAATAAGATACACACGCTTTGCCGACGCTATCACTTCATCCAGCTTTTTCATGACCTTCATGCCAACACCTTGTATCCGGCCCTTTTCACTAATGAAATATAGTTTTAGCAACTCGCGATCATATTGCACCCAATTCACACGCTCGGGCATAGGGCTTTGATGAAAAATATAGACCTCACCAGTATCACTAACCGCCAGATCCAGCTTCATCGCCTTCACAGCATCCTGCAAAACAGGCATTTCATCTACAGGGGGTAAAGGCTCTTCTTCGGACATCAGCTTGACAAAATAGTTTCAATCGCCAAAAGACTAGCAGAAAAGAGAAGCGAAATCACCAGTTTTAAGCTTGTTTTATGACAGATTAATGCGCTGGGCTTGCTGCTGTTCCATCGCCTGTTGCTGTTGCTGCGCAGCCAATTCCGCAGCTCTTTGCTGTTCAAGCTGCTGAGCTCTTGCTTGATCCAAGCTAACTGAATCCTCTTCATTTTGCATGAGTTGTACTTGATTATCAGGCACAATCCCCTGCACCAAACTGGCCTGCCCATCACTGGATTGCACCGTCAATGAACTACCCGTTGGAATAATAGAAGCAACCTCCGTAGTCCTGTCGGTAACACCATCTGGTGTTGAGTTACTAGCGTGCATAGTTTCGGGATTCACATCTTGCAACGGGCTACTATCAATATTATCACCAAATCTAAGCATCTCGGGAACACTGGGAATACTAAAATCTGGAATGATATTAAAGTTGAAATCCGGAAGTGTGGGCAGTCTAAACTCCGGTATACTGGGTAAGTTAAAATCAGGAATCAGATTATCGAACCAGCTACCGTCAGAAGGAGAGGGAAGAGGAATAATACTATCAGGCAACAAATCTTTGATACCATCATTAAGAAAACGACTAAATTCCGGCGCACTCTTGCCCAAAGACCTTGCAAGATCCTCGGGATCATTCATCTTATCTGCCAGCTTTTCGACAACAAATTGAACTTTTTCTTCATGGCTTAATTGAGAAAACTTATCTTCGCCTATCTGATCCATTATTTCTTTAACAACAGGCGCCCCTGTCGCTATCAAATCATCTGACATCTCCTTAAATTGATTATGTAACCCTTCTATTGCGTCCTTAAGATCATTAATAAGCAAACCCGGTTGTAACTCAGCCTTAACAAGCGGATCAGTTATACCATAAGCATCTGCCCATTCATCAAAAACCTTCTGAATTGCCAACTCACCGCCAATTAAGGTCGGGTCAGCTACAGCCTGCGTAATAAACGCCCCCAGCATAGTGTCATAGGCTGGCAGTGATTCTGGTGGAATCATACCAAACTCGGCCATTTCATGACCTTTAAGGGCTAAATTTGTTGCTTCATAGCTAACATATGCCCCCCCAAGAACCCCCAAAAGCTTCGTCGCACGACCAGCAACCTCTGCTGCTCTTTCTCCAAATTCACCAACAATCTTTAGAGCACCAGACCCCATAGACTTGAATGCCTCACTCAAACCTTTTAGGCCACCTGACTTAAGATCAGGGATATCGCCAAGAGCTTGTCCAACATCCTGCATTTTTGAGCCAAAAGCTTTTTGCGCAGCATCCAAATCATCAAATTGCTGTAATGTCGTACCTTCCGGTGTAACACTGACAATCGCTTTGTGCTCTTCACTGAAAAAATGCAGATTTTCTCCGCTTGGATCTGCCCAAAACCCCCTTGTATCGGAATCTTCTAATATACTGGTCGCAAGCTTCCCCTCAGGGGTATCCGGAACTGTGGTTTTTGAATCAGAAACAATCTCGGCAGCTTCCGGCGCTCTTGGTTTAGAGACGTCCGTAATATTCTTTTGATGAGCTTCACCCACCTCCTGATAAAAATTGCTCCCCCGAGAAGATTCAAGCGGCAACTTCGTTTCCACGCCATCAGGTGTATAGGAAATGGCTACCTTACCCTCAGCATCCAGCAAATTAATTGTAGCGCCCTTATCTGTGTATTCCGCCAAACTATCTGCGATATTGCCAGGCCCCCTGCCAGATGGATATAAATCATCAGGACCAGTAGCAGCTGGATTCAAATTCCTGCGTTCAACAAAATCAACAAAGGAATCAGGATCATAAACATTCAATGCCTTTGTATTAGCATCCCATTCCGCCACTAATTTAGGCGGTTCACCTTTGGGAACATCGGTACTATAGACAAGCATCTCCAAGCCTGAATGATCCATGACATCCGGCATCGACGCAGAGGCTTTTCTGGCACCATCCAAAACCACCTCTGTCGGGGTTTGACGTCCAGTTTCCAAGAACCTGCCATATGATCGATCCAAGGCTTGTTCGGGCGGCAATGTCCCACTATATACAATTAAATGCTCGGACTGACCGGCTATTTTCATTCTGGCTTCATTGGGAGAAACCACATCCATTACAACATGCGGCGCACTACCGGCCTGCAACTTTTCATCCAGCCGCGCCAAAATCTCCTTTGAAAGAAGAGAACTTTCCCGATGTGCCATATCTGCAAAGGCACGACCATGTTCCGCCGGATTAGCCAAAATAGCCTTATAATCATCTGGATTAATCCGGACAGAATTTTCAACCAATTCCGGTTTTTGCATTTGCAATTCATCAAATATACCTGTTTTACCAGTTGCCGGACCGCCCGTTACCATGGCCGTTATATGCTCGGAGCGCGGCACTTCGGGCAATTTTTCATATCCGGCACTATCCAGCAACTTTGAAACATCTTCTCTGGTAAACTCCCCCTTTTCCACCAGAGCTTTAAACTCATCCGATCGCTGTAATTCTGTAAATTTTTTGAAAAATTGAGCATCATAACCAGCCGCTGTTTCACCATGATCAAATATGCGCCTCTCCGTTACAGCTTGAACAATAGTTTCATGCAACAAGGCGCGCTCAGGAACAAGTGAAACACCATCATCCAGAGTATTCAGCCTGAGTGAATCAGGCCCGTCCTGAACTTCATTTGCAATTTTCCATTTATCATCTTCCGGATTTGCCATTTTTGCCCCTCACAAAAAATTATAATCTTAAATCACGGATGAGTGCCAGAAGGACCATCTGCATCACTTTGCTCATTACCTTCGCCTTTTTGTTTCTCATCATATTCCTCAAAAAGACCTTTTAACCATTCATCACTACTTTTCTCGCGTGCCTCTGCTCTTCTCATAGCTTCCGCCCATTCTTCTTTCGTCGCATTTTTCAACGATTCTGAAATCCCTGTGCCTTTTCTTGGTTTCTCCGTTTCATCTGTCATAACGTATTTCCTTTCTTGTTTCATTTCCTGTCATATTCATCAATCAGACCTTTGAGCCACTCATCACTACTTTTTTCTGCCTCTTCCACTCTTCTTTGGGCTTCTGCCCAGTCCTCTTTTGTCGCATTATCCAAAGATTCCAAAATCCCTGTGCCTTTTTTTAGTTTCTCCGTTTCATCTGTCATGACATAACCCGCAATCAAATTCTCAACCACAACCATTTATATCACCGCAATGATCATTATGTCACGCAATTAAGATTTTTTCAAAATATGCTTACTCAACAGCCTTCCCATTAGCACTCAGTTTCTTAAGCTTGGAAACCGCTTCATTACACCTGATTTTTATTCGCTCAGGATCGCGTTCCAAAGCCATAGAATTTCGCACTGCGCTATGGGCCTGCCTCAGATACTCGGCTTGAGGATAAGGCTTATCTTCCATACCCAAACGCCCCTGCTTATCAGCCTGAACAGTGATTAAGAACCGCTCAAAATTCTCAGGGTTTTCAAACGCTCCGATATTTTCAAGCAAGCTTACGATTTTACCCGGCCTCATTTCTAAAGCGCGGTGCGCATGCAAATGGTATCGCGTCACTTTTTCAGCCAGATCAGCAATATCATCAGGCACGCATAATCTTCGTACAACATCCCGCACAGGGCCAACGCCGCTCTCTTCATGCCCTATATGTTTGGGCCACTCCTCTTCGGGCGTTAAGCCTTTACCGAGATCATGAACCAGCGCCGCAAAACGCACACCCACATCATCACTTAGCTCAGCAGCTCTTTTTACCACCATCAGCGTATGAATTCCCGTATCAATTTCTGGATGATATTCCGGCACTTGCGGAACACCGAATAAAACATCTACCTCCGGCAATGCCTCTTTCAAAGCACCACTATCACGCAGATTTTGAATATACGCAGCAGGATCACCGCTTGATAACCCTTGCTTTAAATCATCCCATTTCATTGATTATATGCCCTTAATTTTTCTGTTTCTTACGCAATCAAAGTCGGCGCATCAGGATCAATATCCTTTTCGGGCTTTGGCGTTATTGTCGGTTTAATCTGCGCAAGTGCATTTTCAAGAACCTGTTTCGGATGCGTGGCATAAGTGTCATTACCATCCCCTGTGGTAAAGAAGTACAAATGCTTTCCATGCCCCAGATCATATCGCTGCAAGGCCTGCCACAACGCCAGATTATTCAAACCGCTCTTGCCGCTATCAACACCTTCAATGGGAATAGATGCTGCCTTGGGATCCTTCGCCTCGACCGAGGTTTCCAGATTAGGCGTATCATTGGCAAATCGGTCATAACGCTCTAACCATTTCCCTGAATCAGGGTCCTTAAAAACTCGATCAATACGCACTTCTGCATTACGATACACATCAAATTCATCTGGAAATTCCGCATGCATCGCATTAGCCAGCCTCATCATATCGCGATGCGTTGTGTAGTTCTCGAAATGCGCCGGATTGCCATTTTTAGGATTTACACGCAAACCTGTTGACGTACGAATGCGTGTATTACTCATACCTAATTCCTCTAGCAAAGGATTGATGTATTCGGCAATAAATTTCTGTTCCAGCCTTACGCTTTTACCAATCGATAGCCCGCTTTCGATTTGGCGACCATTGGCTATACGCTCCACCAAAGCCTGTGTCACATCATTTAGAGAAAACGCCGTCAGCCATTCCCGCGACTTATGAACAGGAATAGTGTCTGTTTTCTTACCATCAAGCAAAATAAAATTATCTTTGGTTAAATTGGCAAAAGCGCTATTCGTACTACGCATCAAAGCATAGGGCGACATCACCAATTCTTCATCCGGCGATATCTGGATATCCTTATACCGTCCATCCAAAGCACTTAACAAAACCAAATCCACCAGCAATTTGGTCGGAGACGCCAGATAAAACGGCGTATCAAGATCAACATTTACTTTTGCTGGATCACTAGCATCAATTCTGGAATCATCAAGAAATTCCTCTTCTCCCGCAATCCACGCACTGGAGCTTTTGACATGAACCTCGGGCAATTTCGGCTTATCCTGATCATTATCCGAAGCAAAAGAAAAACGACTAACCGCAGCGCCTACAGCAAGCAAGCCGGACTGACGCAAAAAATCACGGCGGGATGAGTTTATATTACGCTTATCATCGTTTTGATCGGCCATATGGCTGTTTCACCCATTATTATCATTTTTTCTTTTTACCAAAGCATAGCAATTTCAGCCCAACAGGCAAAGCTACACAAGAATATGTATAATAATAAATTTCTCTAGGTCCCGTCAATCAAAGTGATGTCACCAAAGAAATAAATGATGATGTCCCAAATTGTCTCATCAACAGCCAAACCTGAAATTGCAATAAATCCACCCATTTCCCATGGAATCCGCAAAGTATGAGTTAGAATAAATCCCATATACACATATCCCATGACAGAGATAAAAATCGCATAATTCTCTATCCCCGTAACATCAAAGCCTTGGAAAACATAAAACACGATCGGCAAAACCATAATCAAACCGATAATATTCCACCAATTTGCGACCACCACAAAATTTGAAAAATATTGCTGCTTTTCCAGCAACTTGCTGATGTAATACACCAAACCCAGATAAAGACCAAAACTGGCAAACATACGTATAAAATGGACGGTAATTATGTAAGGTATTGTATAGCCTTCCTTCGAGGTCATAACCTGAACAGCCATCACAATCGGCAGCATCACAACTGGCACGGCAAAGGATTTAATCGCATCTTTTCTAGCAATATTTTTGAAGCGATCAATGCCGCTTTTCATGAATAGTAAAACCTCAAAACACCCAACAAGATTTTCTTTTATTTCTTCTTTTGTAAACATATAGTGCCCTTTTGACATACTTTACAACTATACATTCAGAATACCATATTACAAAAGCAAAAGGCCAAAAATGCAAAAATTCGAAGAAATATACAAAAGAGCCGTTGAACGCAAAGGAAGCCCCGAAGCTATTGAAGTTCTATTACCAAAAAATATTAAAACAGCAAATGAATTAACATCTATTTCAGATGACCGTTATCTATCAGCCATGACCAGCGCAATTTTCAAAGCAGGATTTGTCTGGAAAGTCATTGAAAGCAAATGGCCGGATTTTGAAGATGTTTTCTGGTCTTTTGATATTGAGAAATGCGCACTAATAACACCAGAAATATTTGAAAACCTATGCCAGAATGAGCGCATCATCAGAAACCCGCAAAAAATAGAAACGGTTTCAATTAATGCTTCCATGATCCTGGAATTTGCACAAGACTATGGATCTTTTGCAAATTTTATCGCGAATTGGCCCAAAGAAGATTTCATTGGATTGCTTGAAATATTGCATAAAAAGGGTGCGCGTCTTGGCGGGCAAACTTGTCAATATTTTCTACGCTCTATCGGGAAAGACGGGTTTGTTTTAGGCAAAGATGGCATAGCTGCACTCATTCAAGCCAAAGTTATAGATAAACCAGCCACATCCAAAACAAATGTAAAAAAAATACAAGAAGCATATAATCAATGGAGTAATGAAAGCGGTCGCAATCTTGCCGAGATCAGTAAGATTTTGGCACTATCAACGGATAGTTAAAGTGATATCAAACGGCAACCACCTTCAATATTTCTATCTTTTAATTTACGGCATAAATCCTGCCCTTTTTGCTTATCAGATACTGCGCCAATAATGCGGTAATAGGTTTTACCCTGCACGACCGCCTCGCGGATAAGAAGCTCTACCCCATTCAACACTTCGCCATGCACCTCTTGCAGCGCCTTAAGATCATGCTTTGCACTGCTTTCACTACTCAAAGAGCTGATATGAATGAAAAGATGGCCTTGCTTTTTTTCCACCATCTTGGCTGCGAACTGCTTGCGGTTACGCATCACGCGGCATCCCCCCTCAATATTGCGGGCGATTAACAGGTCACATAAAGACTGACCTTGCTGCTTATCTGCTACTGCGCCGATAATCCGGTAGAATGTCTTGCCCTTAACCTCAACCTGACGCACATCCAAAGATACACCAGACAGCACAGAAGAAAATTTTTCCTCCAGCCTTGAACGCTCATACTCGGCTGATTGTGCTGCACTCATAGAACTGATGTGAATATAGGTATTACGGTCGGCAAGAGCCATTCCAGCAGCAGGTTCTATTTCAGCAATTTCCTGCTTATTCTGACTAAGTTCCATTGTCTCAGAATTACGTGGCGGCAACGTTATATTAACATCCATCACAATTGGCTCGTCATCGCTCAAGCTAACATTTTGAACAGGTAGGCTAGATTCATCCTCCTCCCATGTTGCGCCAACTTTGACCGTATAATTACCAAGCTCTAACGCTGGGAAAACATAATACCCGTCATACTCGCTATAGATCACATCAACTTCCGCGCCTGTATCGGCATTAATCAGCATAACCTCGATACCGGGTGCCGCCTTGGGCTCTCCCTGCTCAGTCTTTTCAGAAGCCAGAATAAAGCCGTCAATCTCGCCAAGCTGCGTAAAGGCAATATCGACCTTAGCCGTCGTACCACTGCGCGGAATAATATCGACATAATCAAAAGCAGGCTTAAGATAAATACTTGGAAGGCTGCTTTCCTGTAATGAAAAACGAGTTGCGCTCTCGCTTAGACCATTAATGAAAATCACCCCGTTTTCATCAGTTGTGCCATCAATGATACCGCGATTGGAACGAAAACTGATATTCTTCAATAGCTTTTCACCTTCATCATATTGTCCGTTATGATTTGTATCCAGATAAGCCCGCAAGCCTACCGAACCCAAGCCCCCATCCCTAGCGCTGACCATATGATACTTACCATCCTGATCGGCTTGCAACGCCGTGCGCATCGCCACACCGCCAAAATACTCATTATCATTTGATCCACCCATATTGACATCAATAGAAAAATCCTCGAATTCCTTGGTATAGCGCGCATCAAATGTGCTGCGGTTTGCAGAAAAATCATAAGTCCCATTAAGCCGGATGCGACCATCGCGTCCTATTCTCCTATCCACTGTCAAACGGACATTACGCAAATGATCCTGAACCTGATCACCTAAATCATAAGTAAGATTGCTGCGCAAACGCCAATTCCACAAATCCATTGCCGCAACAAACTCACCATCAAAATTTTCTTGCGCACGGTTTTCAGACCATGTCTTTTCCAGCCTATTTGTTAAATTAACACGCGACACACGGGTCGAGATAGTTGCTTTGACCGAATCCTCATCCTTGTAGGTATCTTCCACAAAGCTACGTTTTTCAGCCTCAATATTGGCTGAAAAACGCCCGATCTTACGCCCGACATTTACACTTGTTACATCTTTCACCCTTTGATCATCTTCATGAAATCCTTCATAAATCGTATGCCCTGCTGAAATATTCGTCTCTAATATTCGCGTCGAAGCTTCAAAATCATAAGCGCTGCGCCCCTCATTAGCCCGCATCAATTGAGCCTGCGTGCGAATGCCTTTAAATCCGGTAATAGCCGTAACAGTCGCCGCGCTCTGCTCTTCTGTTGAAACACTTCTGGCATCACTACCGCGGAAGACACTGCCGCCCAGTGTAAAGTTTTCGCGCACACCATAAAAGAAACGCCCGCTCGCCCCGAAAGTAGAATCGGTACGGCTATCTTCAGCAATTGGAATGAAATCCGCTTCTGGTTGCCCGACTGAAAAATCATAAGATTTTTCTCCCTGCCGTAACATCCTCGCCCCACGAACAATGCGCTGGGTTTCTGTCCTTGTTTGCCCCTCCGGCCCATAAAGCACGACCTTAAAAAGATTAAAACCCTTGATCAGAGTAACATCTTCAAAGCTATAGCGTCCCGTTTCATCAACTTCCTGAAACCCGACAAAATGATTATTGCGGTATAATTCTACATCCCAACCAATCGGCGCATCTCCGTCAATAATAGTGGTCTCCGGCCCGAAAGACCGCGTCGTGCCCAATTGCGATTCTGAAGAAACTGAAAAACCGCGCCCTCTTTTGCGGGAGACTATCAAAGGTACATCTGGAAAATCGACATCCCCGAAAGCCACCCTTCCGGCATTTAGCGGTCCAAGCAAATTATTACCTGGATCTCGCCGCTGAAAGGTAAGTGTTGCCGTTTGCAATTCACTCTGGTTCTGGGAATCTGTCACACCCGCCAAGGTCATCCGCGTTCCGAATTTCAGGAAATCCCCACTTGTTTGGATTGAGGTTGTACCCTGAACATGATTATCGCCCAGACTATGACGGTATAAAGCCGATTGTTGCATGACAACACTAGGCAGAGTAAACCATTTATAAGGCATCAACTCCGCAGAACTGTAATCATAACTTTGTGCATCCGGCATATTCGCATATTGCTCGGCCCGTTTTTTACGCTGCGCCTCCTTCTCATAAGGGAAAAGCTGATCTGTTTTGATATACCCGCGCAATGCGCCCAAATCGATTTCAATTTGAAGATCAAACCATTGCTCCAAAACACTGGCCTGCACATAAATATCCTCATAATGCGCTTCAACATCTCCCTGATCCAGAGGAAACTCCTGACCGCGAGTAAATGCTTTATTCTGCTCCAAATCCAAGCGGAACGCATTACCGTCTTCAATAAACCATCCTTGTGCGTAACCGCGTGCAGGATCAACATCAATCTTAAAACTCAGCATACGCGACAAAGCCCCAAGCGGGAATAAAGCATCCTCTAATGCCGCGCCTTGCGGTAAATAGCCTAAAAAAGCACGACTACGAATTTTATCTTTAATATGAAGTTCAAGGATAAGGAGCTCTTCCTCGGGACGCTCCACTTGTGATATGGCCGCAAAACAGGGTTTAGCATTTGCCATAATGCCAAAGACAAGAAAACCAAAAATATATACCAGAACCGTAAAAACGGCTCTGGGAAGCTTACCAGTCATGGTCAGTTGCAGTTAAATCCTTCCCGCGGGAATGCGAAAAGGTAAAAGAGATTAGTCGATTGACAGTTTCATTTCCTTGACCGGATCGGTCACGGAAACATTCTGATTAAAGAGCTTGACCAAAATTTGTCCTCCTTTCTGAAGCTCTACACCATCAAGCAACTCTAAAACAAAACTGTGATTTCGTTTGTCAATTTCACGGTAAATATAAACGGGTCTTTGCGCCGCAGCCTTTGTAACCGTTCCATCAGGCGCAATATAATCCGTATTGATCAAAGCATTGCCCTGCCCGTTACCAGAGCGCCCTAATACCATAGAAAGCATATATTGTCCGCGCTCATTTCGTCTAATATCCAGATCCGAGATATCAAGCTGTGTTTTAATCTCACCCTTGGTCAACGTCACAGGAATCGCCGTAGCATAGGCAATCTGCGCCTTCATTCTGGCTTTGGCCTCGGTATCTTCTTCGGCGACCAATTCGTTACTACGCTGTACATTTTCCAAAAACTCTAAATGACTATGAAATTGACCGTCTTCAGTTGCCGGCGATATACGTGCCATAATTCTAACAATCTGAGTTTTGCCTGGCGCAATATCAAATTGCCGCGGCACAAAGCGAATCATACGCTTTGCAGAATAATCAAAACCATCAACCCGCGTTGTCACACCGCTTTCCGTCATCACCAGATCATGAACCGATAATGTGTAGGACTTGGGCGAACTAGACGTGTTTGTGACGCGCACTTCCTGTATCGGGTTTTGATCGCTTATATCCACCCGTGTCGGCGCAAAAAACAAAACAGCTTCGGCGCTGGACTGTAATGGGCTCAAAGCAAATATAAAAACAATGAAAAGAGAGAGAAAGAAATTGCGGACCATTAAACTACCTTTTAAGTAAAACACACTCTCATAAAAGAGCTTAAATTATTGAACGACAATAGACAACTGAATTGGCGTTCCCGAGCCTGTTGTATTATAAACGCGGTCACTGGGCAATGTAATAGCGCCCGTAATAGCAATCTCGCCCCCAATAAATATATTAGGATCACCCAAAGCATCCATATCCAAAGTCGTCGCCACAGCATCACCCCCGCCAACACCATTACAATCTACACCACTACTAAATGCTACGCCTGTATTCACGGCAATCTCGACATTTACAATATCCAGATCGGTCGCCGTAGGATCAGTAAGCTGCGCTGTAGAAGAACATTTAAGCTCCAGAATTCCAGTATCTGGTGACGTCACTTGAATAGCACCCGCATTCCCGTTATCTCTGGCCACCAAACCAAAGCCGGTCGTCTGGACATTACCATCTGTCCCCAACTGGATATTCCCATTATAGGTCGTATCAAAATCTACTGTTCCGAAATTGATATTGGCGTTACTATTTATAACGACTTGCGCCCGCGCCAAATTTGCAGAATAAGCAAAACTTATACTGCTTATAATCATCAGAAATAAGGACTGATAGCTGATGCGCAAAAGATCCACCATAGACAGTAAAAAAGCCGCGTACATAATGTACGCAGCCCATTATAAGCTGATAAAGCTTTAAAACCAAGGCTTATTGGTAAACCAGACGGAATGTAATAGGATCACCGTTTGGACCAGTTGCTGTGCTATAAGGTGTAGAACCACTACTACCGTTAAACACGTTCAATGTGATATCAAGCTGGGATCCAATATATAAAACCGGGTTAGGCGAAGCACCTGTATCCAAAGATACAGCACCAACACCAAGGCCACCACATGTATTGGCTGCTAAAGCATATGTTGTTGCAGAAACATCCCATTTTACTTCTGTAATGTTGACATCACGTGTACCATCACTGATCACGCCTGTTGCATCACAAGTTACGTCAATTGTGTTCGCGGCTGATGTAATACTGATCTGACCGGCAGCAGGTGTACCTGATGCTGTCATGTTTGTCGGACCAACAGAAAAACTGACTGTGCTATCTGGCTCAAGTTCCATCGTACCAGTGTGACCCGCAGCATAGTCAATACCTGCGAAATCCATATCACTGTCTTTTACCAGTGTAACCGCAGCAGAAGCTGTTAACGTCGCATCAACATCAACATCCGTTGCACTTGCGTTAAATGAATAAAAACCAACAGTCGCGCACAAAGCCGATGTCAGCAAAAGTTTTCTACTTATCATGTTGTTTATCTCCTCTAAACAAAGCCGAATTATAACAAATATTTACACAAAAATTCTTATAGGAAGGCTACAAGATCAATGTAGCTTTATAATTATTTATTGTAAACAGCATTTTTCAAGGTATTAGAATATTTTCCATTAAAAAGCTTAAGATCCGACTAATTTTTTAACCGTATTTGTAAGCACATCAAACTTAATTGGCTTGCACAAAACTTCCGAGGCCAAACCACCTACTGCTCCGGCAACATCATTTGCCGCAGCAATCATACCACCACCTGAAACTGCAATTGTTGGCACATTTAAACCCTGAGCTTTGATATAATTTAAAACATCATACCCGTCTTTTTCAGGCATAATCAGATCAGTCATAATCAAATCATACTGTTCACCGGCCTCAAGACTATCTATAGCCTGCGCACCATTAATTTTCGAAACGACATCATAATTTTCATGCCTGAGGATTTCGCATAGTAATTCACTCAAATCCTCATTATCATCAACAACCATTATACGTTTCATGATACTCACCTTTTTAATTTTGAATATTTGATTTGCAAATAAGAAATTAGGAACACCCTAATCGCCGAAGCCAGAGACGATGCAGGATTTTTTCGCTCATTTATCATCTCGCAAAGCTGGTGAACATTGCATTCATGCTCCTCTGATACTTGCTTAAGAATATTCCAGACTTGTGGCTCCAAAGTCACGCTAGTGCGCGTATCACCAATACGTATATTTCTTTTAACAATTTCGTTTGTTTTCAGAAAAACAGATGCTTCAGCAGTTTCCAAAAGCTTTTTTACCTTGCCCATTGGCGATCCCCACACTAATATTGATCCCAGACAAAAAGATACTACCCTAATTAGAAATTTATTTCCAGCATTTTATATTAGGAAAAAGTATTTTAATACTTGATCATTATATATTTTTACATAAGTATCTTTTGTATATTAGTATTCCTATACTTAGGAATATAATTGTTTAAAAACAACAGCTTATTAAGAATTATTTACCTTTATGTGCTACTATAAATACGTGGATGTGAGAGGGACTATATATTTTCTGGCGAGCTTTTTTGCCTGCTTTTTCTGCTACCATAATATTGCAAAGGCAGAAACAGCTATAGGCACAGCTTTGGTCGAGATCAAGACTCAATTGGTTATTTCCGAAGTTACCCCAATGAACTTCGGAACAATTCTGGTTGATGAAAACGCAGACACGATAACATTGGGTCTTTCCAATGATATTACCATTTCAGGCACCTCAAGTACCGTTGGAAGCACAGCACAAACAGGAAGCTTTTCTGTAACAGGCACAGCTGATTCGTCTGTATCAATATCTTTTGCAAACGGGAATTTAACCGGAACAGGTAACGCCATGAACATCACAAATTTCATACATGACGCAGGCAGCTCCCCGCAATTTGACAATAGCGGCAATCTCACCTTTGCTATCGGAGCTGATCTGCAAATCAATAATAACCAGCAAGGCGGATCCTATACAGGCACATATCAGGTTACGGTTAATTATCAATAACCCTGATTACATCTCCCTCATCAAGCGGCTGAAGCTCACCACCCAGTCCGGAAGCTCCAGAAATAGCCTCACCCTCTAATTGTGTTAGCTTTTCCAAATAAGACGGCGCAAACGGGCATGAATTCTCATAAGCGGTCATGACACAATCGCTCTTTTGACCTGAATAAGACGCACAAATCTTTTCAGCTATATTTTTTTCAACCTCCAAGAAAGCCAGATCGTATAAAACTTCACCACCATTATCTTCTTTTTGATTATCCGACATAACATAGACAGGCTCGATATTCTGGTCCAGATCCTGCGGAAAGCGCCTATAAAGATTTTTCAATAAATTGTCTCTGCTCTTTTCTGCCTTTTCTTTCGGAGCAGCAATCGAAATCAAAACATCCGCCTTATTCTCATATCCTGCATAATGCACAACAAATTCGTCAACACTGGCAAACGGATTATCCGGCTCCAGCACAAAGCCCTTAGATGAAACCGAGCAATATCCAAGCTTTCCTAGTTGTTCGGAATCCGGCTGCATGTCATAAGCGCCCATGGGGATAGACCCTGCAAAAATAAACCCGTCAAATTCACTTCTAATGCTGCGAATAACTTCATTGGTATCCTTTGATTTAATATGGATCTGCACCGATGATAAAGGATCACGATCATTACGTTTTACAGCCGTAATTAACCCATCAACTTCGCCCTGCATAACAACCGGATAATCGGCTTGCACAATCTGACTGGGGCGCAGCATAATTTTTTGCGGCTCGTTAACAGAACGCATAAATGGATCAGGAAGCCCGCCTTCATCAAGAAAAACCGTATTATAAGCATAAGATCTGACATTACTAAGGACAGCATAACCCTCTTTATTGGTTTTTTCATTCTTGTCAAAACCTGTACCGGCAAAGCCCACACCCTCCAGCCATTCATCCCGCTCGTCAAAAACCCCGTTCGAGTTATAATCATAAAAAACCCGCGGCGCTATGATTCCCGTATCAGCCATTGGATCTGACTTCATAAGAATTTTTCGTGCATAAGGATCAAACCCGAGACCAAAACTGGTATTTACCAGAATAATAAATTCATCATTATCATCATAACTTCCCGTAGCCCCTAATTTCAGTTTATCAAAATCATAACTCCCGCCCAAAGTTACACGATGAACTGGATCATCCACACCCGAACGGGAAACTCCAAAACGAAGGGTTGTCTTATCTTCAAAACGCCAATCCGCATTAAAAGTAAGATTTTGCAAACCCGCATCCGGCTCAATAGCATAACGCGCCGTCCCCCGCAAATTAAGCTTCTGAAGACGGGAACTAACCTGCAATGTTGCATCTGTATCGCGGTCTTTGCCTTTTTCAAGAGCTTGAAAAATCTGTCCGGTAAAACGGATTTTTTTGAAATTCTTGGTAAAACGCGCATCCCACTCGGTTTTTCGGTGATCTTCTCTATTGGTAAAATGCCCGACATTGAGCGTAAAAGGTATATTTTTCACAAGAGGCAAAAGGCCGGAAACCTTAAGCACACTCTCCCGCTCCAAATCCCCGATAATTTGACCGCGATCCGTTTGCTCGGACTCAAAGGTCTGATAATAATTATGCTCTGCTTGCCAGCGCAAACCTTTATAACTGCTTTGCAAACGAACACCATAAGCACGGCCATTCTCCCCGCCACCGCGTGACCACGCATTAGACAAATCCATTCTTATTCCCTTGAAAGAGCGGCTATAGCGCAATAATGCATAATTTTTTCTTTTACCTTCCGTCGTAAGCGTTGCTAAAGCGCCATATAAAGAAGATGTATCTGTCAAACCATATTCTGCTTCGCTGGTCAGACGAAACTTGCCAAAATCTTCCTCCGCTGCACTGGAATCACGATTTGTAAACAGGTTCTTTTCATCTTGTATCGTATTCACTTTATAATGAATTTTACCCTTCTCTACAGGATTTGCCGGCACATAAATGCGCTCTTCCTTAACCTCTTTTTGACCTTGGGGCCCATAGAACACCAATTCAAAAACATTAAGACCGGGCAGAACATTCAAATCATCGAAAACATACTCTCCATTTTCATCAGGCTCCTCAATAAACCCTACTAGCTGCCCGTTTCGCATCACATCAACTTCATAGCCAACAGGCAATTCCCCGCGTAACTCTACATTTCCCGATTGCGCGCCGCGATTGGCATCAATAGGAATATTCGAAACCTCTACACCACGACCACTAGCCCCTCTGGTCAATAAAGGCGTTGAAAATGTGTTGATGTCTCCAGCCTGATATTCTGATAAGCCTACCCCCCATAATTCTCCATTAATATCCTTACGACCAACTTTAAAACGAATATCGGGGCTTTCCTCATCATTTGTTGCGTAATTCACACTTAAAGACGCATCCTGTCCCGCGACAATACCCGAGGCGAGCTGCGTTATTCTGTAAGAGGCTCTTTCATCTACGCCTTCCGTATTCTCATATCTGGATTGCATACTGACATTGGCAAAAGGAATGGAGAAAAAAGGCGCCGCCGCCTCCATAATAGGCAATTCAGCCTCATCGATCTGAGTCCCACTTCTAATACCCTCGCGTTTGGAGTCTCTGGCTTTTCGTATTTCGAGCGGCAAAGGCTCCAAAGACTTTACCACCAAACTTAGCTCGTTAAAATCAAGATCAAGCGTAACCGGAAACCATTTTTGTAACTGCTTCAAAGAAACATAGACCCCATCCGCATGACGCTCCACATCAGAGGAACTTAAATCATAGCTCTTACCCTCAATAATCGCCTTGCCGGTCGCCAGATCAATATTAAATTGTCTGCTATTTTCTAAAAACCAACCCTCGACACTCAGATTATCCGCTGAGATGGTAGCCGGAAATTCAAGAGCATCCAGAAAATCAATCAACGGGATAAAATACTTGTCCTGATCCAGATCCTGATAACAAAGAAGCGCATCAAGCAAGAGATACTCACCAAGCTTGAACGTCAAAATCAGCAAATCCTCATCAGGGCGAGTAACAATTTCTGCTAAATCGGATGACACAGGGTTATTTTGTACCACTTGTTCTTCCTGCAAGCCATTCTTTTCGACTTGTCTTTCTTTATCGATCTGATCAGGTTCTTGCTCCCCACCTTCATCAGCTTGAACTTCAGATACCAAATCGACATTTGGCGGCGGCACAGCATCCACAGGTGCAGGCGCAGATAACGGCATCTGTCCAGTTTCCTGCACACTTTCCTCGGCCAGCAACTTCTCGGCCCTAATATCCGCCACAGGCATGACATCATCCGAATGAGCCAGCGGCACAAATACAAAGCCCAGACAATAAAGAGAAGGAATTAAAGTGCTTGCATAACTATTTGGCAGAAAACGTAATTTCAGCAGGCGGAGAGTCTTCGTTCTCGCCTTCCGCGCCGAAAGTAATACGTATTTGTTTTCCAACCAAGTCAGTTGCATAAGCAGAATCAATCCTTAACGATACGGTACGCATTGGAACAGAAAGATACGCAGCAACGTTTTTGAGAATAGCAATTTCCTGTGACCCTGTAAAAGCTTTTGCAGTACCCACTATGGATTTATTTCCGCTACGAATCAGATCAAAATCCAGAAAAGTACCATGCTCATTCTTCTTTAACCTCGGATTTTCCAGCTTGACTTGCGCCTCCAACTGGCCCTTCCGTAAAATCACAGGAATACTAATGCCAAAAATTGCCTGCACATTAATACCCAATTGGCCTTTTGATGCCGAATTAGTGGCATCTTTTGCCGGTTTTGCCTCTGGTACTTCCTGCACCAATAAGTGAGATCTATACTCTCCATCGGCAGAATTCCCCCGTAAACGCGACATTACCCTGATTTTCTGCGTTTCCTTGGGACCTAAAACCACCTGACGGGGACTAAAGCTCAAAACATCCGATGCAAAAAACTCGCCATCTGCTGGCTCGGTAGCCTCAGTGAGCTGCCCATCTTGTGTCATTCTTTTATTCACCAGTGAAATACGGTACTTTTGTTCAACATCTCCACGATTGGCCAAAATAACTTCCCGAATCCTCTGATTTTTATCAAAAACAAGCTTCTTGGGCGTAATAATCAGACCGCCGCCCTGTGCATAGACATGATAGCTTAGCCCTGTCATCAAAAGGCAAAATGTAAAGAACAATACTATCCGTTTCATGATAAAAACCCTTTCCTAAGGAAATAAAAAATTCATAAATAATCAGCAAAAACCGTATAGCTGCCCGTATAGCCGCCCCCTTGCTGGGAAGCCCCTATCGTCAAAGAAGCCCCGACATTAAATGTTATCGTACCATTAGGTGGAAATGCCGGCGAAGCCCCCGCATCATGCGTAAAGCTACCCAAAGGCATATTACCCCCCGGACCTGTTAACACATCACCCGAACTAAAGGAAATAACAAAAGCTGTATTCTTATCACCTTTTACTGTAAAAAAACCGGATTGAGGTGATCCACTAAAAATAGTCATATTTTGACTAGACAAACCGCCCGACGGAGAAAGCGTAACAACATCACCCGCACTATCAGGGATAATAATACCAAAGCTCATCTCCCGCAATTCTCGAAAAGAGCCAATTGGCCGAGCCAATAAAAGCTGTGACGTAAAAAAAACACTTACAAAAAATAAAAGAAACAAATATTTTTGTTTCATAATAAAATCAACCTCTTACAAAAAAGAAATATCCTATCGTCTTTTAGACAATAGGATATCTCCACTCCCAAAACAATTGGTAATTAGTAATCCACCGTCACAGTGTAAGTACCTGAATACGCGCCCGCTGTCTGTGAGGCATTAACCGTAAGAGCCGCACCAACATTAAAGGTCAGGTTACCAGAACC
>DCKO01000066.1 GCA_002320665.1 Micavibrio sp. UBA1672
CGCATCATCCTGCGCAACAGGCGGCTGATTAGAACCATCTGGTATAAATACACCATTTTGATAAACACCATTACTGAAATGAATGGTTTCGATTTCAATGAGCGTATCCATGCCCTCTAAACCGACAAGATCAATGACAGTCGTCCATCCAGTTGTTCCATCGGTTATAACATTATAATCAGAGTAGTCATTGACATAGAAAACCTGATCCACACCCTCGCCACCATAGAGCGCATCATCACCCTCACCGCCAGCTAGGATGTCATTACCTTTTGTACCAACAACAATATTATCATTCGCATTACCGGTAACAGTTAAACCTGCACTTTCGATCAAGTCCAGATCATAAAGCATATGCAACGGATAAGAACCAGGATCATCCAGAACCAGATCCTGCCCCATTTCCAAAGCTATAAAATCTCCAACACGATCCCCAATAAGCTCACGCTCTTCTCCGTGGAAATGCCATGTATCCGTACCATTATTCACAGGATCAACCTCAGAAATGAGTGGCAGATCCATATAATTCACAGCCAAATGAATATCTTCGCGCATCAAGGCCATATCTTCTTGCGCAGCGCGGATATAAGGCAAACCCGCCAGCGTCCTTTCCGCAGTAGTCTGAGCAGTCCCACCAGCTATGGCCGCGTCATAATTATAACGACCTGTCTGCATGATATAGAACTCAATATCGTCACCAAGATGCGCTTTAATATAATCAAAAACCGCTAAAGTTGCGTCTCGGTAACGATCTTGCGCCACCAGACGTTCTGCCTCAGTGCTATAATCCCCAATCAGAATTGAATCACTTTCGCCTTGCCCCCAAACGACCACAGGCTTTACAGCGCCCAAGGCACGCTGTTCGGCAATCTGATTTGCCATCATATCCACAGCGCGAATTAAAATTTCACCTGGTAAGCCTTCATTTGGATACCACCAAACTTCATCCGCTTCAAAATCACTATTCCCGTCTACCCGAGTACTCCCGATAGCCTGCATGACGATTTTACCATTCTCATCATCTGGCGGCATAACAACAGTATTGAAATTAGCTTCAGCCTCCAACATATCCTGCATGCGCGTCACACCGGAATCACTGTCACCATCAAAAACCCGCAAACCTTCAGCATTTGATTGCCCCAAAACAGAAACCAGCAAAGTCTTGGGCGCCGTTAAAACAAGATTTTCAACCAAATCAATTTCTGCGGCATTCACACCTTGCAAAACAGCGAGCACTTGACCGATTTCAGACCCCAAGCCATCATAATCAACCACTATTTCCGTATCGCCGCCATTTTGAATAAAGTTGACAACACTATCACCAAGCGCATCAGACCCAGTATAACCGCCATAGATCAGAACCTCAGACAAATCCAATTTGTCACCAGAAACCCCAATTTCAAAATCAGTTATATACCCAACATTATTAGTAAAATCCGTGCCTATTGTTGCATCAAACTTGAAAATATCTGCGCCAGCACCACCAGTTGCAACATCACCACCTTTGCCTATCAGAATAAGGTCATCCCCATCACCACCATCAACACTATCAAGACCAAGACCTCCCACGAGGACATCATTTCCACCTTCACCAAACAGATAATCCTCTCCGATCATACCGTATAAAAGATTATCCTCGAGCGTGTGACCGTAAATAGTATCATTAAAATCAGAACCAACAATATTCTCTACATCGAACAATACATCATAAGAACCATGACCATCATCAATCACGTATGTTAAGAAGCTATCTCCAACATAACCACCCCCAGAAGACCCACCACCCGGAGGCGTCGGATCAATCCAAAGATTATCCGCCACAGAAAACTCAGCAACAGTCAAACCTTCAAGCACAGCAACCGAAGAAGGAGAAACACCTCCGAAACCATCAGGATCAAACTGGATTTTCATCCCGCTACCAATATCTTTCAAGCGCACATAACCATCGGCCACAGGATCCGTCCCAACATAGCCTACAGTTTGAAGAAAATTAGAAACATCTACATAATCGCCATCAACACCAACTTCAAAGTTAGGGATATATTGAACGGGACCATTAACCCAATCATCATAGGTCAGGACATGAACATCCTGATTAGGCAAAAGACCTCCGCCTCCACCGCCAATACTCGGCTCACGACCATATTCTCGCAAAACCGTTATAGCCGACCCAGCAGTTAAGTAACTGACAGTATCTTTCTCATTCCCAAGCGCACCAGTCTCAGAGCCTATAACAAAATCCACGCCGCCGCCCGGACTAAACATATCACGACCGACCCCACCATAGAGAATATTATCACCCGATGTCCCACCTAGGTAATCCATACCACCATAACCAATGAAAATCTCTTCATCACCATCGGTTGCAATAAGATGCTGAGAATTATCAACAGAACTGGAAGGCTGAACAATATTAGAAAAATTGGCAAGAAAAGCAGGGTTAATGATCTGCTGCAAATCTACAGCAACATATGTATGAAGATCAGACAAAAGTGTTTCATCATCTATAAGCCCGCCTACACTATTATCCGTAAAAGAATAATGTGATGCTAAAAAACTCCACCAGTCCGGCTTGGCTACACTAGTCATATAATACTTCCATAAAAACGCGTTACTCCACGCACGGTGTAACAACTATGAAGCGTTTATGTCAAGAAAATTAAATACAGTTATCAACAGGAAAACACAAGGGAAGCCATTAACTAAAGATCACCACTGTTTTCATAATATACGCTTTTGGGAAATTATATTAAATATATATCTCATAACCATGAAATATAAGAAATTTGGCATAAGCCTCAAAACTTTCATCACAAAAATCATTCTTTTAGGAAAAGAAATTTCAAATCCTCTTTTCAACAAACCATCTGCAATAACTTTAGCAGCTATATCAACTCCAATGATAAATGGCATAGGAAAGTCATTTTTATCTGTCAAAGGGCTCTTTACGAACCCCGGAGAGATCACTTTAACATCTAGATTACTGGCTTCCAACTCGATTTTTAAGCTCTCAGCATAACTAATAAGCCCTGCTTTCGTTGCACAATAAGGCTGCCCCATGGGTAACCCCCTATACCCTGCAATACTGGAACATAAGACAATCTGCCCATACCCTTGTTGCAACAACCACGGCTTAACGCAATGAACCACATTAAAGGCACCAGTAAGATTTACTGCAATCATTTGATCGATAATATCTATATCATGCCCACCCACACTATGAGGTTTGTAAAAGGCTGGCATAAATATCACAGAAGATAGCCTTACCTCCTTTTCCTTTAAATCATCAATTACTGACTTAATCTGGTTAATCTCTCTGACATCTAAGGGATAAACCATATGCTCAGTTCCAGCCAAACCTTCTTTTACAGCCTCAAGATCTTTCTGGCGCCTTGCCGACAAAATAACACGAGCACCTCTTTGCGATAATTCCATTGCCAAAGCCGCACCTATGCCGCTACTCGCACCTATAACCCATATATAACAGTCTTCTAAACTATTCATAAGTCTGTATTTTTCCTTTACTTATGGCAATAAATAATGTAACCCAATCATGAATTTTAAAATTAATTAAAATTTTACATAATCGTGAAATACTTTAACTTGTAGCTATAGCAATATGGGGGACATGATGAGAAGATCAAGACCAAATTTGAAAATTGGAACGCGCGGTGACGACGTGATCAACGGTCACAACGGCAAAGATATCATATTCGGGTTATCAGGCTCGGATAAGCTTTATGGTGATAGTGGTAATGACATCATTTTTGGCAATCGCGGAGATGACCTGCTTACAGGCGGTGAAGGCCGAGATAAATTACACGGCGGTAAAGGTGATGATACACTTGATGGCGGCAAAGGCAGAGACATCCTGAAAGGTGGACACGGCGATGACGAGCTTACTGGCGGAGAAGGTAATGATATGCTCTTCGGTGGGCGCGGTCATGACACAGCCATATTTACAGGCAATTTTTCAGATTATGAAATCAATGAATATGGATGCAAAGGCAATAAAATAATTGTCAAAGACACTGTTGGTACAGATGGCAAAGATAAACTTGTCAGCATTGAGAAACTCATCTTTGCAGATGGAACGTACGAAAATGGTGTATTTACGGCTTTTAATAGAGCCCCTATAGCCAATAAAGATAGTGCAGTTTTAGACGAAGATACTTCAGTTATTATTTCGGTTCTGGCTAATGACAGTGACCCAGATGGTGACCCACTTACAGTTACAAACATTGAGAATGTTTATAACGGCACAGTTGTGATTAACGCTGATGGCACAATTACATATACTCCCGACCCGGATTTTCACGGTACCGAAAGCATTGTCTATACGATCCAAGATCCAGATGGTGCCTACGCCAAGGCACGTGTGAATATTACAATTAACGAAGTTGATGATCCTGTAGAGCCCAATCTTAAGCCCGTTCTTGGCAAAGATAGTGCCACAACGACAGAAGATTCTTCTGTAACTATAAATGTACTAGCCAATGATGTTGACCCGAATGGCGACACGATCACAGTAACTTCTGTACAAGGCTTGAGCAATGGATCTGCTGTAATCAACCCTGATGGCACAATTACTTTTACACCAGATGCAAACTATAACGGAGAAGAAAGCTTCCTCTATAATGCAACTGATGGCAATGGTGGTAATGCGACACAGCGCATAAATGTAAACATCAAACCTGAAGCTGATCTTTATGTCATGGATAATGATGACTTCACGACGCCAGAAACAATTACACATTTTGATACAGATGGCGGAGATGTTCTGGATATATCAGATATCTTAAGCGGATATGACCCCTTAACCGATACCATATCAGATTTTGTACAAATGACTGACAACGGCACCGACACTATTGTGTCGGTTGATGCAGATGGCGGCGCTGATAACTTTATTCAAATTGCTACATTAGTTGATATCATAGGGCTGGATGAAACAGCATTAGAAACATCAGGAAATCTGACAACAGTATAGCTCAAACCAAAATCAAGTAAGTAACCTAAAAAACAGGCTTGCATTTGTATGTAAGCCTGTTTTTATGTAAGCAACTCTCTATAATGATAGTTGCTTTTACATTTACCCTCCTGCATAGTCTTACACTAAATATCATCATATGGTGTCCACATGAATACATCCCCTGAAGACATTGAAGAAAAACTGCGTCTTGCCTCTCCCACTATTTATGAAATCATAGCAACAGAAGGTCACGAAGAGCTCTCGAGATCTTTACATTCCTTAGGATGGTCAGGATTTGTTGCCGGACTGTGCATAAGCTTTTCACTTTTTTGCGAAGGATATCTCACTTTACATTCAGAATCAGGAAAAGATAATTTTCTCTTTGTTAATCTTGGATACTGCATTGGGTTTATTATTGTGATTATTGGACGCTTCCAGCTTTTCACAGAAAACACCATTACCGTTGTCTTGCCCCTACTGGAAAAGCGCACTCTCAAAAATTTAACACGCACAGCAAAATTATGGGCTGTAGTCTTAATTACAAATTTTATCGGCACATTTTGCGCAGCCCTCCTTGTCTCAAAATTTAATTTTGTGAGCGCCGAACAACTAGCTGTATTTGTTGATATTTCCAAACATGCAGTAGATCAAGACTTTATGCGCATCTTCAAAACCGCCATACCTGCTGGCTTTCTCATTGCTTGCCTGGTATGGATGCTGCCCAGCGCACGCGGATCAGAAATCTTTGTTATAACGCTTATGACTTATGTCATCGCCATTGGTGATTTTGCACATATTGTTGCCGGATCAGCAGAGGCATTCTTACTGATCCTGGAGCAACAAATTTCCATCGCTAAAGGTATATCCTTCCTTGTGGCCGCAAGCTTAGGAAATATTATAGGCGGCACATGCCTCTTTGCGCTAATCGCCTATAATCAGGTTAAAAACGAAATGTGATATATCTAAAAGTCAAATATATCTTCCAGCATATCCATCACGCCGCCACCCCGCTTCTTTTTGTCTTGTTGTGCATAGTTTTTCTGGGGTTTTTGCTGAACATTCACCTGCTCCTGAACCGCAGTATCACGAATAACAGCCATAAGCTTTTCCAATTCCCCCTTGTCAAGCCAAACACCGCCAGTCGCCGGACAAATATCTATTTCAATTCCATAACGTGTAACTTGTTTCATGGGCGAACCATCAATGGGAGAAGTTAATAACGGCATATATAGCTCCTTTTTGTTTTCAATTTTATGAACGAGCACAAGTGTACAAAAATAGTTCTGTTTTACAAGCTTTTCAGATCACAAATTCATGTGCTATAAAAAAAGCTGCACGGTAGAAAGGATCACGGACAATTTCTAAAAATCATAAAAAATTATTGATCGATAGTTTTTATGCCTGCGTTGAGTCAGCTCTACCACAAAACTGCCTCCCCCCCTTCATACCTGAACCACCAAAAGGAAAAACATATGTTATAGGAGCCGGCAAAGCCTCTGCTAAAATGGCTCAAGTCTTTGAGCAGTACTATAAAGGTGACTATGAGGGATTAGTCGTCACCCGCTATGGTCATGGCGTTCCAACCCAAAAAATAAAAGTTATCGAAGCATCACACCCTGTCCCAGATGAAGCAGGCGCCAAGGCCGCCATAGAATTAATCGACTTTATATCTGAAGCAGACTCCGATGATCTTGTTATCTGCTTACTCTCTGGCGGAGGATCTGCCTTGCTCTCATCCCCACAAGCTGGCCTTAGTTTGCAGAAATTTATTGATATCACAAAAACACTTCTGAAATCCGGCGCAAGCATTCAGGAAATTAACACAGTACGAAAACATCTTGGACGTGCCTTTGGCGGAAAACTTGCTAAAGCCGCTTATCCTGCCAAACTTATTACCCTGTCGATTTCCGATGTTACCGGCAATGACCCAAGCGTTATCGCCTCTGGCCCGACTGTTGCCGACCCAACAACATTAGAAGACACAAAACACATATTAAACACGTATAACATCCCCCTCAGCCCAGAACTCGAATCCTTCCTGAATAATTCAGAGAATGAAACACTAAAGGACAGAGATGAGGCTCTCTCAAATGCAGAATATCACCTGATTGCAACACCGGAAAAAAGTCTGGAAACTGCAGCCGAATTCTTTAAAGGCCAAAATATTCCAGTCCACTTAATTTCCTCAACGATCGAAGGTGACACGAACAAGGCCGCTCAAGAACAAACAGCCTTGATCAAGACAATAAAAGAAGGAAGACACAAACTTTCTGCCCCGATTGCGCTAATCTCCGGCGGAGAAACTACTGTTATCGTCAAAGGCTCTGGTGCCGGCGGCCCGAATACCCAATTCATGCTGCAAAGCGCTATCGCATTAAAAGGCCTAGAAAGTGTTTATGGGCTGGCCTGTGATACAGATGGGATTGACGGATCAAAAGATAATGCAGGCGCCTTTATTGCGCCTGACACCCTAAAGAAATCAGATGTAAATGCCGAAAATTATCTCCATAACAACGACTCCTATCATTATTTCGAAGCCCTTAATGATCTCATTATCTCCGGCCCAACCCACACCAATGTAAATGACTACCGTGTATTTTTATTAGATAAGACAACATGAAACAAAAACTAGTATTTACAGATCTTGATGGCACTTTACTGGATCACCACAATTATTCTTTTGCTCCAGCAAGCAAAGCCTTAGCTCTTCTCAAAGAAAAAAATATCCCCCTTATCCTGACCACAAGCAAAACTCTAGCCGAAATCAAAGAACTCCAAAAAGAGCTGGATAATGAACACGCCCCCTCTATCGCCGAAAACGGCTCTGTCATTTTTATTCCTGCTAATAGTTTTGAAAACAGCGAAGAACAAATTGTAACACTGGGAAAATCCAGATCAGAGATTGTTGAAGCCATCAATGCATTTCCCTCCTATCTCCGTAAAAACATCACCGGCTTTTCCGATATGAGCACACAAGATATCTGCAATCATACTGGATTACCCCAAGACAAAGCAGGACTTGCTGCCAATCGTCACGGTAGTGAGCCATTTCTATGGTCAGGAAATGAGGAAGAGCTTGATACACTCAAAAGCATGCTCGCAGAGCAAAACATCCGACTTATCAAAGGTGGTCGCTTCGTTCATGCGCTGGGGCAAACCGACAAAGTCGATGGTATGACATATCTAGCCCAAAAATACAAAGCACTGTGGAGCACAGATAATATCGACACCATTGCCCTTGGTGATGGCCCAAATGATAAGGCAATGCTGCTCGCCGCAGGAACAGGAATTGCAATTCCTAATAAATATGGTGTATCAATAAACTTTGAATGCAGTGCACCAAATATTATCCACGCCCAAAAACAAGGGCCTGCAGGATGGAATAAAGAAATAAAAAACTGGTTAGAGAACTAACCGCACTCAAAACAAACAGACACATGGGAGAACAAATATGGGTGATTTTCACCAAAACGGTATAATTTCTACACTTCATAACTTGAATGATAGACCACTTTTGGAACTAGAGCGGGAATTAATGGAATTTTCCCACCTAAATCCCATGACACTCATCTTACCCTCTTTATTTTCAGAACTAGAAGGTGATGCACTGAAGGATATTATTAGTGAACTAGCCTCTGCGCCCTATTTAAGTGAAATTGTCATTGGCCTTGATCGAGCTGATAAACAGCAATTTGAATATGCGAAGAAATTCTTTTCAACTCTACCCCAACATCACAGAATTTTATGGAATGACGGCCCACGCTTACAAACCATCCATAAAGAGTTGGAAGATAAAGGCCTCGCCCCAACGGAACCCGGTAAAGGCCGCAATGTCTGGTAT
>DCKO01000114.1 GCA_002320665.1 Micavibrio sp. UBA1672
AGTTTTAAATACAGATGCAGAAGGGCGCCTTGTGCTTGCCGATTGTCTGTCTTACGTGCAGGAACGCTATAACCCGCGTCTGATCATTGATCTGGCAACGCTTACAGGGGCTATTTTGGTTGCATTAGGCCATGAATATTGCGGAACATTCACCACGGATGACGCGCTGTGGGATCATCTGAACAAGGCCGGTGAGGAAACAGGCGAGAAACTCTGGCGCATGCCTTTGGATGAATACTGGAAGAAGGATATGGAAGGCACAATCTCCGATATCCAGAATATGTCCCAAAAATCAGGTCGCTGGGCAGGATCATGCACCGCCGCCGGATTCCTATGGCACTTCATCAAGGAAGACACGCCTTGGGCGCATATGGATATTGCAGGCACAGCATGGATTAAGGAAGATCGCGATTTAACCCCAAAATACGGCACTGGATTTGGTGTGCGCGTGCTTGATCGTATGATTGCCAATTTCTATGAAAATGCCTAATGTGCTGAAATGCTTAAGTTTAAAAACAAAACAAACCGTATCCATGATTTAGGTGGATTGTGTGATGCTGGCCTCATTAAGACTCTGAATGCCAGCGCTTTAAGGAAAATTTCAGCCAAATACGATATCGGCATCAGCCCGAATGCTCTGGAAGCGATCAAGGATAAGGCAAATCCGTTAAGCGATCCTGTAGGGCGGCAATACATCCCGTCACAGGAGGAATTAAATCAGGAAGGCACAGAACTGGACGATCCGATCGGGGATCAGGCCTATTGTCCCGTCAAAGGCATTGTTCACCGCTATCCTGATCGGGTTTTGTTAAAAGTCACGGAACATTGTGCAGTCTACTGTCGCTATTGTTTCCGCCGCGAGATGATCGGTAAAAATGCCAAGGGCTTATCGGCAGATGAATTAGAGCAAGCCTTGGCCTATATTGAAAATGCACCCCATATCTGGGAAGTAATCTTAACAGGTGGTGATCCCTTGATCTTGTCCCCGCGCAGACTGGAGAGCCTGTTTAAAAGGCTGGAAGCCATTGACCATGTCAAAATTATTCGCATACACTCCCGCATTCCAGTGGCTGATCCCGAGCGCATGACGGATGAAGTTTTAAACGTGCTGAAAAACTGCCAAAAGCCACTCTATATGGTGGTCCATATAAACCACGCACAGGAAATTACGTCTGATACAAGAAAAGCTCTGATAGATTTAAGACAGGCAAATTGTATGATGCTATCGCAATCTGTCTTGCTCAAGGGTGTGAATGACAATGCCGAAAGCCTTGAGAATTTGTTCCGAAGTCTAATTGAATTAGGTGTAAAGCCCTATTACATGCATCACCCTGATAAAGCTAATGGTACAGGGCATTTCCGTGTTTCCCTTGAGAAGGGGCAAGAGCTTATGCGACAATTAAGAGGTCGTATTTCAGGATTATGCTTGCCTGAATATATGCTCGATATTCCGGGCGGACACGGCAAAGTGCCTGTTGGGCATGATTATCTGGGGACGTGTGAAAACGGTCTCTACAGGGTTGAAGACCATAAAGGAAACAGGCATGCTTATGCGGATCAGGAAGAAGGCTAGTATATGACTGAAATCCGTTTTTATCATCTCTTGCGCCAGAGCGAACAGCAAGTTCTACCGTTTTTGCTGTCCAAGGCCTTATCCCGGGGACACAAGATCATCGTGAAGTGCGCCAATGATAAAGGAAAAGAAAAGCTCAACGAATTTTTATGGACCTATAACCCCGATTCGTTTTTACCTCATGGCAGTGCCAAAGACGGACATGCCGAGCAGCAGCCCATTTGGTTAACCGCAGAAGATGATAACCCCAACGGTGCGGATGTATTGATCCTGTCCCAAGGCGCATTATCGGAAAAACTGGGTGATTTTACACTATGTTGTGAAATGTTGGATGGTCATAATGACGTGGCTGTTCAAGATGCTCGTAAACGCTGGAAAACCTATAAAGATCAGGGATTTGATGTGACATACTGGCAACAAAATGATCAAGGTGTCTGGGAGAAAAAGGCATAAAAAAAAGCGTAAGATATTTTACGCTTTTTTCTAATCTCTTTGTAATATCCTGATTTAATGCGCTGGTTCTTCCGGCATTTCTTCTTCAGGTGTTTCCTGAGCTTCATTCATCGGGGCAGCTTCCTCAGTAACAGCAGGTGCAGAAGCATCATCCGTGCTTTCCTCTACTGTCTCGGTAGCAGGAGTTTCTTCGCCAGAAGCTTGCCCTTCTTCTTCCATCGGAGCGGCTTCCTCATGTTCTTCTTCCTTCGGCGCTTCAGCAGCTATCTCTTCGGCGCTCGGCAGAGCCGCAGGGCTATCAGCCTGCTGACGCAACCATGCAATAATCGCGGCACGATCTTCCGGCTTTTTCAAACCAATGAAGTTCATTTTTGTACCGCTTGCATATTTCTTCGGTTTCCAGAGGAATTTGTTCAAGGAGTCATAATCCCATTTCCCACCTTTTTCCTTCAAGGCGTCAGAATAATCAAAACCAGCAGCAGCGGCTTTGTCAGCCATAACAATATTCCATAGGTTTGGCCCTTGCTTGACTGGCCCGCCTTTTTCGAAAGAGTGACACGCCGCGCAAGCCTTTGTGATTTTCTCACCCTTGGCTATATCAGCACCTTCCAATAAAGCCATAATCGGCTCGGCTGTTGGTTCTTTCTTAGGCCCGCCATGACCGCCAGAACTCTCGGCACCGTCAATCGCAACAGCATCTTGTTTAATCTCTTTTTTGTAAAACACCTTATCGACAGTAAAGCCAGCCAGATAAACTGTGATCAGCGCGCATAAAGCCGCGGCAAATATTTTGTTAAATTCGAAATTGGACATTGATCTTTAATACCTGAAATAAATATATTTTGTCTTTGTAATAATCCTCAAAGCAACAAATATCAAGGCTATATTATCACCCTTGATAGTTTTGTCGACATAGATATACAGTTTGCGTATAGTCATTCAACTAAAAAAAACCGATATCAAAGAGTAAAAGATAAAAAAATGACCCATAATTATAAATCAATCTCGTTTCAAGGTGCGCATGGTGCGTATTCCGATATTTCATGTCGCTCTGTTTATCCAGATCTGGAGACGGTGCCCTGTAATTCCTTTAGCGAGGCATTCAGCAATGTGATCTCCGGTAAGACCGATCTGGCTATGATTCCCGTGGATAATACAATTGCAGGGCGCGTGGCAGATGTGCACCACCTGATGGCAGAGGGTGATTTATTTATCATAGGCGAGCATTTTCAGCCCATAAATCATATGCTTTTAGGCGTAAAAGGCTCAAAAATAGAAGATATCAAGCATATTCACAGCCATATCCATGCCTTACCACAATGTAAGAAATTTTTGGCCAGACAAAAGGCCGAGCCACATGTCCATGCCGATACGGCTGGCGCTGCCGAGGAAGTTGCTCAAAAGAATGACAAAGCCCATGGTGCGATTGCCTCGGAACTCGCTGCAGAGATTTACGATCTTGATATTCTGGAGCGGGAAATCGAGGATGAAAAACATAATACAACGCGCTTTTTAATCCTCTCAAACGAGCCGGAAATGCCGGCCTTGGAAGAAGGCGGCGATATTCTAACCAGCCTTCTTTTCGAGGTGCGTAACATTCCAGCCGCGCTTTACAAGGCTTTGGGCGGGTTTGCAACCAATGGCCTCAGCTTGACCAAGCTGGAATCCTATGTGGATGAGAACTTTCAGGCTGCCCGTTTTTACTGTGACGTCGAAGGGCACCCTGAAAGCCGCGCGTTTAACCGTGCTCTCGAAGAGCTGGGTTTTTTTGCCAAGGATGTAACCTTGCTCGGCGCTTATAAAGCGCACCCATTCCGTAAAAAAGCTGCGCCCGATTTAGGCGAACTTTAAGCTAAATATACGAATATATTATCGTTTTTCAAATTAGGGCTTGCCATCACAGGCGATTCCTGTGCTAGTCTGTGCATTGGAAAGTTTACTACTGAAGGAGCACTTTAATATGCCTACACATGCCCAGCTTGCTGGAAAACTTCTGGTTGATGCCGCAACTTTTTTCAAAACATTGGCAAGCCAGAATGAGGACCTGAAAGAACAAATGACTGAAAACGCGACTGTTTTCGAACAAATGGGACAGCTTGTTTCTCAAGACCCAAAAGGCATGTTGCAAGATACGCCGCATAATGAACTGGCTGGTCGTCTTTTGAAGGATGCTGCCAGTTTCTTTAGAACTCTGGCTGATCAAAATGAAGGTATTAAAGAGCAAATGCATGAAAATGCCAATGTCTATGAGCAATTAGGCAATCTGGTTGCAACCGATCCGGACGGCATTTTGGAAGATTAATTTCAAAATAAGAAATAAATTAAGGCTGCGGCGCTGACTCCAAAGACGAGCAGTGCCGTTTTTATATGATTGCCCAGATTATCCTTGGCTTGTGCAAAAATTTTATAAGTTGTGCTCTTGCGTTTTTGCGTTTTACCCTCATCAGAGAACTTTTTAACCTCGACTTTTTCAAAACGACCGCTTTCAAAAAGCATTTGGGCTTGTTCCATGGCCAAATCAGCATCCATAGTATGACTGGCACGCTCCCATCCTGCTTTTTTATTATTCTCATTCGAAGGGTAATGCACGTAAACCGCATATTTCGTAGCATTTTCTGCTTGTACATACTCAAGTTTTGAATACTCAGAATAAGGTGCTAGTGGCTCTGGCATATGTCTCTCCGCTATCGGTCATAAAAAAATATATATAGTCTGGCTAAAGTTCCTTTCCTGTTGATGGGGTTAAAAAAGTGTTAACAAGTGCTTATAGATTTAAAGAAAAAGTGTTAACGAAACCTTAATGATTTATTGATTTGTCACAATATGTACAAATTTGTTATGATAAAGGTGTAAATCAGAATCGTCCGGTTCACATCATTTCAATTTATTCTAGTCTAACCGCTTTCTCAAAGGGCATTTTTTCAAATGGCGCGTACTCGTAAAATCAAAAGACCGTTAAAGTCAAAAAAGAAATCCATTCCGTTTTTGCCGGAATCCTTACAAGGATTTATTGCGCGGCGTCTGGTCGATTCTATTGCGCTTATATTTGTGGGCTGTGCCCTGTTCTTATTCGCGAGCCTGATTTCCTACGACAGCACCGACCCGTCATGGAATACGGCATCTTCGGATGTCGAGGCGGTCAAGAATTATGGCGCTCATGCCGGAGCGTGGATCTCGGATATTCTTGTGCAGACTTTGGGTGGTGCCTCTTTTATTTTTGCACTGGGCTTGATGTATATGGGTGTACGTATCTTTAAACGCCAGAGAATTAGCCCCGTACCACTTCGTTTTGTTGCGCTTATATTCGCAGCATTAACATGTTCGGTAGCCCTTGCCGAGGTAACATCTAGCGGCTGGGCTGTTCATGCTTATCTGGGCGGCAGCACAGGTTCTGTAACGATGAACTACATCAGCAGCATCACACAAATCCTGCACATCCCTTATGATAAAATATTGATAAGCATGGTATCGGGCATCTTGGCTCTGGGTCTATTCTTATACGCAGCAGGCTTTACCAAAAGCGATATCCGTGCAGCAGCATTTAGAGTTAAGATAGCAGTTTTTACTGTTATCGCAGCAGGATTCGATGCTTATCTGAGGTTTGTAGATTGGGTGCGCCGTCATAATGATCCCGAGCTATTCGAAGATAAATCCTCAATGCCAAAAATGTCATCCTTCCGCCAGAAATTACTGGATATGAAGGAACAACGTGCACAAAGACTGGCAGAGAAATACACCGCAAAGCCTCAGCCAGAAGCTGCGCCGCAAAAGCCAGATATGTCAAGCGCTGCGCCAGAGGTTTCCGCAGCGCTCAAGCCACAAGTGCAAGCCGAGCAATCAAGCTCGATACCTGTCATTGTGCCTAAGAATGCCGAAGCGCCGAAAAGTAAATCCTCTGGCGGTGTACCACAGCAAAAATTTGCTATGAATGATGACGGTGAATGGGAATTTCCGCCAGTGTCCTTGATTGAAGATGTGCCTACTGATGTTATGAATGATAAGCCTGATGAGGCATCACTAAGGCGTAACGCAGAATTACTGCGCAGCGTACTTGAGGATTTCGGAGTGAAGGGAGATATCGTTAATATCTATCCCGGTCCTGTAGTTACGCTGTATGAACTGGAACCGGCGCCAGGCACAAAAAGTGCAAAAGTAATTTCCTTAAGCGATGATATTGCACGTTCTATGTCGGCTGTTTCTGTGCGTTGTGCGGTTGTACCCGGACGCAATGTGATTGGTGTTGAACTGCCTAATAAAGTGCGTCAAACCGTATATATGCGCGAGATGCTAACCTCTCGTATCTTTGAAAAGACCTCCGCAAAGCTGCCTCTAATTCTTGGAAAAGATATTGGTGGCCAGCCTGTCTTGGCTGATCTGGCAAAAATGCCGCACTTGCTGGTGGCTGGTACAACAGGTTCGGGTAAATCTGTGGCGGTTAATACGATGATTATGTCGCTGCTCTATAGGCTGTCGCCGGAGCAATGCCGCTTCATTATGATTGACCCGAAAATGCTGGAGCTTTCAGTTTATGATGATATCCCGCATTTGCTCTCCCCTGTGGTGACCGAGCCGGGCAAGGCTGTTGTTGCACTGAAATGGGCGGTGATGGAAATGGAAAACCGCTACCGTAGTATGTCCAAGCTGGGTGTGCGGAATATTGAAGGGTATAATAAACGTATCCGTGAAGCGCTTAAGAACGGTGAAGAAATCGTCAATAAGGTGCAAACCGGCTTTGATCCCGAGACAGGCAAGCCAACTTTCGAAGACCAAGCCATGAAGCTGGAAGAGCTGCCTTATATTGTGATTATTGTTGATGAATTCGCCGATCTGATGCTAGTAGCGGGTAAAGACGTTGAAAACGCGATCCAGCGCCTAGCACAAATGGCGCGTGCGGCTGGCTTGCATTTGATTATGGCCACGCAGCGCCCATCCGTGGACGTGATCACAGGGGTTATCAAGGCTAACTTCCCGACCCGTATCAGTTTCCAGGTGACCTCTAAGATCGATAGCCGCACCATCCTTGGTGATGGCGGAGCAGAGCAGCTTCTCGGGATGGGGGATATGCTTTATATGGCGCCGGGGGGACGCATTACGCGTGTGCACGGCCCGTTTGTCTCGGATAAAGATGTCGAGAAAACAACGACCTTCCTGCGCCAGCAATCCACACCAGAATATATTGATGGTGTAACCGATGAAGGCGGCTTTGATGCTGGCGGTAGCGCCGTGATGAGCGCCATGTTCGGGGATGATGATGGCGGCGAAGGCAAGGTTGATGAATTGTATGATAAGGCTGTCGCAGTGATTGCCCGTGAGGGGAAAGTCTCGACCAGCTTTATCCAGCGTCACTTGCAGATTGGTTACAATCGTGCCGCCCGCATTGTCGAGGAAATGGAAAAACAAGGTGTAATCTCCCCTCCAAATTCTGCTGGTAAAAGAGAAATTTTAGTTCGTGACTTTAGCGACGTTTAAAGCGAATATAGCTTTATCAAAATTCAATAAGGTTGCTTTGCACATGATACGTTTCTTCAAAATTTTTCTGATTGTTTTTCTGGCCTTGCCCATTTGTGCATTTGCTGCAGAAGGGGAGCGTGTTTCCGTAGAGGAAATTTCTAAGGCTGAAAGCTATCTTTCGAACCTGAAAACCGCCCAAGCCCGCTTTGTGCAAACCACCCATGACGGGCAACAACTCGTTGGTACATTCTATCTAAATCGTCCGGGCAAGGTGCGCTTTGAGTATGATCCACCTGTCGAGAACTTTGTCGTGGCTGACGGTGTCTTTATCTATTTCTATGATGCTGTGTTGGAGGAACAAACAAACGCCCCCATAGGCACAACGCTGGCCGATTTTTTTCTGCGTAAGGATTTTTCATTAGACGATGATTTACAGCTCCGCGCGGCAAAACGTGCAGGCGGTCTATTACAGCTTGAAGTCATACAGCGCGATGACCCCGAAGGTGGTTCAATTACATTTGCCTTTGACGAAGACCCGCTGGAGCTTAAGAAATGGCGTGTTATCGACCCGCAAGGCATGATTACCGAAGTCGAACTTTTTTATCTGAAAAAAGATGTCGAACTGGACTCCAGTCTTTTCCGGTATGTTGATCCGAAAAAGAAAGACAGAAAGCCCAGCTATAATGACTAGGCTTTGCATTGATTTATTAGATCTTTATCATAATTCTACATCAAAATTTGTTAATGCATCATTTGTGCTTCTAGTTGAGGCAACTTTTTTGAAGTACATGACTTTACAATTTCCAATTGCATATGGGTTGACGTACTCTCCTTTTTCTAGCTGACTAACAACATCGCCACCTGTGTGCTTTAGATAGTCATGTGCGCTAGCTTCTTCCCTGAATCTGTTTTCTGAAAGAACATCATTAGCGCTAAAACCATACTGTTTGAGCTGTTTTAAGACTTCATCATGACGCGGATCACATTTTACGATTTCACTTTTAGTAGCATATGCATCCAGCCATGTCATAATTGCATCATCACCACGTGCTAGAACCTGAGGTAGGTCATCCACCATAGTATTAAATTCAATGACACGGTTCTGATCTTCTTCATCACGTTTTTTGTATAATGCAGCATATTCAGGAGAGTTATAATATTCTTTTTCTTGATGTTCATATTCATCAAAATATTGATTTCTTAAACTTTGCATTTGCGATCTTGTAAATTCTGGTGTTACGGTCAGGCTTATTCCACTAGTCACACCTGTTAATTCGATTGTAACATCCTGATTAGTATCTCTGCTCTTAGTCATGGCATCATGTAAAGACAAATGCAACGAATCGCCAAGGCGAGCAGCACCTTCAGGAATTTCTCGCTGATTATCAAAAGTTTCTTTTAAATTGTCTTGAGTCATTTTATTTCTCCTTGAATATTTGAATTATGAATATGTAAATGCTTCCAAAACCAGACTGGAACCAGGCATAATGGCATCAGCCGCCGCATTAAAACTTGCCTTGGCAGCAATTTCGAGAACCGGAAAAAGCCCGTTCATACAGGCATCGGCTATGGTGCTATAAAAATTGACAGAACCATCCATAAAGATTGATGAAAGTGCTGCGTCTGGTGTGGCCTGATAAGCATTATGAAGGGCATTACCATAGAAGATATAAAACGGTGTCCCAGCCAAACCGGGCCATTTTAATAACCATTTATTAACACTGCTGAAAATACTGGACAATCCACCTGATTCCACAGGTGCTGTAGATGCTTGTTGCACATTTTTAACTTTCCTTCGGGATTAACCCGTGACTTTTCCAATTTATCTTTCAGAGAGCTAACTCTGTGCTTCATTATTTATTATTGCCAATAACGGTACTAAATTTTCTTCTGAATGTCAAGAAAAAGTGAATTATCTATAAAATCGTTGTAATCTGGTATAGTTTGTCCCATAAATTGCGTGTCATTTTCAGTAATCCATTGCCCTAATTCAAGAACATTATTTAAAAAATTATCTTGTATGGGCTCTAGCTGAACTTTTACATCTTCTGTAATAGTTTCATGTTCCAGCAATTGGTTTTTTTTAAGTGTATTCATGTCTATGCCAGTATCACTTAATATCCAGTTATATAGCTCATCTGGATGCCTCTTTATATAATCTTCAGCTTTCTTCAGCGCCATCATCAACTGGATGCATATATTTCTGTGTTTGATTAAGAACGGTTTTGTGACGGCCAGAACTACCTCAGATTGATAAATGCCATTATTGTGGAATTTCGTCCACGGAATGCCTAACTCATTCATAGCAAGAAGCGCATATTGGGAGTAAGCATGCCATATGCTAATCGCATCGACTTCGCCTCTTACCAAAGCATCAGGCATCGCTTGAGGAGAAATTGGTTTGAGTGTAATACTGCTTTTTGGAATGTTATAGACATTTAAAAAACGCATCAAAAAGCTATGGGAGGTTGTACGAGGGGTGAAGCCTATTGTTTTGCCAAGTAAGTCTGCAGGCTCTGGTTTCTGGTCTTTGTCATGACGCATGACCATGCTATCCGATAAGCGTTTTTCCAAAGAAGCTACACATTTGATAGGAATTTTAGATTTGAGATATCCTAGGTAAGCAATGTTTATTTCAAGCAGGTACGCCGTATTAAGTTCACCTTCGAGCATCAGCTCCATGGATTTACGTGCATAAGGTACAGTTTTTATCTTAATCGGGACTTTATAATCATGAAAAAATCCCTTTTGATCGGCTAAATGAATCAAAAGTGCCACGGATTTCGCTTTTCCGGTTTTTACAATATTATCTCTGCGCTTTTTTGATAAATGATACGCCATTTTATGAGGATAGTTTGGGGTTTGCTTTCGTATAAACATCTTTTCAGTGCTATAACTCAGCTATAATACTAGAAAGTTAAGGAACTGTGTATAGTAAAGCTATTATGAATGATAACCCACTAGATCATCTTATAAAATTATTAGGTAGCTTGCCAGGACTGGGGAATAGATCAGCGCGCCGCATAGCGCTGCATTTGCTTTCTAAGCGTGGATCATTAATGGTGCCTTTGGCGGACGCCCTGAAGGATACGGCTGAAAATATCAAAAATTGTAACATCTGTAACACTCTGGATTTATCTGATCCTTGTAATATCTGCCGCGATCCCAAGCGGGATAAGCGTCAAATCTGTGTCGTCGCGCAAGTCAGTGACGTGTGGGCAATCGAACGCACAGGCGCGTTTAAAGGGACATATCATGTTTTGGGCGGTGTGCTTTGTGCATTAGATGGGATCGGGCCTGAGGATTTAGGGCTGGGCAAATTAAAACTTCGTTTGGAAGAAACAGAAAACAGGGAAGAGCAAGAGGTCATTCTAGCCTTAAGTGCCACGGTCGATGGACAATCAACAGCGCATTATATTGCTGATATGCTCATGCCTTTAGGCATCAAAGTCTCGAAGCTTGCCCATGGCATGCCCGTGGGCGGAGAGCTGGATTATCTGGATGATGGCACTATAACCACAGCCCTCCGATCCAGAGCTTAGAGCATTCAACTTGATCAGTCTCACTCACCGCATACGTAAATTTTTACGCTGCGTTCTTCGTTCCTAGCTCAATTTAAATGCTGATTGCTCTTATTTTTTGCTTACTCTTTCTCCGAGATATAAACGCTACCATCCGTATTAGCGCGTAAAACCGCGATATGCGTATAATGCGCCGTATTTTCGCCGCCTAATGCAACATCGTAATATAGGCCTGCCGGGAAATAGTGATCTGACGTGCTCGCACTCACAGATGAATCGCCAAAACGCACATAAACAGGAACATCAGCATAAAGGCTAATGATGCGTGTATCTGCAGCAAAAGCCGTAGAGTTTCTAGCTGAAGATGCACTCGCAGAAATGCTATGTGCTCCACCTTGTTTTAGGCGTAGAGCAGGGATCGGGTTATCATTGGAATCCTGTGGTAAAAATGTAGACATAATTTTCTCTCCTTTTTAGACAATAAAAAACGCATAAGAACGTTCATTAGTTCCTATGCGAAAAACGGATTTCTGGTGTTTATGCAGGCAACTATAAAAGGAAGGTCTTATTATGTCAAGGAATTATTTCCTATTAACTGTGGCTTAGCTCACGCTTCTCAGAAGGATCGATTTGCGCAAAGATAAAAGAAATAGGCTTATTCAAGGCATTTTTGATCTGCTTAAGCCCTTGGAAAACAGAGTCCTTTTTGGTTTTGCCATAGCGGATATTATATAGAACCTGATCGGATAGTTTTGCAAAAATAAGAACATCTGCAAAAGTCAGACAACTTGGTGTGTCAATCAAAACAACATCATAACGTCGCTTTAAATCCTCAATCAGATCAGTCATTTTGCTGGAGGATAGCAAACGGTTTGCATTATCCGGCGTTGTCTTGCTAAAGATCATATCGATATTCAGGCGCTCATTCATATGAATGATTTCATTCAAGGTTTTCTTATTGGTCAGATAATCAACAACGGATGTTGTATTACCGCGTCCTGTAGCTTCATGTAGGTTTGGCTCTCTTAGGTTACCATCCAGAATAACAACCTTTTTACCAGCATTGGCAAATATACGCGCAAGCCATAGAAGCGTTTGGGTCTTACCTTCATTTGAAATAGAGGATGTCAATGTCACAACATATCCCAAATGATTTTTAGTTTCTAATTTCGAGTCTAGTTTCAAAGCCAAAGCACTCAGGGATTTTTCGACCTCTGGCGGAGGGTTTTTTGTGCGCTCGAACTGTGAAATTTTACAAGTCTTCGAAACATCCGGAATACTGGCCATGCAGTCTAACTCCGTGTCAGATTCGATATCGCGCGAGGAGAAATATCGCAATGCGCGCAAGCGTTCCTTAAAGAATATAAACATGCACACAATGGCAAATGTAATAATCATTATAAAAGCCAGCGTATGTTCCTTGGCTGAGTTTTGTTGAAGATTTGCGGATGAGGCTAGCGATTCAATCTTTACCGTATAAGGCAATGTTGCAACATCTGCTTTAACCGCCTTATAAGAGGCCTCCTGAAAAAGGGCATTGCTTGTGGCCAAGCCGGAGACAAGATCTTTCAAACCGGTCAATTGATCTTGTATAGCAGAGCGCATTTTCAGGGATTTATTGGCTTGCGTGGATAGAATATCCTTTTGCAAAATGACGGTATCAAGTTGCCTTTCTAATAAGCTTATCTCATTTTGATGTTTGAGGATTTTCTCGTGTTGTCGACCTTTAATTTTTTGTGCTGCGGCGTTGATCTCATATGTATACTGCACAATCTCCTCAGCAATAGCCTTGATTTTAGGGTGCTTATGACCATAACGCTGCGACAATTCATCTAACTCATTTTGCTTTGATTTTTGTGCAGCATGCATTTTTCTGATTTTGGACGAGTTTGGTTTATCAAGTGATGATTTTAAGCTCTTTATCGTGCTTTCATGTTCCGATATCTCATTTTCTATTGCAAGAATACGATCTTCCAAAACAATTAAATCTTTCTCTAAACTATCTCTGGTTTTACTTATATCCTCAATCATGGTGTCAATTTGATTGGACACAGTTTGAAAAATAGCTGCGTGAGGTAGAATTTCATTTGAAACCTGTCTGGCTGGAGCTTTTCTTTCCTCGAATTGCTGCGCTTTTTGATAGAAGTTTTCCATGTAGGACAGGGCATACTGGTTTACTACACGCGCAGCATCAGAAGGGTTCTTCGCGCTATAGGTGATCTCTATAAAAGGTGTCTCGTTACCACCAGATATAACCACATTTGAAAAATCGATTCTATTGCTAACATGTGCTGAATTTCCAGCTGCCGGCTGAATATCGTTAAGATTTTCAGCAGAAACGTTCAGACTTCTGAATCCAGAACCTTTTCTTTGTGTATTAAGCGCATATTCATAATCATAAGCACTATGTCTGGCTCTGGTCTTGAATGTATTTGACTGTAAGACATGAACTTCATTCATCAGATAGTTTTGAAGATTGGCACTATTATCAATCGAGCTTGGTTGTATTAATAATTTTGCCTTCGCAGTGTATGATATAGGCACATATGGTAAGGCCCAAAATGACAGTAAGCCAGCATATATAAAGGCGAAAGCCAATAATAACAGATGCCTGTCTAATATAGCAAAAAAAGAGTTTTGTTCGTTCCTCATAATATCCTGTTCCCCTCAGAGCCTTATCCTAAAATACTTGTTTTTTGACTCTGATTGTATCTCCGGGCTTTAAGACCTTGAAATACGGGACCATCTTGATTGCTGCAGGGGCAGCTCTATCTTTATTGGCGTTTTCAATAAGCTCAAAATAATCTTGATTAGCCTCATCTGAAAAACCGCCAGCAAGTGCCGCGGCTTTTATTGGTGTAAGATTTGAAGAAAACTTATAGGCACCGGGGTTTGCAACCTCGCCAATAATATAAATCGGCTCGGCAGGCTTAAAATCAATAGAAACAATCGGTTTATGTATAAAACCATCCTGAAGGCGACTGGTGATTGCTGCTGTGATATCTGTTATCTCTTGCCCTAATACTGAAACCGAACCAATCAGAGGTAAGTTAATATTCCCATCATAGTCAATTTCATACTGCCCTGTTAAATCGGACTCGTCTTGGATATTCAGGACAATAAGATCGCCATCTTGTATGATTGTGCGTTTCTCGGTTTCTTCTTTTGACATATCGATATCGTCTTGAGTAACAACTTTGCCAGCTTCAGGCTCTATGTTTTCATACGCCTCTTCGGCCTTTGGAGGAGTTTGAGACCGTATGATTCTCTCGGGATTAAACGGTATAGCTTTGCCGCTTTCAATGTCTGCACGTGCAAGTGACGTCATGCCAGATGCAGATAATAATGTGGTTACGCATAACAAAATAGGTCTTGATTTGAAAACCATATCGATGCTTCCAATTCTCTAATAGAGTTAAGATAAAAAATTTCCAATTAATGGAAACAAAACTAAGTTGGCGGAGTATAGGGATCAAGATACCTGTCTCTGATTTTTTGCAAATCAGCGAAAACGATACGGTATGTATGGAAGGATAAGCTTGGTATATCAGGCTTTAATGGCGTGTGAAATTAATTCGGATCCGATGGGGATATCTACAAGCTTAACGCTTAATTCGGGTTTTATTTCGCCTGTGTTGAGCAATTCATCATAATCAGCCACAGCCTCGGCAAAACGATTCGCCGCCTCGAGTGGCTCTGTTTCGTATAAAGGGCGCTGAAGCAATAAGGCAAACTCGGATGCGCCAGTCTGGGCAATAATATCAGACTGCCTGCGCAAGCGGACAAGATATTGGGATAGCTTAGCCGCAGTAAGCTCAGCGGCATAAGGCCCTTCATTCTGATAAATATCCTGATAATTGGACACAGCAATAAAAACAATGAAGGTCTTCTCACCATAACGACCAGAACGGTCTATGGCAGAGAGGAATAGCTGGTTAAACGCCGACTTTGCAATGATACCGCCTGCGCTGGGGTAGTCTTCCGAGTCATCACCGATTCGCTTTATCAAGCGTGTTAAGTGCTTGGCATTATCCAACTGGACATCAAGTGTTTCAGGGTTCACAGGTTTTAGCAAACAATCATTTGCACCGGCCTGAATGGCTTCTGTTCGTTGAATATTTGATCCCATCTGAACAACATAAGGATAATTTCCAGCTGCTCGTCTGAGATTTAAAATTAAAGGACGTGCACTCGTCAGAGGCGCAGGGTCAATATAGATAACATCAAACTCTTCCTTTTCCAGCCGCTCCACAGCATTATTTTTAACAGGTTCTTGCGCGACCTTATGCCCTACTGGTTCCAGTCGGCTGGTCATCATCTGAATAGTAATGTCTTCACGGTCAATGATAAGGATCTTCATGATTTTGATCTTCGCTAGTAATTTAAAACAAAATAGCAACGCACCATGTGATAATGACAAAAAAACAGTTAAAATAAAACTAATAAAACCCTATTAAGCGTTTAAACTTCACCATTAAATTGAAAAAAGTGAAATTTTGATTTGTTAAAACTAAAAAGATCAATTATTACATTGAAACCCTGATTTTTTGCCCGGGTGGCGGAATTGGTAGACGCGCTAGCTTCAGGTGCTAGTTCCCCTTGTGGGAGTGAAGGTTCAAGTCCTTTCCCGGGCACCATCTTTTGGCTACTGAAAAAAACTCCGCTTGAGCTTTATAATGTACTTTGTTAAACCGGATTACGGCGATATGATTAAGCGTCTGAAAAAACGGATTTTTTAATTAAAGGCATAAAGTGAATGAGTATTACCCTACATAAAAACGATCTTCCTGACGATTTGGATTTTGGACCTTCTATTGCAATTGATACAGAGACCATGGGCTTGTTGCCATCCAGAGATCGTTTATGTGTTGTCCAGATGTCTGCTGGTGATGGCGCCGCGCATCTTGTTCAATTCGAAGCAGGTGCTTATGATGCGCCCAATTTAAAGAAAATTATTCAAAATCCGGAAATATTGAAAATCTTCCACTTTGCTCGTTTTGATGTGGCGATTATAAAGAAATACCTGAATGTAGATTGCCCGAATGTCTATTGTACAAAAATTGCCTCGAAGCTAGCGAGAACATATACGGACAAACACGGTCTTCGTTATTTGTGCCGTGATGTTCTGGGGGTTGATCTGAACAAGCAACAACAATCTTCTGACTGGGGTGCAAAGGAACTAAACGCAGAGCAACTTTCCTATGCTGCCAATGATGTTTTGTATTTGCACAGACTGATGGATCAACTCAATGCCATGTTAGAGCGTGAAGGACGAAAAGAACTGGCTCAAAATTGTTTTAATTTTCTACAAACGCGCGCTGATCTGGATCTTACAGGTTGGCAGGATGATATTTTCGAGCATTGATATATGACCAAGCCTTTAGCCACTCAAAGTGTAAAAAATCATACAGATATTGATCATGCTGTGCGTGTTTTAAAAGCTGAAAGCCAAGCACTCGAAGTGTTAAGCCAGCATGTTGATGATAATTTTTCAAACGCTGTTGAAACTGTACACACCATGAAACAAAGTGGGCAGGGTTACGCCCGCTTGATTGTAGCCGGTATAGGGAAAAGCGGCCATGTCGCCCGTAAAATAGCCGCCACAATGGCCTCAACCGGAACGCCGTCCTATTTTGTTCATCCGGGTGAAGCCAGCCATGGTGATATGGGTATGATTACCGAAAAAGATACAGTCTTGATGCTGTCTAATTCCGGTGAGAACTCTGAGCTATCGGATTTAATCCATTATACGCGCCGTTATGATATTACCTTGATTGCTATGACCAGTAATCCAGATAGCACCTTGGCGAAATATGCAGATATTGTTCTTTTATTGCCAAAAGTCGGCGAAGTTTGCCCGAATGGCTTGGCACCGACGACTTCGACAACCATGATGCTGGCCTATGGTGATGCGCTGGCAATTGCATTGCTGGAGCGTATGGGATTGACACCGGAACAATATAAAGTCTTCCATCCTGGCGGTAAGCTTGGACAAAAGCTCCTTAAAGTTCATGAATTAATGGTATCAGGTGATAATTTACCGATTATAAAATCCAGCGCTTATATGGATGAGGCACTGATAACACTAACAGAAAAAAACCTTGGCGCAGTGCTGGTTTTTGATGATACGCAGGAATTGCTCGGCATTATCACGGATGGAGACTTGAAACGTCATATGTCGCCTGATCTTTTGTCTAAGCCGGTCACAGAAATCATGTCAGCTAACCCCAAATCCATTGATAAAGAAGCTTTGGCAGCAGAAGCGTTGGATATCATGACCAAAAAGCAAGGGCGGTATATCACAAGCCTGATTGTGAAAGAGGGCGATAAAACTGTCGGGATGATCCGCTTGCAAGATTGTTTACAAGCTGGCGTTATCTGATTATTCTTGGCCAATTATGGCACCACCCGAAAATTCCACCTCTGATACTCCTAAACATGTCAATTTCGATCAATTGACGGGGGCTTCGCGCGAGCATGTCCACGGTAGTGGTTATACAAGGTTTGTTCGCATTATGCGCCTTGTCTTGCCTTTAATCGCTCTTGGTATTGTTATTATCTTGTTTTCGGTCAAGGGAGTGGACGATACTGCAATTTCACCCATTAAAAGCGAAGATAACCCTAATAGGAATATAGAAGAGACAATCACACGTAATGAGCTGACCAATCCTGAATTCAGAAGTTCGGATAAGAAGAACCAGCCCTATACCATCACAGCGCTAAGAGCAGTTCAGGGCGAAAAAAATAAAGATCTGATTATGCTTGAAAAGCCGATTGGCACGATGAATCTGAATAATGGTAATTCAGTGCGCGTGACCTCGGAGACAGGGGCTTACAGGCAGGATACTGAGCGTTTTTTCCTTGAAGGCAACGTTTTCCTGCAACACGCGGAAGGCTATAGCCTATACAGCACTGAAGCCCATATTGATTTGAAAAAAAACTATGCATGGAGCGAAAAAGCCGTTAAAGGCAAGGGGCCTGATATTATGATCGAGGCAACGGGGATGCAGGCTGATGGTGATAATGGCCATATTGTTTTTGCGGGTCCGGCAAAACTGACTTTGGAAAAGGGGCTAAAATCCAACAAGTCAGAAGAAAAAAAAGGTACTGAGTAATGAAAAATTATAAAAAAACTCTGGTTTTTGTATTTGTTTTAAGTTTTTGTTTTCAAAGTGCTTTTGCGCAACAAAACCTAAACACAAGTGATGAGCCAATCGAGATTACAGCAGATGATAGTCTTGAATGGTATCGCAATGATAAATATTTTCAGGCCAATAAAAATGTAAAGGCTGTGCAGGGTGAAACAACGCTTTTATCCGATGTCTTGACCGCTAAGTATAGAGAGACCAAAGAAAGCAGTATCGATATATATACAATCACGGCAACAGGCTCTGAGGTGCAGATATTAATGCGCGAGAGTAAGGCTTTTGGTCAAAAGGCTGTCTATGATGTCGATAAGGCTTACGCCGTGATGACGGGCAATAATCTAAAATTGATCTCACCCGATCAGCAAGTTACCGCGCGAGATGAACTGCAATATTGGGTTGATAAAGGGCGCTTGCAAGCTGTTGGTAAGGCTGTGGCTATCCGCACTGATGATAAAATCGAGGCTGATCTTTTAATTGCCGATTTTAAACAGGATAAAAACGGCAAACGCGTTCTTAAATCATTAAAGGCAGAAGGGAATGTAGTCATTACCACACCCGAAGAAGTCCTGACCGGAAATCGTGCCGTTTATAATGCAAATACAAATATTGCAGAAATTCACGGGAATGTAAAAATTACCAAGGGGCAAAACGTTCTTGAAGGCACAAAAGCGGAAGTAGATTTAAATACGAATATCAGCAAAATGTTTGGCGGCGTGACCCAAGAAGGCGGGCGCGTGCGCGGTGTTTTCTATCCCGGTTCAGTCGAGAAGCCGGAATAGCTTTGTTTTATAAAGGAATGCTGATATATATAAGTTATAACAATTGATTGTATGATGAGCGATGCATGTCTGACTTTTATCTTCAATGGCTGGCTTTGATTTTGGTGCAAACCGCGGCAACGATGTCCCCGGGGCCGGCCTTTGTTGTCGCCGTCAGAAATGCAACAGTATATGGGCGAAAATCTGGTGTCTTTACTGCTTTGGGATTGTCGTTGGGCGTGGCAGCGCACGTCATTTTTGTATTGGCTGGAATCTCTTTCATAATTTCAAAATCGGTCATTCTGTTCAGTATTATAAAATATGCTGGCGCAGCTTATTTATTCTATATCGGGTTTAAAGCTCTAACCAGCAAGGCACACGACACAAGTGGTGACAAAGTTGGGCAAACGTTAAATTCTAAGAAAAATTTATATATGAGTGTAAAAAAAGCTCTAATATCGGGTTTTTTAACGAACCTGCTTAACCCGAAGGCCGTAGTCTTTTTTACCGCTGTCTACACCCAGTTTATAGGAGTTGAGACACCTTTATTTGTCAATATTGTGTATGGTTCATCATCCATCTTTATAGAGTTTTTATGGTTCGCAACTCTTTCTGTTTTTCTGACGAATTCTTTTATAAAGGAAAAATTTAGTCACTTTATGCATTATATCGAGAAACTCTGTGGCGGTCTAATGATCGCACTAGGGGCAAAACTGGCACTTTTGAGATAAAACTATGGCAAGTAACAAGATTTTAACAAAAAAACCACATTTAAAGGCCGTTCAAAACGGTTTAAGTGCCTTTCACTTGTCAAAAACATATAAAAAACGCCCTGTTTTACGTGATTTTAGTATGAATCTGCAACGTGGAGAGGCTGTGGCGCTTTTAGGGCCAAATGGCGCAGGAAAAACCACATGTTTCCACATTATCACAGGCTTGATTAGCCCCGATAGCGGTACAATCCTCTTGGACGGGCAGGATATAACCAAATTGCCAATGTATCGCCGTTCAAGGCTTGGTGTCGGCTATCTGCCTCAGGAAGCCTCGATTTTTAGAGGGCTAAGTGTGGAAGACAATATCCGCACCGTTATCGAATTACAGGATTTGGACGTAGAAGATCAAGGCTTGATGCTAGAGGGGCTTTTAACAGAATTCGGCGTCGAACATTTACGCAGAACACCGGCCGTCGCACTTTCAGGCGGTGAACGCCGCCGTGTCGAGATAGCCCGTGCATTAGCAGCACGCCCTGATTTTGTCTTATTGGATGAGCCGCTAGCCGGTGTTGATCCGATTGCCGTGACAGATATCAGAAATATGATAGCACAGCTTAAAAATCGTGGTATTGGCGTCCTGATTACAGACCATAATGTGCGTGATTGTCTTGGTATTGTTGATCGTGCCTATATCCTTCATGATGGACGCGTGCTAAAAGAAGGCACCGCCGAGGATATTGTCAATGATGAGGATGTCAGGCGCGTTTATCTTGGTGAAGGATTTTCACTTTAATTGTTAATTTGTCTGCCCACTCGTGGTAAAATATGAATATGAGCAATATCTCTCAAAAGCTTGATTTACGTCAATCACAGCATCTTGTCATGACCCCGCAATTACAGCAGGCCATCAAGCTTTTGCAGATGAATAATATTGAGCTTAATGATTTCATCGAAGCAGAAATCGAAAAAAACCCTTTACTGGAGAAGCAAGAGGCAGCTCCCGAGGAGAGTGGCGAGACAGAGAGTCATACAGAAGAAAGCAAGGATGAAATAGAGGCCGCTTTTGAGTCGCCGGATAATTCTGATTTCGACTCAGGCTCTTCAATGGCAGATATGGGTTCTGGCGGAAATTCCAAATTTGACACTATGGACGATAATTTTGAAAACCGTGTCAGTGATGAAAAAACCTTGCGTGAGCACCTCATGGAACAACTTTTCCTTGATTACGCCAATGAGCGCGATCGTATGGTCGGCTGCCTTCTTATCGATCATCTGGATGAGAGTGGCTATCTCCGTCAGGATATTGATGAGCTTGCAGAAAAAATTGGCTGCTCGCCGGAGCGTATCGAAAATTTACTAACCCAAATGAAGCAATTTGATCCAACAGGTGTCTTTGCCAAAGATTTACAAGAATGCTTTACGCTCCAGCTAGAGGAACAAGGCAAGCTTGATGCCCCTATGAAGGCCTTCCTGCAATATATGGATATGCTGGCCGATCATGATTTTAAGGGGCTGGCGGATAAATGCGGGGTTAATGAAACCTATTTGATGGACATGGTTGAGGAGATCAAAACTCTTAACCCTAAACCCGCCGGAGAATTTGATCATCTGGTTATTCAAACCGCTATCCCTGATGTACTTATGAAACGCTTACCCAAGAATATCGGAGGCGGCTGGCGCGTGGAGCTTAACCATGAGACTTTGCCACGTATTTTGGTTCAAAATGAATACGTAGCCGAGATTTCGGCGCGTGCAAAAACAAAGGAAGATAAATCCTATGTCAGTGAACAGCTCGCTTCGGCGAATTGGCTGGTGCGGGCATTAGACCAAAGAGCGCAAACAATTCTAAAAGTAGCGAGCGCTATTGTCGAACATCAAGATGCCTTTTTTAATTATGGTATCGAGTTTTTACAGCCGCTTACCTTGAAAGAAGTTGCTGATGAAATAGAGATGCATGAAAGCACCGTGAGCCGCGTAACAAATAATAAATATATAGGCACGCCGCGCGGCCTTTTTGAGCTGAAGTTTTTCTTTACGACGGCACTGGTCTCGGAAGGCGGTATCGCCCACTCAGCGGAGGCTATAAAGGCAAAAATCAAGTCTCTGATCGATTCAGAAGACCCTAAAAAGATTTTGTCTGATGATAAAATAGTAGCTATACTAAAAGAAGAAGGCATAGATTTAGCGCGCCGTACAGTGGCAAAATACCGCGAAGCCATGCATATTGGATCGTCGGTGGCTAGGCGTAAGCAGAAAAAAACACGAATTAAGGATTAGAGCGCCTAAGACTGCTTTTAAATAAGGTTTTTCAACACAAACTAAAAGGACCAGTACAATGGAAATGACTGTACAAGGAAAACAAATAGATGTTGGTGATGCATTGCGTGAGCATGTAGAAGGTAAAATCCATGATATTGATCATAAATATTTCAATCATGCGACAGATGCGACTGTAACATTCTCTCGTGAAGGACATGGCAGTGCTATGTTCAAGGTGAACATTTCCATGCGCGTTGGCAAGAATATCATGGTGGTCACCGAAGCAACAGAGCATGACCCATATGTGGCCTTTGATGCCGCTTCCGAGAAAGCAGCCAAACGCTTGCGTCGCTACAAAAGAAGATTGCGTGATCATCACCGCAAAATGGATAAGGTAGAGGAAAGCGAAAAGACAATTGCACGTTATTCCACAATCCAGCAAGCCGCGTATGATGAAGCTGCGGAGCAGGATAATGATGATTTAGACGAGAGCGCAGAAGATCCAATTATAATCGCCGAGATCGAAACGCATATCGAAAAGATGAGTGTATCCGAGGCTGTTATGCGTATGGAACTTGCTGATAAAAATGCATTGATGTTCAGAAATGCAAGCAACAACAAAATCAATATGGTGTATGTCCGAAGCGATGGTAACGTTGGCTGGATTGAACCTGATGATCAATAAGCAACTATAAATTATATTTTATATATTAAAATGCCCGCTTTGTTGTGGGCATTTTTTTTGATTCTAATGCATTGTTTTTGCAAAGAAATACATTTTTTATACATAAGTAATGACATTTATCTTATTGAAATAGTTATAAAAAGAATGTTTGCAGAGCAATATCTTTTTTTCTGGATTTTGTTTTTTAAAATATGTTACAACCCACTCAAAATTAGAACAGAACAAGGAGACAGGTACGGTGCAAAATATAAAATTCGATATTTTATTGCCTAGAATTCATGCGCAATCTCAATCGCGTGTGTTTCGGGTTTTGTCCGAGAGCATTGCTTCCTTTTCTCAAACCGAAGCCAAAACGGTCATCGATATTTGTGAGCAAGGTTTAAGCGAGCGTGTCTTTAGCCCGGCTACAGGTCTTGCAATTTTAGACTTGAAATCAAAATTTGTGAAGGATTCCGTTTCTGCATTGGCAACCCTTGAAACGCCAGTAAAATTTGAAGCCATGAAAGGGCAGGCCATCGATATCATCGCTGTTATTCTCTCTCCAGTCTCTCACGGCCCGTTCCACCTGCAGAAACTGGCTCCTATGACAAGACTTCTCGCGGAGGGCAATATGTGTGAGGCTCTGCGCGGTGCAGAAGATGAGGATGGCATAAAGGCATTATTTCTGCATCAACAATGCCGACAATCAGAAGCGGCTTAAAACAGCAATATAGTTTTATATGTTTAATTTAGTGTACGGTAACAGGTTCCAGATCACGTTGTCTGGCAATGTTAACAGCATCTTGCATTGTATCGGCTGTATGTAATTTCTGACCATCTGCTGAAAAGAGGTTATAAAGAGCTCGGCCACGAATATTTGACGATCGTATATAAGCAATGTGTTCTATACCGAACGTTCTGAAATCCTGCGTAGAAAGATTGGCAAGATTGCTTTTAACTTGTTTGCTAAGACCTTCAAATTTTTCTGACATGTTCTAAACCTCTTATAATTATATTTCTATGTAACTCTATTTTTATGTGAATTGTCAAAACTTCTTTTGCAAAAAGAAATTTTATTCCTCTTTTTCACTCTCTACATCAATGGCTTTAAGCTTTTTATCTTTTTTTGGTGATTTGATTTCAATTTTTTTAGCCGAGGATTCTGGTAATACGCGCTCGAGATCAACATGTAGCAGGCCATTATCCAAATGAGCACCTTTAACCTCAATACCATCAGCCAAAACAAAGCTTCTTTGGAATTGACGAGAGGCTATGCCGCGATGTAGGAAAATACGCTCCCCATCATCAGCTTGCTGCTTGCCTTTGATCACCAGTTGATTATGTTCGATTTCTATATCTAAATCTTCCTCGGTAAAACCCGCCACAGCTAATGTAATCTGTAATTCTGTATCGCTGACTTGTTCGATGTTATACGGAGGATATCCGTCCGAGCCGGATTTGCGCATACGGTCAATAGTTTGTTCAAATTGGTCAAAGCCCAGAAAAAGCGGACTGTCAAATAGCGATAAACGCGTTGTCATTTTCATAATCTCCTTATCATATAAGCGAGTATTCATGCCCCGTAATCGGCAACATACTTACAATATATCCTACAATAGTAAGAAGAATCAAGAAATCTTGCTAATCTGTATTTTTCAGGAAAATCCTGCCGCAATAGCCACATTTGGTCTTTTGGTGATCCTCAAAACTATACCAGACTTTAGGATGACCAAGCGCAGGATTGCCGCCATCACACCATACACCGTCAGCATCTTTATCAACGTAAATAATCTCGGCCTTTTCTAATGTATCCATTTGAGGTATCTTTTCTTTGTTATACTAATGAAAAACTAGTCCAAAATATTTGTCTTTTCAATCTCTATATTTTTTCAAAACCAAACTGAATTTCATGACACATACTCAATCTGGAAATGTTTTGTTTTATATCCTGATAGGTGTGGCCTTGCTGGCCTCATTATCATACGTCGTTTCACAAAGTAGTCGCGGCACGGTTACACAGCTCACCGAACAACAATCCAGACTTCTAGCCTCTGAAATGATTGAGCATGCCAATACAATCTATAATGCAGTATCGCAAACCCGCTTGCGAGGCTATGAGGATAATGAAATCAGTTTCGAAAATACAATTGAAACCGGCTACACAAATGGCTCTTGCGCGGATGATGAATGTGAAATATTCAATGTATTAGGCGGCGGAATTAGCTGGCAAAGCGTTTCCACACAAAGTGCAGCCTCAGCTTCAAGCAAATGGCAAATCACCGGAGAAATGGCCGTGCAAGACGTCGGTACAACATGCACATCCTCATCATGCGCAGAATTATTAGCTTTGGTTCTGGATGTGGATTCTACTCTATGCGAGGCTATTAATGAAAAACTCAGCATTGCCTCTCCAACTGTCATACCCACTCATCCGGATGCCTCTTATACCAAATTCACAGGTATATACTCTTATGCCGATACAATAGGCGATGTCGTAGGCAGTAGTAAACTCGCCGGAGAGAATGCAGGATGCTTTTATTCAACTGCAGATTCGATAAATATCTTCTATAAAGTCCTGATTGCACGATAAAACTCATTTTTTACTGGAAAATTTGTTTAAGACAGGCTAAGACCAACTTTAATTTTTTAGGATTAAAGCCGATGGCAACGGATATGAACATAAAAGCAGCTGATTTTACAAATAAGCGTCCTTCTCGTGAAGAGGCAAAAGAGGCAGTCAGAACACTTCTACGCTGGGTTGGGGAAGATCCTCAGCGTGAAGGATTACTCGATACACCATCACGCGTTGTATCTGCATATGAAGAATTTTTCTCTGGCTACACAAAAGATGCCGCGTCTGAACTTTTGAAAACCTTTGAAGATATCGAAGGTTTTGATGATATGGTCATCGTCAAGGATATTGATTTTGTTTCGCATTGCGAGCATCACATGGTGCCGATCCTTGGTAAAGCACATGTTGCCTACTGGCCGGATAAAAGCGTGGTTGGAATCAGTAAGCTTGCCCGTGTTGTCGATATTTTTGCCAAGCGTCTGGTCTCTCAGGAAAATATGACACGCAATATTGTCGAGACAATAGAAGGCACGCTCAAGCCAAAAGGGGTGGCAGCATATATCACAGCCAACCACCAATGCATGTCTATCCGCGGTGTGAATAAAGGTGGTTCTGCCACAGATACTGCTATGTTCTCGGGCATCTTCAAAGAAGATATGCACGTGCAAAAACGTTTTCTGGATTCTATTCGCTAATTGAATTCTTTGTGCTAAGGTGCGGTCTCTAGAATATAAGGAGAAACGCTCATGGGTAATCGCGCAGATTTATTATTGAAAAACGGCACAGTTGTCTTACCGCAGGGCACGATGCAGGCCGATATACTTGTCAGTGATGGTAGGGTCAAAGATATCGGATCTTTTGATGAGGTAAGCGCTAAAGAAACGCTCGATTGTAAAAATCTGCATGTTTTACCGGGAATTATAGATACACAAGTTCATTTTCGTGAGCCAGGTGGGGAGCATAAGGAAACTCTGGAAACTGGTATGATGGCCGCTGCGGCAGGTGGTGTTACTGGTATTTTCGAAATGCCTAATACTAACCCGCTCACAACAACGCCGGAAACCTTGCAACAAAAGCTTGATATCGCAGCAAAAAATCCATGGACAAACTATGCGTTTTATTTCGGTGGCACGGCTGAGAACGCGCCTCATCTGCCGGAATGGGAGAATTTAGCAGGAGTGTGCGGCGTTAAAATTTTCATGGGATCATCAACCGGTAATTTGCTGGTGGCAACAGATGACGAAGTTGAAAGCGTGCTATCCAATGGACGCCGCGTGGTGGCTGTGCATTCCGAAGATGAAATGATGATGATCGAGAATAAAAAAACCATTCTGGGCGATAGCACAGATCCAGCTATGCATCCGGTCTGGAGGTCAGTCGAATCATGCCTATCATCAACTAAGCGCCTAGTTAGATTGGCACGTAAAACAGGGCGGCGTGTACATGTTCTGCACATTACAAGCGCTGATGAAATGGAATTTCTTGCGCAGCATAAAGATGTGGCTAGTGTCGAGGTTCTGGGGAACCACTTAACTTTGCATGCACCTGATTGTTATGAACGACTAGGAACTCACGCGCAGCAAAATCCGGCTATTCGCGAAAAAGAGCATCAAGATGCGCTATGGCGTGCTATTAACAATGGGCTGGTTGATATTCTGGCCTCTGACCATGCACCGCATACATTGGAGGAAAAGGCCAAGACCTATCCGCAAAGTCCAAGCGGAACGCCCGGTGTTCAGACTCTAGTGCCGATCATGCTGAACCACGTGAATAATGGTAAGCTAACGCTAGAGCGTTTTGTTGATCTTATGTGTTATGGGCCAGAGCGTATTCACCAGATAGCACGAAAAGGGCGCATCGCACGCGGCTATGATGCGGATTTTACAATTGTTGATATGAATATGAGCCATGAAATCACAAACGCACAGCAAAAATCCCATGCAGGATGGACACCATTTGATGGCGTAACCGTTAAGGGTTGGCCTGTCATAACAATGATCGGTGGGAAAGCTGCAATGCGCGATGATGAGCTTCTTGATAAGCTTGGGCAGCCTATTCGCTTCCGCGAGACTTTGAACGCAGCATAAAGCTATGTCTGAGGCGTGGAAAGCTCTTCTTGCTCCTGAAATAAAAGCCTATATGCAAGAGCATGAGAGTTCGGACTTGACCAAGTTGGCTTTGGCAGGACCTCCGAATAAGGATTGGCCTTTCGCCTTGATACTGCAACAAATTAAACTACGGCAGAAAGCCAAGAGCAAACTTCCTGAATTTTTTGCGCAAGAAGATTGTATTTTTATCTCGCAAAGCTTACTGGAACAAGCATCATCAGAAGCTTGCGCAAGATATAAGGCTTCATTATTCGAAGGTGGAAGCTTTTGTGATCTAACCAGCGGGCATGGCGTGGATTCCTATTTTTTTGCGCAAAAAAGTGATGTGTCATATTTAATTGAATGTGATCAAAATACTGCAAAAATTTTGCAGCATAACTTTGATGTTTTACCCCATAATTCAAAAATTGATGTGATTTGCGCAGATGCAGAAGGCTACATTAATGATATGCCAGAGGTGGATTTTATTTATCTTGATCCGCAAAGACGGAGAGAAGGAAAAAAAGGCCTGTATGAACTTGAGAATACTGCGCCCAATGTTCTTGAAGTACTGCCTGTGCTCAAGCAAAAAACAAAGAAATTACTGCTAAAAACCTCACCTTTTCTGGATATTTACAAAGCCATTGACGACCTTGTTTGTGTTGCCGCAGTTCATATTGTGCAATATCAAGGGGAGTGTAAAGAAGTTCTCTATCTTCTGGATTTTAGCTACAATCTTGCAGCAGATGATATTCCAATTACCGCTGTAGAAATTAATGATCAGGGAGAGCATACAAAATCATTTACCCATACCACTAAAGAAGAAGTCAAAGTAGCAGCAGAGATAGCTATGCCGATGAAATATATCTATGAAGCTGGTAGTGGATTCATGAAATCCGGTGGCTTTAATACATTGGCGCAAAAATTTGATTTAAAAAAGCTTCATCCCCAAACCCATCTTTACACGGCAGATCATAATAATACATATTTTCCTGGTAAAATATACGAAGTGCAGATGATACTGCCTGCACAGGCAAAAGACTTGGTAAAAGCTGGTATCCAAAAGGCCGATCTCGCAGTCAGAAATTTCCCTATGCATGTCGATATGCTGCGCAAAAAACTAAAATTAAAAGACGGCGGAAGTCATAGAATTTATGCATCTACTCTGATGGATGGGAGTAAAAAGCTGATTGTTTGCTCTAAGCCTTAGAAAAATGCTGTAGGACTTCGCCTGCCAGATAAACTGAACCGGCGATTAATATTTTTGATTTTTCGATTTTATTTTCAGAAAGTGACTTGGTAGCCTCTGCAACGCCACTAAAAGTCTGAATTTTTTCAGCCGGAAAAGCCCCATTCATAGAATCAATAAAGCTCTCTGGCGTTTTTGAATTAGGCTCACCAAAAATGGGGACGAGGCTAAGGCTATCAATATAAGGTAAAAGCGGAACGAGAAACCCTTGGTCATTCTTTGTGTTAAGCATGCCAATAATTAAATGGACTGGAATGTTATGCTGGTCTTTCCATTGTTTAATAACATGCGCCAGAGCTTCACCCGCACTATCATTATGACCGCAATCAAGCCAGATTTCATGGTTATTGATAGTGCTGACATGCTCTAAGCGTCCACGCCAATGAGTGTTTTGCAGACCCTTGGCTATGGCGGCCTCGGATACTGGCAACACGCCCTGTGCAGAATATATGGCGGCAAGAGCTGCTCCGGCATTATAAATCTGATGATTGCCATTTAAAGAGGGCATGGGATAATGATGTGTCCCTCCTTTAAATGTAAAAACCAAGTCGCTCTCATTAGCGGAAACAGACCAGTCTTGATCGAAAACAAGACCTTGTGAGCCTTTAGACTGTAGGATTTCTGTAACACTATCATTGATCTGCTGTCCTACCACAAAGGGCGCATTATCCCTTATAATTCCGGCCTTCTCAGCAGTAATTTTCTCGATCGTATCCCCCAGAAATTCCGTATGATCCATAGATATGCGGCTGATGATGCTACAAAGCGGGTTTTCAATCACATTCGTACAATCAAGCCGCCCGCCCATTCCGACTTCAAGCAATAGCAGGTCGGCAGATATTTCCGAGAAAGCTTTGAAGGCGATAGCGGTGAGGATTTCAAAGAATGAGAGTTTTTCATCGCCCATAAACTCCAGAGCTTGGTCAATCAGAAACTCCAGCTTTTCATCTGAAATCATCTCTCCGGCAAGGACAATGCGTTCATTAACCTTCATAAGATGGGGTGAGGTATAAACATGAACCCTATATCCCGCAGCCTCGTATGTGGCACGAAGCATAGCAATCGTTGATCCCTTTCCATTTGTGCCAGCAACATGAATCATAGGGGGAAGGTTTCTATGAGGGGTACCAAAAGCTTCTAAAAGCCTTAAATATCCTGCCTGAGCCCAATTAATTTTAGATCCTGTTCGCAGACTATAAAGAAATTCGAGTTTTTCTTTTAACGAAGAATTATCATGATTTAGATCACTGATATGCATCTATGATCTCGCAAAACTTATTCTGCTGCAACGCGCTGTTCGGCTGTGCCTGTTATGTCTTCTGAATTTTGCTGCAGGTTTTGAATTGCTTTCTTTGCAGCCTTCACCTGCTCTTGGGCTTTGGTGACTTGCAGATTTTTTTGTACGGAATTGCCCTTTGATGAATCTTTGTCACCAGACTCATCGGTTTTTTTACAACGATCTTTATCAATCGGCTTTTTCATCAAAATACTTAAAGCTGTGCCAAGCTTGGCTTTCATATCTTTGCGCTCGACAACCATATCCACCATGCCGTGTTCCAGCAAATATTCCGCCGTTTGGAAATCATCAGGCAGAGTTTCACGTACAGTTTCTTCAATAACGCGGCGTCCGGCAAAACCAATTTGTGCACCAGGTTCTGCAATATGAATATCACCGAGCATCGCAAAGGATGCACTAACTCCGCCTGTAGTCGGGTCGGTTAGAATCACAACGTAAGGGAGTTTTTGCTCCTTAACCATTTCCACGGCGATAATGCTGCGCGGCATTTGCATCAGCGAAAGCATACCTTCTTGCATGCGTGCTCCTCCAGATGCTGGAACAGCAATAAAGGCTGCTTTTTTCTCTATCGCAACTTGTGAAGCTTTCACAAGGGCTTCCCCCACAGCTGTGCCCATAGACCCGCCCATATAGCGGAAATTAAAAGCCGCAATAACGGCAGGAATTCCGCATATTTCACCGTACGCAACTGTAATGGCTTCTTTCAGGCCTGTTTTGCTTTGGGCTTCTTTAATGCGGTCTGTATAACGTTTACGATCCTTGAATTTTAAGGGATCCGCCACTACAGAAGGTAAGTCTATTTTTTCATATTTTCCATCATCATATAAAAGCTTAAGGCGGTCTACCACACTTAGGCGCAAATGATGATTGCAGTGATAACAAACATTGATGTTTTCGGCCAAATCTCTGTGAAAGAGCATAGCCTCACAAGACGGGCATTTTTGCCAGAGATTATCGGGAACCTCTTTTTGTTCGCTTACGAAAGAGCGAATTTTTGGTGGCAGTAAATTAGATAACCAGTTCATGTGATAATCCCGATAATATTATTATTTTTTGCAAGTGGGCATATGTCGCAAAAAATGGGGTAAAAGTCAAGTCAAAGAGGTTATTTCAAAGCTGTAGACAGCGATTTTACAAAATCTGAAACATCGGATATATCTTTTTTATCTCCTTGTAAAAGCGCTATTTTTTCTACAATTGAGGAGCCAACAACAATCCCATCGGCTAGGCCAGCCATATTTTTAGCATCCTCAGGGGTTTTGATCCCAAAACCAATAACAACAGGCAGCTTGCTCTTGGATTTTATCGCTTGAATATGCGGTTTTAAGGCCTCAGGATCAGGTTTTGCCGCACCAGTAACGCCTGTGATAGAAACATAATATAAAAACCCGCCAGCACCATCCAAAACTTTGGGCAAGCGTTCCTCATCAGTTGTAGGTGTAATCAATCGTATGATATCCAGTCCATATTGTTGAGTATGTTCTCTTAAAATACAATCTTCTTCGGGGGGCAAATCAACGATGATTAGCCCGTCAACACCATATTCACTGGCGGTCTTTGCAAAGTCCGCCATCCCATAAGCAAAAAGCGGATTAGCATAGCCCATCAGAATAATAGGGGTCTCGGAATCATCTTCCCGAAAATTTTTAACCATATCAAGTGTATGACGCAGTGTTGCGCCTGCCTCAAGTGCGCGAAGTCCAGCCTTTTGAATTGTAACACCATCTGCCGCCGGATCAGTAAAGGGCATGCCGATTTCAATAATATCCGCACCATTTTCGGGTAAAGCTTTAAGGACCTCGGCGCTCGTCTTAAGGCTAGGGTCACCCGCCATAATAAACGTAACAAGGGCAGTGCGCCCTTTATCTGAAAGCTTTAAGAATTTCTGTTCAATTCTGTTCATTATATTTCTCCAACCATGCTTTTACCTCAGATGGCTTATTAAAGACAACCACTTCACAATCAGTAAGTTTCTTTTTCAGGGATTTTACGATACGTGGACGTGTTTCCGAGCGAAAACGACTAATATACATCATAAAACCCAGATCAAAACGCTCTTGGCAGCCATCAGCCATATCTGGCCTTGTTTTACCGCGATACATAAAGACTCGTTTCAATGTCCTGTAAATAGATAACCAGACAGGAAAATCAAAAAAGAAAATAGTATCTGCTTTTGAAATGCGTCTATCTAATGTTCGCGTGTAATTTCCATCAATAATCCAGCGTTCTTGCGCCAACCATGCATCCATTTTTTGAAGAAAAATACTTCTCTCTTGTTCAACCCAATTCGGAGACCAAAAAATTCTATCCAAATGGTATAGTGGAAGACCTGTCGCTTCTGTAAGATTTTTGCTAAAGGTAGATTTTCCAGCGCCGCAGCACCCTATAACCAATATTCTTTTCATAGCTTAGAAAAATATTTCATAGTTTAACCCCCACAGCCACGAGCACTTCATGGACGCCTTCCTCAAAGAATCTCTGCCCGTAAACCTCGAAATCTGTTTTAAAACTACGATCCAGATCACTTTGCCAAATAGCCGTCCATGTCTCCATCAGGGCTTTAGGCTGCTCTCCGGCTGCGCTCATCAGCGCATAATCACCATCCTCAACATGAACGTGGTGCAACGTTCCAAGGTCGCCTGATGGCTCAAAATCAGTTTTCATACGATAGCCCAGCGTCAAGCGGTATGGTTTTGTATGATCACCTTCATAATCGGAATAAACCGCGTAAATCACATCATCCAGACGCTCTGGGATATGATGGGCAATTTGCATCTGGAAAAAATCCTGCCAGAGTTGGTTGATCTCTTCGGAAGCCTGCTCATGACCGGAAATGATTTTGGATAGGCCAACAACCTGAAACCCGCTTAAGGTTTCAAGGCCGGCTTTTACTTCGTAGTCTTCTGCTTTTGCCTGTGCGCTCATAATAGTTCTTTTTTGAATAAGGTCTGCTTACCAGTAGGTGTTTCAGGAGCATCACGCGTTTCAACTTCTGTATAATTCAGTTTTTTGTAAAAATTGATAGCAGCGCTTGCTGTTAGATATATATTTTGAATATTCATTCGTATTAATTCTTTTTCCAGAACTTTCATGATTTCATGAGCAAGCCCTTGGTTACGATAATCTTCATGCACGAAAATACCTGTGATCCAAGGTGAAATTGTTGACCAATAATCACTGTCTTTATCCCAAACTGATCCCATTGCAACGGGAACATTTTTCACTGTATCCATAAAAATAACAGTAAAAGGAACTTTGTTCTTTTCTGTGCTTACTTGAAATTTCTTAATGTCTTTTTTTAAAGTCCTTTGATCAGACTTAACACCCCATGCTGTAAAATGCCATGCAGCGCATGTATCAATATATTGCGGATAATCTGCAAGAGAAATAAGCTTGTAGCGATTAAGAAATAACTCACTCATATCTCCACCCCGAGCTTTTTGGCAACTGTGAAGATATCCTTATCCCCGCGCCCGCATAAATTCATGACAATAATATGATCTTTTGGCAGGTCGCCTGCAATCTTTGCAACATGGGCAAAGGCATGAGAGGGCTCAAGAGCCGGAATAATCCCCTCCAGCTTAGAGCAAAGCTGGAAGGCGTCCAAGGCTTCTTGGTCCGTAACGCTCACATAATTCACGCGCTTTTGATCAAACAACCACGCATGCTCGGGGCCTATGCCGGGATAATCCAGCCCTGCAGAAATAGAATGCGCTTCTTGAATCTGTCCGTCTTCATCTTGCAGGAAATAACTCTGCATACCGTGAAGTATGCCGGGTGTTCCACCTGTCAGGCTGGCGGCGTGTTTATCTGTATCAACGCCCATCCCGCCAGCTTCCACACCGATCATATTGACATCCGGCTCATCCAAAAAAGGATGGAATAATCCCATAGCATTCGATCCGCCGCCAATTGCTGCGATCAAGGTATCCGGCAAACGCCCTTCGCGCTCCTCCATCTGCTCGCGGAGTTCCTTGCCGATAACAGATTGGAATTCGCGCACCATAGCAGGGAAGGGATGCGGGCCAGCCACTGTACCAATCAGGTAATAGGTATTATGCACATTAGTGACCCAATCGCGCATCGCCTCGTTCATGGCATCCTTAAGCGAGGCCGAGCCAGAAGATACAGGCACGACGTCTGCGCCCAAGAGTTTCATGCGGAAGACATTCGGCGCTTGACGCTCAACGTCTTTTGCGCCCATAAACACCGTGCAGGGAATATCAAATAGTGCGCAAACCGTTGCCGTCGCCACGCCGTGCTGGCCTGCGCCGGTTTCGGCAATAATGCGGGTCTTGCCCATACGTTTAGCTAGCAAAACCTGCCCGATACAGTGATTGATCTTATGTGCGCCCGTATGATTTAGCTCATCGCGCTTGAAATAGATTTTGGCCCCGCCAAAATGTTCAGTTGTTTTCTTGGCGAAGTAAAGCGGAGAAGGGCGCCCTATATAATGCTTCGCTAGTTCATGAAACTCCGCCCAGAATTTCAGGTCGTTTTTGGCTTCATTCCATGCCTGCTCAACAGACAGGATCAGAGGCATCAAGGTCTCTGCCACATAACGCCCGCCATAAGGGCCGAAATGACCGCGCTCATCTGGCTGTTGGCTATATGTATTTGGTATTATATCGTTGCTCATGCAAGGCGTTATAGCGGGTTTTGGCTTCACGGGAAAGAGGCTTTACGCTATTTTGTCGTATCTGTATGATTTTTGACAGTCTTGATAAAATATTTGACTTTTTCCACATCCTTAACCCCGCGCGTGCTTTCCACGCCGGATGAGACATCCACGGCACTTGGCGAGAGGACAGATAAGGCTTCCACGACATTCTCGGGGGTTAGCCCGCCAGAGAGCATCCACGGCGTATCAAAGCTTTTGCCTTTCAGTAAATTCCAGTCAAAGCTCTGCCCCGTGCCGCCGGGTAAATCAGAATTTGGCGGTTTGGCATCAAAGAGCAACCAATCAACATAAGGCTCGTATTGATGTACTTTTTCGATATCGGCCTCTTCGCGTACCGGAAAGGCTTTGATGGTCGGCATATGATATTTGGCTTTGATCTCAGCAACGCGCTGCGGGGTTTCTTTGCCATGAAGCTGGATCATATCAATCGGCACATGCCCCAAAACATGCTCCAGTTCTTCATCGCCGGGATCAACAAATAAGCCAACACCGCGTAAGCCCGTGGGCAACTGCAAGGCCAGTTCCTTGGCCGTATCAACGTCTATATAGCGGGGAGAGGGCGGATAAAAAACAAAGCCGACAAAATCCGCACCACTTCCAGCGCAAGTCTTCAAAATATCAGGTGTTTTAATGCCGCATATTTTAATTTTGGTCATTATCTTTTTTATTTTGTTGAGCCCATAGATAATAGTTTGATATTGAAGTTACGCCAATTACAGTAAATAGAGGTTGGAAATAAAGCAGCATAGGCAAAGTCTTAACAAAATCAGAAATCTCTTTTTGAACAGCCCCAGTTCTATATGAGGTTGGCATTACTAAATCTATAATTATATGAAAAACAACTAAGGCAACTAAAGAAAGTAAAAGAAGTCTCATTGATGCTAGAATAGATGAAAGAGCAATTTTTTTGGCATACCCTTTAGACGAATAGAATGCTTTTTCCATAGTAATACTTTTATTGATTGCTTTTGCAGGAAAATAGAAGCTGATTCTAAGAGTAAGATAAAAAAACAATGATATTGCTGCTATTATGCCAAGAAAAAAAGCACCTTTCCCAAAATGCGCAGCAACAAAAATTATCAAGAATGAAATAATCAAAAAGCATGCTCCTATTAAAAGGGCTACACCCACAAAGGTAAGTTCATGCTTTTTCGGCTTGAATGGGTTCATAGGTACAAATTCATCTGGACCTAAAATAATCAGTCTATGCCAAGAAATAATTAGAACTATTACAAAGTAATTTGCTATTAATTCACCACCGGAAAAACCATAAATGCTTTTAGAAAAATATAGACCAGTAATTATGGCATCAATAAAGTGAAGGCCAAATATAAAAGGTATTAGTGGAAAAAATATGTCCCATAGGTTTTCCTGATTATTCTTAACAAACGATCTAACGTTATCTGAGGTTTCTTCAATATAAAAATAAGGTTTATATTCTTCCATTATTTCACCTGATGTTCTCTAAAATCTCCCGTGCTGCCCGCGCTGGATCATCAGCCTGCGTAATCGGGCGACCAATCACAAGGTGACTGGCGCCAGCATTAACAGCATCCTGCGGGCTCATAACACGTTTTTGGTCACCACTTGCTGCGCCAGCAGGCCTGATCCCTGGAACCATGAGGGCAAAATCATCACCACAGGAAATACGCAGCGTTTCGATTTCATGAGCGGAGCAAACCACACCGTCAAGTCTAGACTTTTGCGTCAGGAGAGCCAATTTCTTGACGCTTTCAGATAAAACAGAGCCAAAACACACTTCTTCCATGGCTCTGGCATCTAGGCTGGTTAGGATTGTAACCGCCAAAAGCTTTGTATTCTTACCGCAAGCCTCCTTGGCGGCCATCATCATCTCACGCCCGCCAGAGGCATGAACGTTAAGATAAGCTGGTTCAAAATTCGAACACATAGAGCGCACCGCGCCTGCAACTGTATTGGGAATATCATGGTATTTTAGGTCAATAAAAAGCTTCGCCTCTGGGGCGGTTTTTAAAACTGTTTCGATCCCGGCAGGGCCAAATTTATTGAAAAATTCAAGGCCAAGCTTAATGCCGCCAGTCACAGGCGCTATTTTTTTGGCTAGATCACAAGCATGCTCCAGATCGGCAGTATCGATCGCGCAAAAAATCAAAGGGTCAGAAGCCATCATCTTCTCTTTATATTAATGTCCGGAAATAAGAACAGAGCCTTTGGTTTCCTTGATATCGGTTGTCGGCGGGACAACAAAACGGTTTTCTTTAAGCTCATGAACTGTTTTTTCCAGCGACTTGACTTCTTTCTTGGCCTTGCGCTTTTCGCGGCGGTTTTTGCCTTCATTAAACCAGACCGTCAAACCGCCAAAGACAAAGCCAAGAACAAGGCTGCCCATCATAATCACATAAAGCGGAAGCGATATTGTTTGTTCTTCATCAAGCGGGTTAAAGACGACATCAACATGTTGAAGATTCATCGCGGCAAATGTCGCGATGGCGACAGTGATAATAAAGCCGATGATCCAACGTATAAAAGCCATAATTCTTATTCGTCGTTGAGTTTTTCACGTAAGGCTTTACCTGTTTTGAAAAACGGCAAGCGCTTTGCTTCGACTTCGACAGATTCGCCAGTGCGTGGGTTGCGACCTGTACGGGCTTCACGGTGCTTTACAGAAAAAGCGCCAAAGCCTCGTAATTCAACTCTGTCTCCGCGGACAAGAGCGTCAGAAATTTCGTCAAAAACCGTCTCTACGATTTTCTCAACATCGCGCAAATACAGATGCGGGTTAAGGTCAGCCAAGCGTTGTATCAATTCCGATTTCGTCATAACGAAAAAGCCTTTCGTATAAATATACACTTTTTAAGTTCACGAGATGAATTCAGATTGCCCTATAATCAGGGGGGTAGTCAAGCAAAACCCATTGATAGAAAACGAATTTTTTCATTTATGTATAAAAAAAGCCTGCCGCAAATAAGAGGGCAGGCTTTCTGATAAATTTTTATGAAAGACTTACTTCTTGTCTTTTTCTTCCAAAGCTGCGCCAAGGATATCGCCAAGTGATGCACCGCTTTCGGTAGAACCGAAATCTTTCATCGCTTGTTTGTCCTCATCAATTTCATAGGCTTTGATCGATAGTGTTGCCTTGCGTGCTTTCTTGTTCACGCTCAGGATTTTAGCATCGACTTTTTCGCCTACAGCAAAGCGGTCAGGGCGCTGTTCGGAGCGTTCACGTGACAGTTCAACCTTTTTGATCGTACCTGTGACATTCTCACCGATTGAAACTTCAACAGAAGAATCGGTGATTTCTGTAACTGTACATGTGACCACAGCACCTTTCGCAACGCCGTCCAATTCACCTTTATAAGGATCTTCGGTCAGTTGCTTGATGCTCAAGGCTACGCGTTCACGCTCAGGATCCATTTCAATGATCTTGGCTTTGACTGTATCGCCCTTCTTGAAATCTTTCAGGGCATCTTCACTTTGATCTTCCCATGAAATGTCAGACAGGTGAACCATACCATCAATCTCTTCGTTCAATCCAACAAACAGACCGAATTCAGTGATATTGCGCACCTCACCTTCGATTTCATCACCAACCTTATGAGAGCCGCCAAAGGCTTCCCAAGGATTATCCTGACATTGTTTCATACCAAGAGAAATGCGGCGTTTTTCCAAATCAAAGTCCAGAACTTCTACTTCTACTTCCTGAGATGTAGAAACGATTTTGCCCGGGTGGACGTTCTTTTTAGTCCATGACATTTCTGAAACGTGGACCAGGCCTTCGATACCATCTTCAAGCTCAACAAAAGCACCATAATCAGTGATATTGCTGATGCGACCTTTGAAGCGAGTGCCAGCAACATATTTCAGTTCGGCATCTTTCCAAGGATCGTCCTCAAGCTGCTTCATACCCAATGAAATACGCTGTGTATCTTCATTAAAGCGAATGATCTGTACTTCAACAGTTTGACCAATCTGAAGAACTTCCGAAGGATGATTGATACGTTTCCATGAAATATCTGTAACGTGAAGCAATCCATCCAATCCACCAAGATCAACGAACGCACCGTAATCAGTGATATTCTTGACCACGCCTTCAAGGATTTGACCTTCCGCAAGATTCTTCAGCAGATCGCTACGAGCTTCCTGACGGGATTCTTCAAGAATGGAACGACGGGAAACAACAATGTTTCCACGGCTACGGTCCATTTTCAAAATGTGGAATGGCTGTGGTTTGTCCATCAGAGGAGCAACATCCTTGATCGGACGAATATCAACCTGTGAACCGGGCAAGAACGCAACGGCTCCACCAAGATCAACAGTAAATCCACCTTTCACGCGTCCAAAGATTACGCCAGTGACGCGCTCTTCTTTCTCGTGTGATTTTTCAAGCTCAAGCCAGACTTCTTCGCGTCTTGCTTTCTCGCGTGACAGAACAGTTTCACCATCTCTGCCTTCCATACGCTCAACGAATACCTCAACAGTATCGCCAGCTTTAATTTCCGGATCTTCTCCGGGTTTTGAGAATTCTCTCAAAGCGACGCGGCCTTCTGATTTAAGGCCGACATCAATTACGACTTGATCATCATCCAGTGCTACAACAACACCTTGAACAACGCTCCCTTCGAATTTATTAGTCTCTCCAAGGCTTTCAGCCAAAAGGGCTGCAAACTCTTTGGAGTCTTCTTTGTCTTTTAAATTTGCGGCTACATGTGCCATAATAATTTAGTTCCTTTCGAAATTATATATGCATAGCTTTTTTACTGTTTTCTCCCTTTCGGGGCAGAAAAAAACATGCAAAGTTTTCACAAAATGCTGGATACTGGTCTTAAGCTATGAATGCCGGATTTCCCGAACGCAGCTTAAAGCTTTTGATAAGACCTCTTCTTCGGAAAGATGCGAGGTATTGATCATAATAGCATCGCTTGCGGCGTGGAGCGGCGCAGTGTCTCTTTGAGTATCACGAGCATCGCGTTCACGCATTTCTGCAAAAACGGCACTATATGTAACGTCTAATCCTTTGGATTGCAACTCTTTTAGGCGTCTTTTTGCTCGCACCTCTGTATCGGCCTCTATGTATAGCTTTAAATGCGCATTCGGGCAGATGACTGTCCCGATATCACGACCATCCAGAATGACCCCGCCATAGCCTTGTTTTTGCTCATGGGCAAAGTCAATTTGTATGGATTTCAAGGCCTCACGCGCCGCTGGAATGGCCGCAAGCTTTGAGGCCGCTGTGCCGGTCTCATCTTTTCGTAAGTCAGGGTTACCCAAAACATCATTCAGATTTTCAGCTCCAAGTATCTTGCTTTTCAGAGTATTACATCCTGCAAGAGCATCATCCTCTCTTGAAGGATCACCTTGGTTTTGCAAAACTTCATAGGCGCTGGCGCGATATAGAGCGCCTGTATCCATATGACGGAAGTTTAGTGCCATTGCCAGATTTTTAGCCAGAGTGCCTTTGCCACTGGCCGCCGGGCCATCAAGTGCAATGATCATATGTTCATCTGGATTAGTCATTTTGCCTCAGCCAAAATTGGTGATGTCATCCGATTGCTCGGAAGTGATGTTCAATCCGGCTTCATTCATAAGCTCTATAAAATTCGGGAAGCTTGTGGCAATAGGGGAGGCATCATCAACTGATACAGCTTCGTCTGTGATGCTTCCCAGAATAAGGAAGCTCATGGCAATGCGGTGATCAAGAGCAGTTTCAACACATGCGCCACCTTTACAAGGCTTGCCTTTGCCGTGAATGATAAGGCTATCCTCGCCCATCTCCAGATCAACGCCGCAAGCATGAAGGCCTTTAGCCATCATTAGTAAGCGATCGCTTTCTTTTACCCGCAGTTCTGCTAGCCCTGTCATTTTTGTTGTGCCATTTGCCATAGAAGCAGCAACGCATAAAATAGGAAACTCATCAATCATAGACGGAATGCGATCTTCCGGCACATTAATGCCTCGTAGTGAGCTAGTGCCTTTCACGCGTATATCGGCTATCGGCTCGCCTGCTTCTATTCTCTGGTTTTCAAATTCTATATCCGCGCCCATGTCTTTTAGTGTTGTATATAATCCAATACGTGTTGGATTGATTCCAACGCGGCTTATCGTCAGATCAGAACCCTCATTGATCAAGGTCGCTACAACAGGAAAAGCCGCAGAGCTAGGATCTGCAGGTACATCCACAGCGCAAGGCTCCAGATTTTGATGTCCGGTTAAATGGATGGCTTTCGCGCCGTCATTCAAATCTTCGGTAATCACTTCAACGCCAAAATGCCGAAGCATGTTTTCAGTGTGATCCCGCGTAGCATGTTTTTCAATAACAGTGGTCTGCCCACGCGCATTAAGTCCTGCCAGCAAAACTGCGGACTTTACTTGCGCCGAGGCTACGGGAAGGGTGTATTCTATCGCCAAAGGATTGTCTGCCCCTTTGACAGTTAACGGCAGACGACCACCATCTTGAGCCATAAATGTGGCACCCATCATTTCCAGAGGCTTTATAACGCGGTTCATGGGGCGTTTGGTAAGGGAGGCATCTCCTGTAAAAGTCGCTGTAATGGGGTGTCCTCCAACCAGACCAATCAGCAGTCGCGTTGAGGTGCCGCTATTGCCCATTTCCAAAACACCATCAGGTTCTTTGAGGCCGCCGACACCAACGCCGAATACGCGCCACAGCCCGTCAGAGCCATGCGTTATTTTTGCGCCCATTTGCCGCATGGCTTCAGCTGTATGCAGAACATCCTCACCTTCCAGTAAGTTGCTAATGATAGTTTCACCAACGGCCAAAGCACCAAACATGAGGGCGCGATGCGATATTGACTTATCACCCGGCACCTTTATATGCCCGCTCAAAGTGTCTGCTTTATATGAAAAAACCTGATTTTTATTAAATTCGACCATGCCGATGTTTTGCACCAAAACATCCATCAAAGCAATCTTAAATTAATCGTAATTGTTTATGAACCAAAACTATCCAGCTTGCCATTATAGTTTTTGATAAAGGCCAGAAGTTCATCTTCAGGCACAGGCTTGGAGTAGCGGAAGCCTTGCACTTCATCACAACCTTGCTCTATCAGGAAGTCCTCATGGCCTTTGCCTTCAACACCTTCGGCAATAACCTTAAGGTTCAGTGAGTGCCCCAGATTAATAATCGTGCGGGCAATAGAAGCATTTTCTTTATCGTTCAGGGCTTGACGAATAAAGGACAGGTC
>DCKO01000073.1 GCA_002320665.1 Micavibrio sp. UBA1672
GAAGAAACGGAACGGCCAAAGCAAGGCGCGAATGATCAGCGGTGGTTTGCGGCTGCCAATACACAGCTTAATCGGCTTGAGATATGGTTTATTGCCGTAGACGGGGTTTGGACGGGCTTTTTTTCTGTATGTATGGATTTCTGAGATTGATGGTAGATCAACCTGAATGGGTCTATGTTCACGCACCATTAAAATCCCTTTTGGGTTTCTTCTAATGCGTTCACAATCAAGGACAGGCTTACCTTGTTCTGCGTATGAAAAACCATCAACGCCAAATTTGTTTGTATTGCCATTATGGTTTTTGCCAATATAAGACGTGTTACCTAAGGCTTCCTGAATGCCTTTCAAAGTCTCAGGGTGTCTCTGCTGAGGAAGATAAAGCTTAATCTCAGACTCGGACTTCAAGACTTCCAGAGCTTTCTTACCGTGCCCATGTTCAAAAACGGCGTAGTTTTGGAATATGAAGAGACAGCGCAGCCCATAAGCGCGGCACCATGTCATGAAGGAGGCTAAATCACCGCCCCATGGGATGCTTGCGGCCTCGTCAAAGAATATAAACACAAGACGGTTTTTATTGGGGTGGCGTTTTAACTCATGCAACATGCCCCAACGGATTAACCCAAGAGCTGGCTTTGTCGCCTCAACTGTATTCGCATCCAGCATGATAAAAACTGTCGATGCTTTTTTGCTCTCTTTAAGCTGTAAAAACCTGAACGTACTGGATTTTGTTTTCGTGTGAGTGCGCGTGCTAATATTGAAACAGGATAAGGCTTCAATCGCATCAGAGATGTAATTATCAAAGGTTTTGGTATCACTGGCCTCTAGGAGCTGGATCAGCTCAGTCGCCGTGTTACGAAAATACGCGATGTAATCCTGAACATCTTCGGCAGAATGCTTATGCGTCCACTGCGCATCTTCAATGGGCATACACGCAAGCTCTTCTGTTTCGTCCTGCTCTAATATGCCTTTGACCCATTTTGCATTCATGAGCAGGCTTTCCCGATCTTCTATGAGCTGTAAAACATCACCAACGGCAGCATCATATTGATCAAGCAGGATAGAAAACTGGATTGAGAATTTCATGATGCGGCGGCTGCCATCACGGAAATGTTTGTTGTCATTGCCCGTTGATTTTGGCTCCGGTAACAGCTCACAGCACTGCTCATGCACGATATAGGAAATGTCTCTTAAACCGCCGCGCGTCCAGTATAAATCAACAAAGGGATGCAAGGGGTTATAGCTATCAGAGGGGCAAATATCCGAATATAAATCTCCCAGATTGAGGTAATAAACATTTTCGCCGCTATCTTTCAGAGCCGGCCCCAAGGTCGGGGCAAGCTCTGACTTAAAATCAAAGATTATTTTAGAAACGCCAAGTAGCGATAATATGGCTGGCATCACGAATTTAGACGTTTTACCGGAACCGCTCGGCCCTATGACATAGGCACAGGATTGGATCATGAAAAACAGAGCGCGTTTTTTAAACGCTCCAAAATATATCGCAGGGCCATAGGGAATGAGGTCTTTTCGAAATGGCCATAATGACCTCGCAAATCGCGCATCGCCCTTATCACCGCGCGGTGTTTTCACCGCCCAAAGCTCAAGCCATCCGTCAAGTTTTTTACAAAACCACGCTGTCAGGGTCGCCACCATATTTGCCACGATAATGGCGAAGACTACCGCGGGAAAATGGATCACCGGAGCCGTATAAACTGGCCCGATCTCTGTCATGGTGAGGATGGCATACGAACCGACACCACACAAAAAACTGATCACCGGAAAGTCCGTGTTATGGCTTTCTTGATGCGGTTTCATTATTCCACTCCACCGATCAGATATGGCTTACAAACAGATTTGGCAAAGCGCATAGTTTCTGCGCTGATGCCTGCGCTTCTTAAAGTTTTGGCATCAAAATTCTGAAAGCCTGATTTATGACGAAAATGAAGGTTTCGATCTTCTTGGAATGCACCTGCTGGAAGACTTATGTAACAAAACCATTCAGGTGAAAGATCAGGCTCTACAAGATGTGAATAAACCGTACCAACGGTTACTTGAAAGCCACTGACAGGGGCATAATGTTTTTGAAATAGCGTAACGCTGTCTATTGCATCTTCAATGCGGCGTAAGTTTTCAAGTTTGCGGGTTGCGCCTTTTAATTCGGCAAGCCTTGCTTCGGTTTCAGTTTTTTGCGCCTGTAAACCCTGCAACTGCTCCTGCAAAGCGCTCATTTCTGCTTTGTACTCAGGGCAACCCTCATGCACAAAACCAATCAAACATTGCAGAGTACGAATTTCTTCCGTGTCTGTATCAACATATTTGATCAGATATAAGGCGCTCAGACCAATTCCGCATAGAATGACGACGATTGCGATAAAGGTTAAAACGGTGTTCGCCAGAACGGATAAAAATACATTGGAAAGGTGACGTAAGGCTTTCATGATTATGCTCCTTCATGTGTTGAGGTTTGAGAAGAAAATGCAGGGCTTGGCTGGCTCTCCGCAGCGCGGGATACCATCAGCAGACCGAGGAAATATAAGCTGCTTAAATCGATCATGATGGCGAGCAAAATATTGGGTATATTCCGCTTCCAATAGACAAATACCGCTGCGCCGCTATCCAGTAATTCATCAGGCGGCGTTATGATGTGTGCATCACCATCATTCAGCAATCCAGAGACAGCATCTGATACAAGCCCAAGGGAGGATTTCAAATTATGAACGGCTTGTGCCTGTTTTTGCCCGAAGGCGCTATCTTCTGTGCCAAGTGTGGCAATAGAGGCTTTCAAAATATCAAGCTGCGCTGATAAACGATCAGAGACTTTTTCTGCGCCGGATTTAGACAGAATACCCTGTAATGCGGTTGTCTGTTCTCTAAACTCATCTTGACGCTCAAAGGCTGTTTTACTGGCATCTTTCGGGATGTTTTGTAGAGCAGTAATGATTTTTACAGCATCGCTACGGCGTGTTTGCGTGCGGGTAATGGTTTCATCAAGCGTCTCAAGAATAGTTGTTACACTATCACAACCAGATGTGTAGGCTGCCGATACCGCTCCACGTCCTTTTGATCCTGTAAGAATACCGCCGGAGCGCTCACTTTCTGCTAATCCGCAAATTGACGATTTAAGTGGTAAAAGCGCGGCATGGGCGCTTTGCGCGGCTGAGGCATCGGCAATGGCTTGATCGTAATATTCATTCCAATCTTGCGCTTTATCACGTAAATCGTAGATTAGGCTTGCGCTGCCAGCATTACCAATGACCGCATAATATGTGCTGATCGACAAAACAAATGGCATTAACGCCAGCGCCAAGAACGCAACATGCCAGCACTGCTTTCTCTGCGCCCGTAAAGCAAGGCTGAATAAAGACATCGTTGCGGTTCCCATAAGAGCTGCGGCAGCTACGGCGCTCATCAGCGCGGTGATCATGCCCGTGGTGTTGGCGACACCAGATTCAACGGACTTGCTCATCAACCCATAGCCTGTCAGCCATGATGACAACACAAATGCTATAAACATAGTGAGCGCAAGAACTGTATATAAACGATCTGTCGGTGATCTTCTTTGATAATCCATCTTCTTTCCTCCAATAAAAGTTGAAACAAAAAAACTGCTCAAGAATCTTGAGCAGCCACAGCGTTGAAAACGCCAGTTAATGAAATTGGTTTTTTGTTGGGTGTCGTTTTTCTGTTTTTCATCTTTCATTCCTTTTCTTGTGTTGCCGAAATTTAGGCAAAAACCTCCCGCCGCGCCTAAAGGCACGTTTTCAGGAAAACCTGAATTTCTGGGGTTTAGAGCGCTTTAAAACCGCCTCTTATTAAAATTAAAACACATGAAAAATTGGCATAACAAGAAAACTCTATTCTTAGTTTTTCTCCAGAGAATTACGGAGAATTCTCCGCAATTCTCAGAAACACGGAAAACTGCGTAAAACATTGATATAAAACAATAAATTTTTAATTATTAGGGTTTTATGCTAAATTTAAGCTTTCAAAGAAAGGGTTGAAAAAATGTCGAGTAAAAACGAAGAGTACAAAGTACGTTTACGCAAATGTAAAAAAACAGACAGTATCAAAAGTGAAACTTGGAAGTCTTCCAATGGTTTTATTTACTGTCCTCACGGTCCCGCAATGAAGCAATGGGATACAAACGGACGCCTGACAGATGAAATCTGGCACAACTGCTTTGGGTTTAGGCACAGAAAAGATGGACCAGCTACCATCCATCGAGACTATGAAGATGGAACCGTTTCAGAAATGTATTTTCTAAATGGCCGACTTGACCGATCTGGTCAGGATTTACCATCTGCCACTGTGAAAACAGAAGATGGAACTGTCATTGACGAGTGGTTCTATTCGCAAGGAAAATTACACAGAGACAATCAAAAACCCGCTATGATACGTAGACATCATAAAACAGGTGTTGCGTATCATGAATCTGTATGGGAGATGGGACATTGTATTAGCGTGATTGAACGCGACAAGAAATCAGGAGCGGTTACATATACCGGACCACCTACAGAGAACCATCAAAATGAGTTTATCTCTGATGGGTACTCAATCTAATGGTTGAATAAACTTTTCTGAAATAAGTTTTTTATGGTATAAACGCCTGTTTTTACTCATAGGAGCCTTAGAAAATATGTACACGCATAAATATTTTCAAAATGTTTTTGATGACTATTTTTGCGATGACACAAAGAGAAAAGAACTAAAATCCAAAATCACCGATATTCAAGAAGAATACACAGGAAGTATTATTCGTAAAAATCTTATAAGTGAATTTGATAATTTAAGTGAAACTGAGAAAAAATCTAACGTTCTTGATCTAGCAGAAGATAATTTAGACTATCAATTTTATACAAGCATTTTTGATGATACAGGTAGCTTGAATTCCTATGAAAACATGGGGATTGGCGTACCGCACGATAAATCTTTTACACCTTTGAATGAAGTGGATAAGGAGCCGGGGCAAGATAGCAATCGCATCAATCGATTTAAGTCACGTTTTAGAAATGATAATGGTGCTAAAACAAAAACCCACTGGGAATACATATTTGTAATCTATTTTTGGTTTCATGTTTTTGCTGAAGAAAAAGATGAAGCAGAATATAACTGCTTAACCTCACATGCCTGTAAATTAGATAAGCTATTCATTGAATTATTTCCTGAAAAAGAAGGCGAATTATTCAACTTAATTATAAAAATTCGCGATCAATACAATCGTTCTTCAAAACCAACAAAAGAACTGTTCGAAAAATGGGTTGAAATAGCCAAAATCAAATCTGAACAGGATAAAAGCGATATAAACAATATTCAGAAATCAGACGATAATGTTTCAGACAAAGATAGTGAACGCGAAGTATCTGAACTCACTCCTGAGCAACGTCAAGAGATTGTCGGTCAGATAATCGCTTTTGGAAAAGACGGGTTGGTTAGCTCCGATTTTTCTTTTGACAAAGAAGAAACAAACTCTCCAATTCTTGGTGATGTTTACAGCACCCAAGAACGTGTGGAAATTGAGTGTGATGGCCTTGATTATAACAGCAAAATATCACTTTCTGGCTTTATATTGGACTTTCAAACAGTTGGTATTTCTTTGCAAGAACCGCAGTACAATCAAACTGATAACATAGAGGTTTCCTACTATTTGCGAAATAGTGACCTCTGGGAAGTTACGATTGAAGGGAAACCTGATTGCCCCTTAAAAGGCAATCTGCTGCGTGCCAGCAACGGAATTATGTTTTATACCGCAGTCAATAAAGAGCATGATCAGCCCCGAATACACGTTTCCAGAAAAGTAAAAAAAGACCAGCTTAACGTTACTTTCACAGGAAAAAGAACCCGCGACCTCAATAAAGAACAATATATTGAAAAACTAATCGAAAAAGAGCTTCTAAAAATTTTCTCTGAGCAAATATTTGAGATGTTTTTTCATGAGGATGAAGAGAAAAATCAAGAACAAAGAAGTGCGGATATTGAGCTTTGTCAACGACAAAGGGTTGAAGAGACAGTGGATCGTGTAAACGACATACAAACATCTCCAACCAGTAATTTTATAGCATTATTTGAGAAATCTGGCTTGCCTAATGACCATTTTAAAGGGCGTGAACTACACGGTTTTGATTTATCTGATTCAGACTTAAGTGCGCTGGATTTAACAGATACAAAATTTATTGATTGCATTATTAGAAATACAATTTTTCCTGAAAATTTTGATATTGGCTCTCAATGCTTAAAGCCGAAAACCGATCAAGATTATGATATAAATGAAAATCTGATATATGCTTGTGAGAAAGGAGATATTGATGAGGTTACTAAGTTAATTCAAGCTAGTGCGGATGTAAATAATCAAACTATTGATGGTACTACGCCATTAATGGCTGCCGCAAGCAATGGAAAGGATTCTATTGTATCGCTACTTTATAATCATGGTGCTTTAAGTGAGAAATTTGATATGCGTGGAGCGACAGCACTAATAAGAGCAGTAATTATGAATCATGTCTCAACAGCTCAGCTTTTATTGGAACATGGAGCAAACGTTAATGCAGCGGATTACACTGAAACAACAGCTTTAATGCACGCAGCTAGCCGTAACCACTTTCATTTAGTAAAAATTTTAACCGCCCAACACGATGCGGAAATACGTAATAAAAACAGAGATGGTTGGACAGCTTTAATGTCGGCTTGTTTCAATTGTTACACAGAGGTGGCTAAACACTTGATCTTTTTAAGTGCTGACATGGTAAATGAAAGAAATAATAATGGAAGAACAGCACTGACCTTAGCATCTGAAAAGGGGTGTGATGACGTAATTCTAGAATTACTAGCGAACAACGCTGATAGCAGCATTCGATGTAATGATGGCAAAACAGCTTTGCATTATGCCACTATCATGAAGCATAAAAGTACTATCGACCTGCTTATCCAAAACGACGCGAAAATGGCGACTTTGTTTGGAATGTTTTCGTTAATGGGGCAGCTTTTATAACTTTTGCGTAAAATTCGACAAAAATGATGAACCGCCAGCATCTTGTGTCAGTGTTTCGGTGGTGGTATCGGGTTTTTCTGTATCGGATGCCGGATCGCCGGACATTTTTAAACTGAACTGGTCAGCAAGCTCAGAAGCCGGAGACGCGCCGCCTGTGATGGTTAGGTTATTTTGTACGCTAGATGGCAAGGTTTCATAAGCATGATCTCGCAATTCTTGCACATCATCGTAATCAAGCGGATTCTCTGAATCGTGAAGATCATCCTTGGCATCCTGTAAAACTGTATCACGATATGTTTCGACTTCTGTAATGCCGCTGCGGGTGCGTTCAAGCTGACTTTTTACATGCGTGTACTCTTCCCAAGACGGATGATCATCACGCCATTCAATATTCGCACTTTCGGCTTTCGATAAGATTTCGCCGTCTTCGGTGTAAATATTGCCATTGGCGCTTAAATAAATGCGCGTTCCATCGGATAATTCATTGGCATTGCCCCTGATATTTGAAAGATTAGCCTCTAAAACTTGAAGGTTACGATGAAAATCGTCCAATGTTTTATTGATAGCGCGGTCAATATCACCGATTAACGCCACAGTGTCATTATAAAGCTCGGCATATCGCGGATCAGTGAGCATTAACAGCTCTAAAAGGCTCATTTGATGCTTATCTTTGCCGTTCTTCTGATCAGAAATCTGCTCTGCCATATCAGAAGATAAAAAGCGTGACATGCGGCCAATCGGCAAGCCTGCGATTTCAGCGTTAAAATCACGCTGATTTTCGTCTCTGGTTTGTTTATTTTCCGGCGTATCTGTCATGGCTTATTCTTTGGCTTTTTTGATTTTGCCGCATTTTATCTGTGGTAAAACCAGCATGGTCATCGAAGGCACATGGTCAGGATGCTTTTTGATATCTTCTTCAATTTCCATGATCCGCTTGTTTACATCTTCAAAAAACCAATCAGAAAAACACTGGCCTTTTTCTTTGTCATACATAGAGATTGCGTGACTCATGGAGATCATCGACCCTGTGTAATAGGCGTGGCGTTGATCAACGGTAAAACTCATGAGGTCGGTATTTGTGAAGTCTTTCGGCCCCGCTGCATGCGCGTTTGAGGCGGCTAGGACGCATAACGCAAACAGCCCTAAAACAGTATTCAACCCCTTGTTTTTCATCGCTTTTACCCTTATTCAAAGGGAACCCTTGATTTTGCCTTTTCTGCGCCAATATGTTTTAATGGTGGTGTAGTCATATTAAGGGGCTTTTTGCGGGTTTTACCTGCGCCAAGCTAAAAAACACGGAATCCTGCGATAAGGGTTCCCTTTTTTGCGTCTTTGTATTCAGCGCAAGAAAGGGAGCATCCATGAAATTGGGCTATTTACGCGTTTCAACAGAAGATCAGGTATTTGCGCGCCAGCGCGAAAGTCTAAAAAGTGTATGTGATAAACTTTACACTGAAACAATTTCTGCAACGAACAAGAAACGACCTGTGTTCGAGAAAGTGCTGCGCAAACTCAAAGCCGGCGATACGTTGGTAGTGCATGATCTTGATCGCGCCTTTCGTAGCACCATGGACGCGCTATCTTATGCCGATAAACTGCAACAGCGCGGCGTACATTTTCAGGTGCTTTCGATCAATCTGGATACCGCCACGCCGTATGGTCGTTTCGTTTATACCGTCATGGCGGCGCAAGCGCAGCTTGAACGCGAGATATTATCCGAACGCACGAAGCAAGGCATGGCCGCAGCCAAGCGATGTGGCAAGCATATCGGGCGAGTTAAAGATGACGTTCTCCGCGCTGCCCATGCTGCAATTATTTCCGATGCCGAAACCATTGCGACAATCGCCGCTAAAACCGGATGCTCAGAATTTGCTTTGCGCAATGGTTTTGAGCGGCTTGGGTTGCGGTGATATCGTCGAATGATTGATCAAGCCGATTGCACTCCGTTTTATCAATCATCGGATTATTTCTAATCCGGTTCATTGTTCAGGAATTTCGAATTCCGCAGCATCCGCAGCGTCATACCATATCTATTTTTAGATTCCCGCTACGCGCAAGGTAGGCGCGGCATACCCGCGCTGAAAAATTTGCAAGGAGACATGCTGTCTCCCGTGCACCCTCTGGCCGGATTACGTTTTTTAAGAACGTAATAGATAATCTGAAAGAAACACTGTTTTTTTTCTGTTATCAGTAAGAAGATTCAAATTCTTTAATCTGATTTCTATTGCCTGTTTAGAAACCTGAAAATAACCCGACACCTGATTAATAATATAATTATAGTCATTATAATTACATGGTTGATCATCAACATAAACAAGTCCATGGCTCATTTTACTTAAGCCCAAAATCTCTTTTGCTTCTAAGATGTTTTTAATTAAGGGAACTTTCGGCAACAATAAGCAGGAAGCAAACGCATTAGCCTGAAACTCAAGACGTCGGTAAAAGTCATCTTTTACTTCTTCACCATCAACAAACAAATCACTTTCCAGAACAGACTCAGAGCGTAAATACTCTCCGTGCCCTAAATAAAAATGACCAATTTCATGGGCGATAGTAAAGCGTTCTCTGTGATAATTTCCATGCGGATAAATTATGACTTCTTTGCTTTGAAAATTAGCTTCACCCAGTACCTCATTATCTGCTTGTTCAATGTTCTGCTCACACGTATGTATAAGAGATACAGAAAGTTCATTACAAATTTTTGCAAGATCAACTTCACCACCTGAATATGAAAGACTATTCAAAAAATTAGAGGCTTTAGCATCAATTTCTTCATAAGCTATATACGGAACAGATGCAGAATTATTTGTATCAATTATGTCAGCTTGTTCTCCACATAAATATTGTAGTAGTGTACCTATAGAACTGAAAAAATTCCCATCATAATAACTAGAAAATTTATTACTCTTGGTATTGCTCAAACTTTGAAATATATTTTTTTCAATAAGAGTTGGAGTTATCAGCCCGTTGGACTGGCGCTGCAAGATAGTTTCAAAACCGTTTTGGTCATATTTTACAAGCCCTATACCGCGTCTTTCAACCAGATTGCGTGCGCCTGATTGCAAACCTGATGCAACAACTACAACACCTTTAGCATTATGTTTAAATATTCTTTGCAGTTTATCACTAAAATCTGTGATCTTATCCTCTGGCACATTGCTGCTATGGTTTTTACATTCGAATACGATGGCAATAGCAAGATCTTGCGCGCCCTTGCGATATATTTCGATCACCACATCAAAAGTGACATCAGCTCCTCGCTCATTACAATAATAGCTCTTTTTCTTATAAATTTTACATTGATCAGCAGGGTATAACCCATGAATGAGTTCGCCATTATCCTGCTGTTCCAAAAGATAATTGTAAAACTTATCTTCTAGCAAATCTCCTTTATGGACATTACTGATTTCATCGTTTTCATAAGAATTCATGGGTGGATTATATATGAAGAATAAAATCACGGCATAATAAATACTATATTCTGTTGTTTATCCCTGTGGTTTTCATACGCAAGACAAGTATCATTTTAATTGCTTCGCTATATAAATTAGCGAACATTATAAAAAATAGATGAAAAATGGTAATAAGCATTGCAAAACCTGCCCACTCATAATCGGTGGACAGGGTCGTGTTGTAATAAGCGTTATAAGGGCTTTGAGCTAAGTTTGATTGATGTATCAATTTTTCTGATCATGCTTCTTAAGGGCGCACAATCGACATAAGAAGCCAGCAACATATCTTTAAGCTCTTGTAGAAGTGTAATAACGCCCTTTGAAGAATCAGCCTTTAAAACTAACGGATCATCCATATCAATATCGCCGTAATAGAAAAGATCAAATTTATCAGTTATGCTTCTGCTATACTCTGAAAAAAACCAATCCTCCAAGTTGCTCTTGATAGATAATAATCTGGTATTAACAGCCCAAGGCTTGGCCGAAGATTGTTCTACTGCTTTTATTAGCCTTGCCGCAAGTTGATGATCTTCAATCGACATAACTGCATTTGGTCGACGTTCATTGTATGGCGAATCCCAGCTCCGCATTGGCACTGTCTTGCTACTCGATACTCTATATATGGTGCCTTTTGCTACAGCTCTTTTTTTGTCTTGAGCCGTGACAGCGAGAGGGCTGAAAAAGGTATCATGCCCTTTGGAGGACAAACCCGACCAATCCTCTGCGGTTACAGGGTAAGGAAGGCCGTCAATTTTAGCCATTAAACCTTCAAAGTCATATCCTGTAGATGCGTTCGTAGCTACAAACATGGTTGTTTCTTCAGGATAATACATTCCCTGCCATTTTGAAGCTTGCAAATGCCAGTTATGCTTTTTAGCCCATGCAGCCCTGTCGCCATCTACTACCGGATCAAGATAAGGCTCATCAATTAAAATAAATTGCCCTGTTTTGGGATCATACCAATCAGTTGCATGATCAGTTTGAGGCAATTTATTATTATAATCTCTATTCGGATAGGCGGCTTTGGAATCACTACTAGGCTTTAAACCTGTAGCTTCTATAAACCTTAACGCTCTGACAGCTTTGCAAATTTTCTTTCTGGCATCTTCTTGTGAATAACTAACTTGATCGCTTACGAAATGGTCAAGTGATGCAAGCCTAAACCAACTCAGGCCATTGGATTTTTTAAATTCACTTTTACTAGCTATATCGAGCAAGGGCGTTGAAAGCTCGATTTCAAGCACTTCTCTACCAGCTTTATATTGATCGCTTTTTCTATCAGACCAATATACTGTAAAGAATAATTGTTTGCTTAAATTTGAATTTTGAAGTTGATTACGCGCATGCGCAAAGTTTTCAAACGAGGCCTTTTGTGCGGCAACATCCAAGGCTTGATGATGGGGGACACCATTGGCTTTTTTGAGTTGTTTAGCAAGACGCTTAATGCCACCAATTGTTGATGGCTGAATATTTTGATTCAACATTTTTAATCTCCTAGCTTGCCTAAAAGCGTCGCTCGCCTACCACTTAACAAGCTCGAATAAAAATATTGAGCTAAAAAATGAAAAAAGTAGCGCTTCAAAAGCTTTGCAACGACGAGCGGCAGGCTCCTACCAAGAGCATGCTCATCATATGCGATAAGATAAAATAATGCAATCTAATGTATGCAAAGCTTCCATCTATCTTAAATTTCTAAAAAAAGCATCTCCGATGCTAAGGAACCCTAAAGTTAAGCTTATATCAAAGCCCTGGACACGTCTGTTGTCGTGGCAA
>DCKO01000051.1:0-2371 GCA_002320665.1 Micavibrio sp. UBA1672
GCCAATTATTTATCTGCTAAAATAGTCCATGAGACAAGCCCCTGATATAGGGGCTTTTTTCTTGTTTTGTATATAGCAAAAAATAAACATATAACCTCAAAACAATGAAAACTGCTCCGGTTTTTCAGGCATTCGCCCTATATTTCGATTCTGTATTGTTACAATATCAGAAAACTGTTTGTCTGTGAAAAGTAAAATACTGATTTTACCGCCGGGCGGCGCACCCATTTTTATCTTTTTCACGTAAGGATCGGTACGGCTGCGATCTCCACAAAAACGAAAATAAACAGAAAATTGCGACATCTCAAATCCTTCATCCAGCAAAAACTGACGAAATTTTGTGGCTTTACTACGCTCTTTCTTCGTGCCAACCGGCAGGTCAAACATAACCATCATCCACATCAGCCTGTGCCCGCTCAAATGTTCCATAACCATCCTCCTGCGCTTGCCAAAGTGGCAGTTTGTACTCTGGTAAATCCAGCTTCACGGCTTTACCATTTTCATAAATTTTTGCTAATGATATCGATGTTTTTTGTATAGCGCGGCGCATCGGGTAAATACCGTCTTTCATCGGGATCGCCATCTCCGCCATACTTGCTAATAGCCGTTTAGCATCTGGCGAAACCTCCTTGCAGCCTTCTTGCCCCAAATGCCATACAACAAAATCAACATAAGGACGGTACGGCTCCATCACATCATCAACGAGCCGCATATGGTTGTAAATGTTACGATGATGAATACCAATTCCGGGATGCAAGCCCGATGCAAGAAGAGCGCGGGCTACACTAGAGCGAACAATCGTGTAACCGTAATTTAATAAGGAATTTTTTCCCTCTTGCTGCCTATCTCTGCGAAACTCCGTTCCGAACAATAACCCCCAATAACGGCGCGCGGCTTGGGCTTCTATATTTTCTGGATCACCGGACTTCACTTTGGAAGCAAGAAATTCTACAGGTGCTTTTGTTTTACCTAAAGCCTCTAGCACATTTGCCTGCCCTTTGATCTTAGCATAAACAATTTGTTTCCAAAGCTGCTTGGCCATGGGTTGTGTTGATTTTATTTGAGAGTCTATACGCGCAGATTGTGTGTGATGCCCGTCCACCGCCCATAGGAACGCCGCCGGAGCATGGTTAGAACCACAAATCACAAGGGGTGTTCCGCGCTCTGCCAGAGCGGTCAGTAAGTTATTAGAATATGTTAGGCCATGCGCGTTGGCGATAACCGCACTGATACTATCCAGCGGAATACGGCCTAACTCCTCCCCTCTTTCAGACACGGTCATAAAACCGCGGAAAGCAGCCAAATGGCGATTATCGGAAGCAATTTCAATGATACGCTCTACACTCATAGAGTGTATTTAAGCGGCTTTTTCTTTATTTTGAGTTAATGCCGCCTTGGGATCTTTGACGCGCCCTGTAATATCAACCGAAATTTTACGCGCGTTTTTCTTTTGAAACTGCCCAGGAGACGCAGCCCAACTTAATTTATCCGCCTCTTCTGCTGCAATACGGTGATCACGTAGATAAATAAGTCCACTTGTCATTTTCTTAACACGGCAGATTTTAGTTTCTCCGTCCTCTTCATACGCCACCATATCATTGATTTGCAGCCGCATGATTTTCTTGGCCGTCGGATGCTCTCGTTGCCATTTCGGGATAAAGTCTTTCTGATGTGCATGAAAATTAGAGATAATATCTATGCCCCATTTTCCAGCATCTTTACCGTGTTTGATTTCATAAATCTCCGCGCAGTAATTCCCGCCCAATGAATAATACTTATAGGGCTTAGCTCCCTCTTCACCTTTCTCATATGCCTGGTAAACCGGAATCATTGTCTCGGGCGAACGTTCAACATGGACACGCAAACGGCTTACCTTTCTCTTCTGCGAAAAGTCAGCTATAGCAGCCTTAAATTCTGCACTACCATCTTTACACTCCGCGATCACGTTCAACAAGGCCTGGCGCCAAACGGGATCGGCCACAGCCTCAATATCCTTGCGTTTGGTAAAGCCACTCAAGGCTTTGCGGGTCACATAGATCATTGTTCCTTTTTTCGAATTACCTACTCCGGCCAAACCATAGGCCGTATCCAGATGCAATCCCGCAACGGTTTTACCTTTTTGTACCGCCTGACGGGCATTGCCATGATCGGGTTTATAGGAAATCACCATGGATTCAGCTTTATCCTGAAGCTGCTCGCGAAAATCATGGAAAGGTTCAGGGATAATAACTCTGTCGCGATCATTCTCATTTGCGCGCGATACAGCCTGTAACATACCGCGTGTTGTACAGCCTGCAACGAAAGCATCAATGGCGTGATGGCGGTGGTTGCTGCGGTCTTTTTTTTCTGATTCATCATCGAAAATATTATT
>DCKO01000051.1:2680-2963 GCA_002320665.1 Micavibrio sp. UBA1672
GATTCATCATCGAAAATATTATTTAAACCCCATTTGCGCCGCATCAGGGCGGTAAGCTGCCCTGGAATCCCGTACACACGGCATTCGCCTTTTTGCTGTGGTACAACGAAAGACAGATATTTCTGCGCAATGCGAGTCATATATTGCGTGTCAGTCAATTGACGCGCGATCATGTCTTCATTCTTACCCTTGGCAATGTCCCACGCTTCTTCTTTGAACCGCCAACGTTTATTGAAGGGCATGTTCTCAACACGTGCCAGAATATCACCCCACTCAGGCGTAT
>DCKO01000015.1 GCA_002320665.1 Micavibrio sp. UBA1672
GCTGGCTGAAGCCAATGTCCCCTATGACGAGGTCTTCGAGATGGAAGATATAAACCGTGACTTTGCGCAAGCCGATGTCGCCTATGTAATCGGCGCTAATGATATCACCAATCCTGCCGCTAAAAACGATTCCTCATCTCCTATTTACGGCATGCCTGTTTTGGACGTAGATAAAGCCAAAACAGTTTTATTCGTCAAAAGATCTATGGGATCAGGCTATGCAGGAATCGATAACCCCCTCTTTTTCGAGAATAATACGATGATGCTTCTGGATGATGCCAAGAAAATGACGGAAGAAATTATTAAGGCTATGGAATAATTCCCTATTTTTATTTGCGATCTGTTAATCTTTTTAGGACAGAATTCTAAAAGGACATGCTGAGAGTAAATAAAAAGAATGAACAATAATAATCTACCGGACATCGAAGAACGCTTTACCGAACCCAAAGGCTGGCGCTGGCATCATTTTCAACGTGAGCAGGGACGGAAAATCCGCTTTGGCTCGGTTTTCCCTGACAGCATCCCCGATGCTGTTATTGTGTGCCTGCAAGGTGTCCGCGAATTCAGTGAAAAATATTTCGAAGTCGCCAGATGGTGCTTAGACAATAATTTTGCCTTCTGGATCATGGACTGGGCCGGACAAGGCAAATCAACCCGCTATATCCCAAGCAATCCTCAAAAACGACATAATGGCGATTTCCAAAAAGATGTTGATGATCTGCATTATTTTATCCTTGAATATATTAAACACTCCAGCGTACATCCAGATAAAGGGCGCATCCCTATGGCCATGCTCGGTCACTCCATGGGTGCGCATATTGGCCTGAGGTTTCTACATGATTATCCCGAGTTCTTTGAATGCGCCGCATTCAGCGCGCCAATGGCTGGCTTAAAAGTTTTTGAAAACACGCCATCAAAGCTAGCTTCATGCGCAACCAGCATATGTAATACCCTTATGGGCAAAAGCTATATTCCGCATGGCCAAGACTGGATCAATGAGCTTCCTCTTGCGGATAAAACCCTCACGGCAGATCCTGTGCGTTCACTCATCCATAATCAGTGGTGCAAGGCCGAAGAAAGCCTTAGATGCGGAGACGTAACTTTTGGCTGGGTACATCAAGCCCATAAATCATGCTTAAAGCTACAAAAAAAGACTTTTCATGGCGCTATCAAAACCCCGTGTATTTTTGGCATACCGGCGCATGAGCATCTTGTTGATAATAATATATCTTTAAAAATTGCCAAAAACATGCAAAATACAACCGTGCACAATTATCCTGAATCTTATCACGAGGTTTTAATGGAAAAAGATGCTATTCGAGATGATTTTCTGGAACAATTTTACAGCCTTGTAAATAAGATGATTATTGAACGCCCTGACACCTTGAAACCTTTCTAAGAAAGATGCAATATAGCTTAATTAAATCGGGAGAAATAAATTAATGGATACGACAAATAGAGATCAGATTCGCCTAAGTGACCGCATTTTATCTGCGCTTCAGCTTTCATTGGAGCAAGATGACTTGAAGATATCAGAAACACTGACAAAGGCATTGGAACTGTCAATGACCCGCAATACTGGTGGCGGCGAATTCATTGAACGTCGTGATTATCCGCCTGAAATCGAAGAGGCGATGAGCAAACTAAGCGCTTTGAAAGATAAAAGCTAACCCTTTATCAGTTCCAGCCATTCATCTTCATTGAGCACAGTAACACCAAGTTCCTGTGCTTTTTTGAGTTTTGAACCGGAATCTTCTCCCGCAACAACATAATCTGTTTTCTTCGAGACTGATCCAGCCACTTTAGCGCCCAGTACCTCAGCCTTGGCTTTAGCCTCCTGGCGGGAGAATTGAACAAGCTTGCCTGTAAAAACAACAGTCTTACCCGTAACCGGAGATTCAGCAATCTGCTGGCGCTCAAAAGGCTTAATCGTAATTTGCTGGGCCAAGCCATCCAGAACTTCCAGATTATGATCCTCGGCAAAAAAGCCAATCAAATCATCCGCCATCGCTGCGCCTATCCCGTCAATATCGATCAAGGCCTGATAAGCTTCGCTCTCATGGCTTTGCGCCTCGATCATAGCTTCCCGTAAAACTTCAAGATTGCCGTAACGCGCCGCTAACATCTTGGCCGTTGCCTCCCCGATTTGCCTGATACCCAGCGCATAGATAAAACGGTTAAACTCAATCTCTCGGCGATCATTAATCGATTCAAACAAATTCTTTTCTGATAAATCCCCCCAGCCCTCCTTGGCCCTGATCGGCGTAAGCGTATCTTTATTACGTTCCTCTAGTGTAAAAATATCAACCGGTGATCTGACCAATTCACACTCCCAGAAATCCTTGATAATCTTATCACCCAGCCCTTCTATATCAAACGCCAGTCGGCTAACAAAATGCTTCAGGCGTTCAACGGCTTGCGCCTCACAAATAAGCCCTCCAGTACAGCGCCGTACAGCCTCCCCCTCTTCGCGGATCGCCAGAGAATGACAAATCGGACATTCTTCTACGACTTCGAATTCTTTTTCGCTACCATCCCGCCTATCATCCAGCACCTTTACCACTTGCGGGATCACATCACCTGCGCGCTGAATGACGACCAGGTCACCAATACGAATATCCTTGCGTTTGATTTCATCTTCATTATGCAGCGTTGCATTAGACACAACCACCCCGCAAACTGTAACCGGCTCTAATCGTGCCACAGGTGTCAAAGCGCCAGTACGCCCGACTTGAATATCAATAGCCGTTAAACGCGTAATTGCCTGTTCAGCCGGAAATTTGTGCGCCGTCGCCCAGCGCGGCGACCGCGCTACAAAACCCAGACGCTCTTGGTAATCAAGGCGATTAACCTTATAGACAATTCCATCAATCTCATATTCCAGATCAGGCCGCTTTTCGAGGATATCCTCATACACATCCATAACCTCAGCCAAAGACACACAAAAATAATGCTCGCTCTCCGTAAAGCCCCATGACTTTAGTTTTTCTCGAACTTCTTTTTGAGTTTCGCCAATCGAGACACTTACCTCCCCCAGCGCATACCCAAAAAACCCAAGCTCCCGCCCAGCCGTAATTTCCGAATTGAGTTGCCGCACAGACCCCGCCGCCGCATTGCGCGGGTTAGCAAAAACATTTTTACCTTCTTCTTCTTGGCGTTTATTCAACTGCTCAAACGCCGCCCGCCCCATATAAATCTCGCCGCGCACCTCCAGAATATCAGGCGCATTACTCGGCAAGCTCTGCGGCACATCACCAATCGTTTTGACGTTGGCGGTTATATCCTCACCTTCTGCGCCATCCCCGCGCGTCGCCGCCATAACCAATTCCCTGTTCTCATACCGCAAGGAACAAGACAGCCCGTCAATTTTCGGCTCAGCCAGAATTTCAAGAGGATCAGTTTCACTTAAGGATAAAAACTTACGAATGCGTGTCAGAAAATCCGAAACATCCTCTTCACTAAACACATTCGACAAGGAAAGCATCGGCACCGCATGGCGCACCTTCTTAAAACCCTTAGAAGGCGCGGCACCGACTTTTTGAGTCGGGCTTTCTGCATGTATAAGCTCGGGATGTTTTGCTTCAAGTGCCTCTAATTCCTGACGTAGCTTATCATATTCAGCATCACTGATTTCCGGTGCATCATTTTGATAATAAAGTGCATCATGGCGACGTATTTCCTTGGACAGAGCATCATGACGCACCCGCGCATCTTCCTGCTCTAGATCAAAGAGCGAATTCATGTTCCCGTCTCCAAGAGCTTATCAGCAGCAGCTCGCGCCTCATTCGTGATCTCTGCTCCCGCCAACATGCGCGCAATCTCTTCACAGCGCTCGAACCGTGTTTCAAGCGGCGTAATCGTTGTAATGTTTTCATCCTGCCCGCCTTTTTGCACAATCCAATGATAACTGGCACGTGCCGCAATTTGCGGCGCATGCGTGACCACCAGAACCTGTTTGGCCTTGGCAAGCCGTGCAAGGCGTTCACCCACCGCATCAGCAGTCGAGCCACCAATACCAGTATCAACCTCATCAAAGATAAAGCTATGCGTCGAGCCTTCGCGCGCAATAACCACCTTGAGCGCCAGCATAAAGCGGGACATCTCCCCGCCAGAGGCAATCTTATGGATAGGCCCTGGCTCTTGCCCCGGATTGGTCGCCACCAAGAAACGCACCTTATCAATCCCCTCAAGCCCCCATTCACTCTCCTCCAAAGGCGTAACTTGGGTGATAAATTTTGCCTTTTCCAGCTTCAATGGCGCGAGCTCTTTTTGCACGAGCTTATTAAGCTTATCTGCAATTTTTGAACGAATAGCCGAGATACGCTGTGCTTCTTCAATATAATCAGCTTTTAGAGAAGCAAGCTCTTCTTTGCGGGCTTCACTATTCTCATCCGCCTTATCAATTGTCTCTAATTTTTCCGTAAGATCAGCCTGAATACGAGGTAAATCACTCACCGCACAGCCATGCTTTCGTGCCTGCCCGCGTAAAGCAAATAGACGTTCTTCAATCTCTTCCAGATTATACTCACCGTCCTGAAATTCTGCCGAAATATCCTGCACAAGCACCGAGGCTTCCCGTATTTCATCCGAAGCCCGCGATAAAGCATCAACCGCCGCAGACAAACGTTCACCGCCTTTTCCAGCGATTTTATCAAGCACCGCCCAAGCTTTTCGGACAGGATCACTATCACTATTAAGAAGAACATCAGCTTCGGCTAAAGCTTGAATGACATCTTCCTTATTCCGCAACATATCCCGCAAAGTGCTCAAAGCTTCTTCTTCATCATCTTGCGGATCAAGGTTTTCAAGGTCACGCAAAGAGTCTCGCAAATACAGCTCTTCAACCTTGGAGCGTACAGATTCCTCAGCCATATGCCGCACCTGATCTTGCGCCTCTTTCCAAGCCTGCCAACGCGCCTTGATGTCACTATCAAACCCAGCATATTCATCCAGCATCGCGCGGTGCGTCGCCGGATTAAGTAGCCCTTGTGTTTCGAACTGACCATGAATTTCAACCAAGGTTGAACCGACATCCTTAAGCAGCCCCACAGTCACAGGCTGATCATTAATAAAGGCACGTGACTTTCCATTATTGTAAACCACGCGGCGCAAGAGCAGCATATCATCTTCTATAATAATATCAGCCTCTTCCAGTATCTTATAAGATGGATGCCCATCATGAATTTGAAAACTGGCCGTAACACTGGCACAATCAGCCCTTTTTCGGACCAAACCACTTTCGGCGCGCACGCCCAAGGCCAGCCCCAGCGCATCAAGCAAAACAGACTTGCCCGCTCCGGTCTCTCCGGTTAAAACGCAAAGCCCTTCATGAAAAGTGATAACTAGCTTTTCAATCAGAACAACGTTATTAATACTTAGACTACTCAGCATCCTATAAAAGCCCCCGCTTAATCAGGACTTAGCAATGATTCTATCGTGCGTTTGAAGAATCCTTTACCATCATCAATTCTGGTTCTAGCATCAGGATCAAGAAGATTATAGCTGCGCTCATACCATTTACTGCCCGGATAATTATGCCCAAGGACAGCAGCCACTTTCAGCGCTTCATGCTTTAACCCCAAGGTCATATAAGCCTCGACAAGACGGTGCAAAGCCTCTGGAGCATGGCTTGTGGTCTGGAAATTAGCAACAACACTGCGGAAACGGTTGATCGCAGCGTTCACATGACCACGTTTGAGATAATAGCGCCCGACTTCCATTTCCTTACCCGCCAAGTGATCCATCGCCAAATCACGCTTCAGTGTGGCATCACGGGAATACTCACTTTCAGGGAAACGGCTAATCAGAGTATTAAACGCCCGCAAAGCATCCATAGTCATGTTCTGATCACGGCGAACATCAGAAATTTGCTCGTAATAGCACATCGCCTTCAGGTAATAAGCATAATCTACATCATCAGCACCTGGGTGAAGCTGGATATAACGGTCAAGCGCCGCAATTGCCTCGTCATAACGCTGATCCAGATAGGATGAATATGCCCCCATAAGCTGCGCTCTGGTGGACCATTCAGAATAGGGATGCTGACGCTCTAGCTCTTCGAAATATTTTGTTGCCTCAACGTAATTCTTTTCCTCAAGCGCCGTATTGGCTCTTTCATAGAGCGTCTCTACAGACGCCGCCTCAACCTTTTTGGTCTTTTCCCCCGATGACGAACAGGCAGCTAAACCGACTGCAAGGAATAAAAGCAAAAAAATCTTCCTGAAGGTCATAGAGTGGCTCCGATTCTTTTTTGACATCTTTTATTGATAAACCGAAGTGCTTTTGAAAGAAAGCCCTTTCCTCGACTGAGTACCGAAGAATACAAAGAAAACTCTGATATTTAAAAACGCCGCATATTTCCCATTGCGCGGCGTTCAATCTTATAAATAAATAATACAGCTATTATTTGGAACGAGTATAAGTAATCTCCATTCCCTTGAACATCTCGCCTTTTTCATCTGGCGAATACATCGTATATGCATGATGATCGGCATCAATAATTTTTAGCTCTGACTTATACGGTGTATCCTTGCCCTTCATCACACAGGAATAAGTACCCTCTTCTGTAATGGTCTTTGTCGCAGGGTCATAACTGCTTTTACTGCTCGTCATCATGGCTGTACTAACATTATCAATCCAAACACTTTGATACTGACCTGACAAATTATCATAGCCAATCAAGCCCATACCGTTAAACGGCATAGACTGCCCCCCCATATCCATTGTGCCGGCAACATTTTGTTTTACAAAACGCCCATCCAAAATCCACTCATTTGTGGTTTTACCAGTAGATGTTTGCTCGGGAGCATTTGGTGCCATTTTATAGGTCACCGTATAATCCCAAGTCCCGATGAGATCATTCAAAACCGTATGACCTTCGCCGGGCATACCCAGCTTCATCATTTCTTCCATTTTGGCAGGATCGGACATCGGATTGGCTGGCGCAACCTCCTCGGCAAATGCGGGAGATGAAAGTCCAATGGTTCCCAAAGCAAGTACTGTTAAAAATCTATGTTTCATAAGAGTTCCCCTTCTATCGGAAATTGAATTTTGCCGGATCATAACAAGAGGAATTGGGAAGAGCAATGAACTTATTAACCATCTTGTAGCGAACTCAAAAAATAACCATTGACATATGTATCATAAGCCCATTCCGAGCCCTCAACAAATTCTTGATTATCTGATTTTTGATTTTCTAGAAATAAGATACCAGATAAAGCTATGCCCACTAATTTTTGCAAATCAACATCTCTAAAATCAGAACTTAAAAGACTGTTTTTAATACTTTTCAAATGAGAAAATATATAGTCTCCTGAGCCATCGATAGCATCCCAAATCATACATAGAATTATAATCAGACATCCCTCAAAAATAAAATTCTGATCATCCGCTTCTAATTCTTGCGCTTTAAGGTATTCCCAGTAACATAATGTAAAAACATCATGATAATTAAGATCACCCATCAAAGCTGAATATTCAGATAATTGCTTGTAAACTAAACAAATATCTTTTTCTATTTTTTGAGATTGTATATAATTTAGCCTCATTGAGAACTACTTAAAAATATCAAGCAAAAACGCTTTCAGAAGCTGCCTGAGTAGCAGAAACAGGAACATGGGAAATGTCTTCCGCATATTCCCAATTTGATGGGTCAGCAAATAGCGCATGCAGGATTTTGTTATTCATCATATGTCCGGCCTTCACACCATCATACGCACCCAGAATAACACCCCCTGCAAGATACAGATCACCAATCGCATCCAGCAGTTTGTGACGGATAAATTCATCATTATAGCGCAAGCCCTCAGGGTTCATCACCGCTTCGGGGCTAAGCACAATCGCATTATCCATTGATCCGCCAAGAGCCAACCCGCGCGAGCGCATATACTCGACCTCATGCAAGAAACCAAATGTACGGGCCTGAGCGATATCATGCTTGAAATTGCCATTAATCAAACGCGTTGAAAATGTCTGGCGACCAATATCATCATGATCAAAATTAATCTCTCCGGAGAACTCGCTTTCCTCGGATGGCATCAAGGTGACGCGCTTGCCGTCATGCTCAACGCTCACCTCTTTCAAAACACGGATCGAACGACGCGGTGCATCTTGCTCTAACGTACCAACTTCATCAAAACGCTCGACAAATGGCATCGCACTACCGTCAAGGATCGGTACTTCCGGCCCATCAATTTCAATACGAAGGTTATCAATACCGCAACCACGAAGCGCAGACATAAGATGTTCAATTGTGCCAACTTGTGCGCCATTATCATTACCAATCACGGTACAAAGCTGCGTATCGATCACATGATCCCACAGCGCCGGAATAACATTATCCCCTTTGCGAATATCACTGCGCACAAAAACAATGCCCTCTCCAGCCTCAGCCGGAATAAGATCCATACGAATTGTTTTACCTGTATGAAGTCCCACGCCTTTGATAGTTGTTTTAGCGCGAAGTGTGTGCTGTGCATGTCTCATGGGTATATTTTCAGACCTTTTTTGATTACCATTCTTCCGAGCCTAATACTACAAAAGCTTTTGCAAAGCAGCAAATCACGCTTTATTGCACTTTGTTACAATACTGTAATAAAAGAAATCATTCCCGAAAAGGCTTTACATACAAACCCTTATATTCTTCTGAAAGCTCTTTTGCTTCTTTAAGCTGCTCAGTATCAAGTTGAGAAATGGCTTCCTTAAGACAAGATTTCTTATCTAAATCACTGATCGTCGTTAACTCATCTTCAGCAATTGAGCACCACGCATATGCCTTTGTAAAGTCTCTATCAATGCCTAATCCTGATAAATAAATATTTCCCAAACGTATAAATACAGGAGCAAAACCTTGCTCTGCTGCTTTAACATACCACTCAAGTGCTTTCCTATAATCACGCTGCACTATGTCGCTTAAGTAAAATGAATCTCCCATTTTAACTTGATGTTCAATACTACCATTTAAAGCAGAATTTTTAATTTTATCTACATCTTGCGCCCATGTTTCAAAAGTTAACATTGAGCATAATAACAAGAATAATAACAAATTTTTCAATACATAACCCCTTCCGGTTTTTTATTTATCGTAATTATAAAGTTATTTATTAATTTCACCAATAAATACATGCGAATAGAAAAAGAGGCCCGTTAAGGGCCTCGATTACTCAGTAAAATACGCTACTCAAATCTACGCAGTTACTCAAGTGAATTAGTTTGCCTGCCGCCGCAGGAATGCCGGGATATCAAGATCATCCTGCCCTTTATCCGATCTGGGTGCATCAGGTTTACTGATATCCAAATTCTTCTGTGACGGTGACGGCGCTTGCTTTTCCCCTGTCAAAGGCTTGGATTTCATCAAGGAGCCATCATCTCTAAGGTTATCGATATGCTGCTGCACGGAGCCAGTGATCCGCTCAAACAGTGAAGAAGAGCGACGTGAAGAGGCGTCACCAGACACAGCCAAACGTGGTGGCGTAAGCTTCAGACCTGAACTCTCCTTATCTTCTTCTTGCTTCACATGACGACCTTGAAAGCTGGTAATATGAGAGCCAACACCATCTTTTGGTACAGATTGATCCGGCATCATTGGCTTTGGCGGTATAAAGGAATCTTTATATGTTGTTCCGCGCATAGTTGGATCAGGAGCACTAGAAGCAGCATTCTCCTCAGCCATAAACTCACCTTGCTCGAACATATCCAGAGATTCAGCAGATGTTCCACTAGGCGCAGGCTGAGGCTTCGCAGGCGGCGCAGTGATATTTTTCACAGTCTCTTTACCTGACAAACTACGCATAATATCAGACTGGCTAGGAGATTGCTTACTATCAGCTGGAACAGAAACCATCGGCGAAAAACCTGATGCGGAATACAAGTCACGTTTTTGAGGCACTGGCGCAGGAGATTGCATAGTTTCCTGCACAGGCTCTGACATTTGAACCGCCTCAGCACGAGTCTCAGCCGCAGAAGATGGCTGCTCAGATGTAATAGTCTTATTTTCAACAGGCTTCCCCAATGAGGAACCACTACCAAAAATCTTGCCATGACCAGCTTCATTCTCAATACCTGTCGCAACAATAGAAACCCGTATTTGACCGTCCATATTTTCATCAAAGGTCGCACCAAATATAATATTTGCATTCGGATCAACTTCATCACGGATACGGTTACATGCCTCATCCGCCTCAAAGAGCGTCATATCATAACCACCTGTTACGTTAATGATCACACCATTCGCACCTTTCATTGACACATCATCCAACAATGGATTATTAATCGCATCCTCGGCAGCTTCAACAGCGCGCTTATCACCGGAAGCCTCACCAGTACCCATCATAGCCTTGCCCATTTGCAACATAGCTGTGCGGATATCGGCAAAGTCCAGATTAACAAGACCTGGGCGAACCATAAGATCGGTCACGCCGCGCACCCCTGATTGCAAAACAGAATCTGCCATTTTAAAGGCTTCTGCGAATGTCGTCTTTTCATTAGCAACACGGAATAAATTCTGGTTTGGAATCACAATCAGCGTATCAACGTATTGTTGCAACTCATCAATCCCTTTTTCAGCCTGCGTCATACGATGCGCACCCTCAAAGTGAAAAGGCTTGGTGACGACACCAACCGTCAAGATACCTTGCTGACGACAAGCCTTGGCAATAACAGGCGCTGCACCTGTCCCAGTACCGCCGCCCATGCCAGCAGTAACAAAAACCATATTAGCACCTTCAAGATGACGCATAACATCATCTAGAGTCTCTTCAGCAGCAGCTTGCCCGACTTCAGGCTTGGAACCTGCGCCAAGGCCACCAGTAATACTCGCGCCAAGCTGCACCTTGTGATCAGCCATTGATCCCTGCAAGGCCTGCGCATCTGTATTACAGACAAGGAACTCGCACCCCTCAAGATTAGAGGCAATCATATTATTAACGGCATTTCCGCCAGCACCCCCAACACCTATAACGGCAATCTTTGGCGCCAATTGATGAACATCGGACGGATTATTAGTGTTTTGCATTTTTAAATTCGTGATCATTGGTTAGAACCCCTAGAATTGGATGTTCGTGGTAGGACATGATCAGTCTATGAATCTTTGGCTGGCTTTAAAAGAAGATAAACCCACAACACATTATTTTTCCACAGGAAAGAGAAAATAGTGCTTTTTGGCTATTGTAATACTGAAATACGAATCAGAACTTTATCCAGAATTACACACAACCTGCTGTGCACAATTACATCATAGTTGTTTTGCTTTGTTTTCTGACTAGGCATGAGCAATGCAACTTAGACAACCTACGTAAAGAGCGAATAACGCAGTCAGGAAACAAATGAAAATGACTATATCACCAGTTTTCACGCAGCCACAATTTGGCACGCTCAAAAACGGATTCAGGTTGAACACGCGCCATAATCTCCGAAGGCATTTCATGTGCATGATGCGCAGCATATATAAGCAAGCCAGAAACACTTGAAAAAGCCGGACCACTGACCGCATCCGGTAAACCTGCCAGACGGATTGGCTTAGCCAGACGTACCTGTTTATCCAAAACATGCTCAGCCAAATCTTTTATACCGGGGGTTTGGCTCGTTCCACCCGTTATAACAACGCGCCGACCTATAATATTGGATAGGCCACTATCCTCAAGACGCGCACGCACCATCTCGAATATTTCTTCCAAACGCGGCTGCATAATGCCTATCAAGAAAGAACGTGGCACATGATTAGGCTGACTACGCTCATCTTCACCAAGCTTCACGACCTCGATCATTTCCGTCTCATCCGTTTGCGAAGCCATGGCATGACCATATAAGGTTTTCAGCCGCTCGGCATGCTCCACAGATGTGGTCAACCCCTTGGCAATATCATTGGTCACGTGCTGCCCGCCGATCGGGAAAGCATCACAAAAAATCATATACCCGCTATGAAACACCGCAAAAGATGTCGTGCCGCCGCCAATATCAATCACAGTACAACCAAGATCGATTTCATCATTCACTAAAGACGACAAGCCAGATGCATAGGAATTCACACAAAGCGCCGAGATATCCAGATGGCTGCGCTCTATGCAAGTAGCAACGTTACGAAGAATATTGGCATCCCCCGTGACCAGATTAATATCAACCTTCATATTATCGGCAACCATACCTCTGGGATCGCGAATACCTTCTTGCCCATCCAAAGAAAAGAAGGTCGGTATCGTATGAATTAACTCCAAATCCTCGGACATTTCACGCTCTTGCGCCGTCGCCAAAGCTCTGCGCACATCATTGTCCGTGACCCCATGTCCATTAATGCCAACCTCAACCCTATGACCATAGGATTTAGCGCAAACACCGGAAACATTGACGATCACCTCGCGCAAAGGATAGCCTTTCATCACCTCGGCTGCCATATTCTCGGCCAGATGCACAGTCTGGCGGATAGACTTCTCGGCCTCATCCAGATCAACAATAACGCCGTTTTTAATGCCCTTAGACGGCCTATTCCCAACACCCACAAGCTCGAACCCGCCGGAATCATCAATCATCCGCCCTATAAAACAGGCAATTTTCGTGCTGCCGATATCCAGCGCAGCCAATAAAGAACCTTTAGGATTTAAAGAGTGTTTTTCGACCATAATTCTTTCTTCACAAAGGAATGCCTTCTCCCAAAGACATTTTATATTCCTGCACCTTTCCAAGCTCCGTCCGCACAATAAAGCGCTCGGGATCGCGCAGGTCAATAATTGTTATATCTTTATCCAGTATATTGTCTTTTTCCTGCTTCTGCGCCAAACGCCTCAAAGCCAGCGCAAAATCATTTTGAGGCATTTTTACAATTTTCTTATCTTTCAGATACAGATCCCAGCGACGTTTATCAACAAAACGTGCATGATCCAGCTTTTTAAAGATACCATCTTCCGCGCGCAACATCCTGACAAGTTCTTCCACCTGCGACGGCGCACCAGCCCCCTTCACCATGATCAGATCAGAAAAAGCCTTGAGATTTACATTATCAATCTCTTTGCCCTCATAATCGATCAACGTCAATTTCTGCCCATTATGCCATAGAGCCATAGGCTTACGCTCGATAACTTGAATATAAATTGTATCCGGCAAGCGACGCTCGACATGGACATCCTTAACCCAATTAATCTTACGAATCTGCTCTTTGGCATTATCAGGATTAAACATAAAAATCGGATCATCTTTACCAATATTAACCAGCGATAAAAGCAAATCAGGATCAGTGTGATCAATGCCCTCAACCAAAAAATCTTCGACCCGAAAACCCGCCTTGGCCGTACCATCCATCACAGAGGCATAAACATAATTAGACGTCTTGAGATCGGCATCACTTAGGAAAAACCAAGCCGCCGACCATAACACAGCCGTTAAAACAGCAACAATAATCGCCAGCTTTTTCAAGACATTGCGAAGGAAACCTTTGCCCTTTTTAACGAGCCTTGTATTGGAACGCCGTGTGCCTGTCGATTTTTTTGCCTTTTTTGCCGCCATATTTACCTCTTGAGCAACCTTGCATCTTGAGGAACAGGATCACTTGGGATCACCATGGATCGGTTTTGTGCAAACGCCTCTTCAATCAAAGAACTCATCAGATCAGTAAATAATACCGGATCACTCGCCGCTTCCCAGAGGAAATACGCAAAAGAACCAGGTAGAGGATTAACTTCATTCATCCATATCTCACCGGATTTACTATCACCGATAAAATCAATACGCGGTGCACCTGCCCCATCCAAAGCCTCATACATGGCAATCGCCCATTTGCGGATATTGGCATCTATCTCTGCAGAAATTTTTGGATTAATCTCGCGAGTCAAAGAAAGCATCCCTTCACTCACAGGCGTATTTTCCTGCTTGGCACCACCAAGCTTATCGCCATTCTTACCTGAACCTGACAGATATTTCTGTTTAAAATCCAAAAGCTCTTCAGTCGCCTTCGGACGCTCAATCGCCGAGGTCTTAAGCGCGCCGTCAATCCGCCCGACCGAGACATTATACTCGACCAGATTTTTTACAAATGGCTCTGCAATTGCACTTGTGTCATATTCAAAAATCGCCGGCAAACAAGCCTTTGCCTCCTTCGCATCATTCACCTTGGCAACACCAATGGAGCTTCCTAAATGTGCAGGCTTCAAGATACATGGGAAACCAACAGGCTCCAGCGACTCTTCCAGTGTCTTTTCATCCACCAGATAACTCCCATCGGCCGGACGTTTGATCTTGGCAAAGGGCAGCACCGGAATATCCAGCGCCTGCAAAATATATTTGGTCGTAATTTTATCCATCAGAACAGATGAGGCCTTCGTGCGCATCCCCGCATAAGGGATATTGGCAAATTCAAACATGCCTTGGATATTACCATCTTCCCCGTAAAGCCCATGAAAAACAGGCACAGCCGCATCAAACTCAATCGGCTTGGGCTTGGAGAACAAACCGCTCTCCTTCGGGATCAGAGCACCTTTCGTGGACGCGCCACTCATATCCAGCGTTACTTCGGTTAATTTTGATAAATCCTTAGGGATATAATTCTCACGACTTTCCAGCCCCTCCCCGACAAACCAGCGACCATTCGTGGTGATATAGACAATAAAAGGATCATAAGCGCTGCGATCAATCGCATTATAAACCTGAAGGCCGGACACAACACTCACATCATGTTCCGGCGAACGCCCGCCAATAAACACAGCTATTTTTTTACGACCAGAAGTTTTTGTTTGAGACATGGTTATAACATCGTATAAAGGAAAGAACTCATATATTCGAACCCTTATTTAAACACGAAAAGCATTTCTGGAAAAGAGAAAGAAAGGTGTAAAGATTGGAATTTTATACCTCGGGCGATATAAAACTAGCCTTTTCAAACACAAATCCTGAAAAACAAGAGCCAATTATCATCTGGGCACATGGCTGGGGGCAAGATCACAGAGCCTTCCTGCCCGTCATGGAAAGCCTGAAACCTTTAGGCAATCACTATATGCTGGATCTTCCCGGTTTCGGACAATCATCACAGCCGCCCGAAGATTGGGACGTGCAAAGCTACGCCGATTTTGTAGCTGAATGGCTAAAATCTCAAAACTTCCCGCCCGTCATCTGGATTGGACATTCTTTTGGCTGCCGCGTCGGCCTGCGCATTGCCGCCAAATACCCTGATAAAATTCAAAAACTTATCCTGATTGCTGGCGCCGGCCTGAAACGCAAACGCCCCCTGCACAAGAAAATCTATTTCTACTGCCGTATTAAACTCTTCAAACTCTTACGGAAATTTGTTCCCGAAGGTGATTTCAAAGACAAGCTTATGGCCAAATTCGGCAGCGCCGATTATAAGAACGCCGGATCAATCCGCAAAGTCTTTGTGCGCACCGTCAATGAGGATTTAACCGAACTCGCCCAAACAGTCAAATGCCCAACAACTTTGATCTATGGCACAAATGACACGGAAACCCCGCCTGAATTTGGTGAGAGATATTCCCGCTTGATTGAAAGCAGCAAATTGTTTTTACTGGATGGGCAAGATCACTACAGCGTCCTGTCCGAAGGCCGTCACCAAGTGATCAAAATTATTGCCGATGCCATAAAAGATGGAAACACATGACCGAACTTGCGACCCTAAGCATTGTCTATCTGGCCTTTCTAGCCTTTTGCGCCAAACGCCTGATGAATTACCTGCACGCGCTCCAACAAGATGATTATGATAATGGACGCTTTTGGAAATGGACGCTTAAGAACAAAGTCTTGGATAAACGCGCGAGCATAGCGCTATTGCTGATCTCTATTCCAAGCGTCTTAAACCTTATACCGACATTGGCCATTCACTTCCTGATGTTCCTGACCTTCGCGATGATCGTTGCCATGGAAAAAGACGCCCGCAAAGACGGTAAGAAAGCTCTTATCCTGACCCAGCGCGCAAAACGCATTTTATATCTAGCGCTGTTTTACTGCGCCGTGCTCGGTGTTATTCTATTCTTTATGCCTGTACCAGCCATCATGGTTATTCCAGTTCAGCTTATCCCCTTAATGCTGATTCTATCGACAGCCAGCTTGCAACCTCATGAAAAATCCGTGCAACAAAAATTCGCTGCCGAAGCGCAGGAAAAGCTCAATCAAATGCGCCCGACCATTATCGGGATTACCGGTTCTTACGGCAAAACCTCAGTCAAGCATATCCTTGGGCACATCTTGGGGAGTGCCGCCCCCACTCTCATGACACCAGGCAGTGTAAACACACTCATGGGGATTACCCGCATCATCCGCGAGCAACTCCAGCCCAATCACAAATATTTCATCGTGGAGATGGGCGCATATGGCCCCGGCTCAATCAAAGCCCTTTGCGATCTAACCCCGCCCGATACAGGGATTATCACCTCCATCGGGCACGCCCATTATGAGCGCTTCAAAACCCTCGACACCGTTGCCCACGCCAAATATGAGCTTGCCGACTCAGTCCTCTCGCGTGGCGGCACCGTCATTGTCGGCGAGAAAACCTTACGCTTTAAACACACTCAGGAAATGCGCCATAAAGATGCACGAAACTTCATAGTCTGCGGCGGCCCTGACACAGACGGGCACTTAACGCAAGATGATCTAGCCATCACTCTGATTGACCAAAATAGCAAAGGCCTGATTGTCGGGGTAATGTGGCAAGGCAAGGAATACGCCCTGCGCGCCCCGATTTACGGGCATCACCATGCGGAAAATATCGCCATGGCATTTGCCACGGCGATGTATCTGGGCATTGATCCCGATGACGTGAAGGCCGCCCTGACCCGCCTGCCGCAAATCAAACATAGACTGGAACTTAAAAAGCAAGAAGACGGCAGCGCCCTGCTCGATGATGCCTATAACTCTAACCCCACAGGATTCCGCTCCGCCCTTGATCTGCTTAGGAAACTGAAAGAGGATTACACCCGCACCATCCTCGTCACCCCCGGTATCGTGGAGCTTGGCCCCGCCCATGATGACACCCACGAGAAAATCGGCGCTTATGCGGCTGATTGCTGTGACATCGCGATTATTGTGAACCCATCACGGATTCCAACCTTTATTGAAGGCTTTAAAAAAGCAAACCCCGCCAAACAGCTTTATACTTTCGAAACCTTCGTTGAAGCTCAAAACTGGCTGATTAAAAACCGCCAGAAAGGTGACCTCATCCTACTGGAAAACGACCTCCCCGATATTTACGAGGACATCCCGAAGATTTAGAAATATGTCTCTGTTATAGAAACTTTTCCAGACTTTTCTTCATATTCTTGAATTTGACTAATCATTCCATCAGAAAATTTATATCTGATCTCATTGGTTTTTTTCTGTGTAGGCAACCACATAGTAGTAAAAACACCTGTTAAACATATATCTTCAGGTTTTTCTGAAAGATTAAATGCTTCTTGGTTATAACTACCACGATCAATAAAATCAGATTTGTACTCTATTAGTAAATTATAGGTTTTTTCTGGATTATTATGCAGTAAATTAGAATCATCTGGAACAGCTGCCCATATTTGTAATCTTTGATCACAAAGTTTTACGTCAAAAAAATTATTAGAATACCCTTTTTCCTTCATAAATTCGTATAAGTCCTTATCTGATTTAATTTCAGCAACCAAATAACCCAGATACATTGAATTCCCCTCTCCTAAAAGAGACGGAAACTTCTTCTCTTCATCTAAAAAATACATTTTTTCTAGTGTTATTTTTGGTGTCTGCGCACATGAAATAAGCAGCAAAGGAAAGAATAAAAAAACGATTTTGAATGGTTTCATCCTCTTTCACCCAACCGCTTAATCTCCCAGTGAAGTTCTACACCGCACTCTTCCCGCACGCGGCGGATAAGTTCATCGCCTAAATCTTCCAGATCGCTCGCACTAGCATCACCTGTATTAATCATAAAATTACAGTGCTTTTCACTCATCTGCGCGCCGCCGATTTTAAGGCCGCGCCCGCCGACTTTTTCAACGAGCTGCCATGCCCGCGTGCCTTTTTCCAATCCCGCCGCCTCAAGCTCCTCATCCGTTGGATTGGCAAAAGTCGAGCCACCTGTTTTTTCGGAGATTGGCTGCGTGTCCTGACGTTTGGCTTTGATCTCTTTCAGGCGCTCCCGCACGAGGGTTTTATCCTCTTCCACCCCTTCGAAAATCGCACTCACGAATACAAGATCACCAGAAGCCGCCGCCCCGCATTTCCGATAGGACATATCCATATCCTCAAGATCCAGCGGCACAAACCCGCCATACGCATCCAGCGCCATCCCCGCGCTTAAGATATCCTTGACCTCACGGCCATACGCCCCTGCATTCATCGCCAGCGCCCCGCCAACTGTACCCGGTATGCCGGAGAGAAACTCCAAGCCGCCAATCCCTGCCTTCGCCGCCGCCGCCGCTACAGAGCCATTCAACGCACCAGCCCCAGCCATAATCTTATTGCCATGAATTTCAATTTCTGCAAAAGGCTTACCCAGACGGATTACACAGCCCCGAATACCGCCATCACGGATAATGCAATTGGCCATCCCGCCCAGCACCATGAGCGGCTCATCTTTCGGATATTCCTTTAAGAAAATCGATAAATCCTCGATATCTTCCGGTTCGAACAATAAATCAGCGCTCCCGCCACAGCGAAACCAGCTCTTTTCCCCTAAAGGAAAATCCTTGGTAAAACTGCCGCGATATGTCACTTGCTTTTCCAGCGGAACACAGCTCATTTAGGCCGCCTGCCCCTTTCGTTTTAGCTCGAAGAAAGCCTCGATTTCCTTCGGCAAAGCATTCGCCCAATGCGTGATATCACCAGCCCCCATCAACACAACAATATCTCCATCCCCGATAACATCCAGCAAATCTTGCGCAAGGCTCTCTTTGCTCTCAAGCGCAAAGGCCGCGCGGTGACCATGGGATTTCAGCCCCTCAACCAGCGCTTCTTTGCTTGCACCTTCAATTGGAGATTCTCCGGCTTCATAAACATCGGCTACCATCACATGATCAGCCTGATTAAAACAACGGCAAAATTCCTCGAATAAATCATGCAAGCGACTATAGCGATGCGGCTGCATGACGGCAATCACGCGCCCCTGCTTTTCCTCCGCCGCAATCTTGGCAGTTTTGAGAACAACCTCGATCTCGACGGGGTGATGCGCATAATCATCAATAAAGGTAACGCCTTTGAATGTGCCTGTCTTGGTAAAGCGGCGCTTGACGCCGCCAAAATTCGCCATCGCATCTTTCATTGTTGCCACGGGCACGCCCATTTGCTGCGCCACGCCCAAGGCTACAAGGGAATTCTGCACATTATGCTCACCCAGCATAGATAGCGGAATATCACGGATCACAAGCTCTTCGCCATTTTCACTTAACCAACCCGCAAAGGTCACATCAAAAACACTTTGACCACCTTGCGTGCGGATATTCTCGGCTCTAATATCGGCTTGCGGGTTAAAGCCATACGTGATGACCTTACGATCCGAAACCTGCGCCGCCAAACTCTGCACCTCTGGGTGATCAATACAAAGCAACGCATAGCCATGAAATGGCAAGTTCAGGATAAATCTGCGATACGCATTTCTAACATTGTCAAATGAGCCATAATGATCGAGATGCTCGGGATCCATATTGGTCACCACCGCCACAGTTGCCGGAAGACGAATAAAGCTCCCGTCACTTTCATCAGCCTCAACCACCATCCAGTCCGATTTCCCGAAGCGCGTATTCGTGCCATAAGATTTTACAATCCCGCCATTAACAACAGTCGGATCAAGCCCCGCCGTATCAAGCATCTGCCCGACCATAGAGGTTGTTGTGGTCTTGCCATGCGTTCCCGCCACAGCAACAGATGTTTTGAGGCGCATCAATTCGGCAAGCATCTCGGCGCGCCGAACAACCGGAACCTTGGCGGCTCTGGCTGCAATAAGCTCTGGATTATCATCCTTCACAGCCGATGAAATCACCACCGCAACAGGTAATTCACCGTCTTTATTCCTGATATTATTTTCCTGATGGCCTATGGCAATGCGCGCACCGACATCTCGCAGCCTCTCGACATTGGCCCCATCCGCCAAATCAGAACCCTGCACATCATAGCCATGCGACAATAAAAGCGCGGCAATACCGCTCATCCCTATTCCGCCAATACCGATAAAGTGCAATGTTCCAATGTCAGGGGACATTATGCGCATAAGAAAACTCCTTCAATGATAATTAGTCTTTCC
>DCKO01000113.1:0-3466 GCA_002320665.1 Micavibrio sp. UBA1672
ATCTTGATCACCAAGCCAGTCAGAACCCTTCACCGTATCATACATATGGAACTGCCAGCTATCCTCACCCATATTCCCGAGCGCAGCCGAAATACCGCCTTGCGCTGCAACTGTATGAGAACGTGTTGGAAACACCTTGGAGATAATCGCTGTATTGAGCCCCTTCTCCGCACAACCAAATCCAGCGCGCAAACCTGCCCCGCCAGCGCCAACGACAACGACATCAAATTCGTGATCTATAATTTCGTAAGACTCTGTCATTTTTTCTCTCTAATTAAATTCTAGACACCCGCCATAAAGGCAATTTTCAAAATGCTGTAAACACAGGAAACACCAAGGACAAGGAAGAAAATCTTTTGCCCGATCAACTTCATGAGCCTAAAACATTTGCTTGAAACATAATCTTCTGTGATCACCTGCGCCCCGAGCTTCGCATGATAAAAAACAGAAATAACCATAATCAATAACAAGATTGTATGAATTGGATTGGCAACCCAAGCCGTGAAGGTCTCATGACTTTTACCCATAATATTAACCATGGAAAAAACAAACCACAAAATGATCGGTGCATTAATAATCGCCGTAATCTTCTGGGCCATCCAGTGATCAACACCCTCATGTGCAGACCCGAGCCCCTTGGCTTTTTTTAGCGGCGCAACAAATTCATTATTCTTGGAATCTTTTGCCATCTTCAAATCCTCTAATTAACGTAAAAGGCATAAGCCCAAGTACCGGCCGTCAACATAAACGCCACCATCAAAACGGCATAATTGGTACGGTTAGCCTGATCTTTTTGTAAAAATTTACCAGTATCCCAAAACATATGACGAATACCATTGCACATATGGAAGTACAGCGCCGCCGACCATAGGCACAAAATCACAGTACCACCAACAGTATCTGCTGCCCGCATAACCATATCATAATATTCTTCGCCTGCTGCGGCTGCTAGAAAGAAGGCTGTAACAATTACTGTCCCTAAAGCAAGAGCCGCACCAGTCACACGGTGCGTAATAGACATCAGGGCCGTTAACGGCAATTTGTAAACTTGCAAATGAGGCGACAAGGGTCGCTTTACTTTTGGCGTAGTTGAATCAGGCATATTCTTATCTCTGGTAATGATCACGAAATCGTTGTGATCATCATAGAAATAAATACAGTAAATTCAATGGCTATTTTTTATAAAAAAGCCAAAAAATGACTATTTTATTTAATGCATACAGAGTTTTGACACCTGTAATAGAAAATTAGGGTTTTACGTGTTACTCTCATAAAAACTTCCAAAAAGGATAAGCCATGGCTCAGGAAAATTTTGATAAAGAACATGTCGGCACCAGTAAATTCTATATGCTCAGATGCTTAGTGGCAATGGCGCATGCAGATGGTATCATCTGTGAGGCAGAACAAGCCTATATCTCGGCCCTGATGAGCCGCCTGCCACTGACCGATGACCAACGCAAAACACTATATGATGATCTGGACACGCCGCAAAAAATCGAAGACTTGCTTCCTTATATCAATGCCCCTAAATTCCGAGGTCAACTTTGCTATTTCGCAAGGCTTATGGCCTATAAGGACGGCGTGCTAAGCCCTAGCGAAGAACAACTCCTTGAGAAAATGCATGCTTATGCCACTGACGGGCTGGATATGGAAGCCATACGCCAAGATGTCCAAACCGCTGTTTCTGCCGAAATGACAATGCATGACATTGAAATTGACCAAAACCGCCCCAAAAGAGGCAAACACTTCATCCCCTACTTCCAATGGCTGGATGAAGTACTGCTCAATCTCGGCATCGATTTGATGAAGGATTAAACCTTACTTACTCTTAATCAAAAGCTCCGCAATCTGCACAGTATTGAGCGCCGCGCCTTTGCGCAAATTATCAGACACGCACCAGAAATTAAGGCCATTCTCAACCGAAATATCCTCGCGGATACGGCTGACATAAACATCATCCTCGCCCTGCACTTCCAACGGTGTAACATATTCCAGATCTTCATGCTCCAGATCAACAACCGTCACACCATCAAACTCGCGCCATAACTCTTTAGCCTGCGCCGCAGATAACTCATTTTCCAGCTCAAGATTAACCATCTCGGAATGCCCGATAAACACAGGAACACGAACGCATGACGCACAAACCTTAATGGCTGGATCAAGAATTTTCTTGGTCTCCACAACCATCTTCCATTCTTCTTTGGTCATGCCGTCATCCATGAATTTATCAATTTGCGGGATTGCATTAAACGCAATCTGCTTTGGATAAACAGAAGGCGTCGGCGTTTCATTCATGTAAATGCCTTTGGTCTGATTAAACAGCTCATCCATCGCGCTTTTCCCCGAACCGGAAACAGATTGATAAGTACTGACCACCACGCGCTTGATTCCGGCCGCATCATGAATAGGCTTAAGTGCCACCACCATCTGAATTGTCGAGCAATTCGGATTCGCGATAATGTTACGCTTTGTATGATCCTTAATCGCCTCGGGATTTACCTCCGGCACGATCAAAGGCACATCAGGCTCCATACGGAAATGACTCGTATTGTCAATCACCACCGCACCAGCCGCCGCCGCTATCGGGGAATACTGCGCAGACACAGCCCCGCCCGGCGAGGACAGCACAATATCCACACCCTTGAAGTCAAACTTCGCCATGTCCTGAACCTTAACATCGCTATCCCCGAAAGACACTTCGCGCCCGACTGAACGGCTTGAAGCCAGCGGAATAAGCTCATCCACCGGAAAGTTCCGCTCATGCAAAATATTCAGCACCTCACGGCCTACATTGCCTGTTGCACCGGCTATCGCAACTTTATACCCCATGTTTTTGACTCCTTTTAATACACATTCTTCTAGGACTACAGAGAATAATCATCAAGTGCATTACCAGAATCCGGAGCATCAAACAATGATAAATTATTGGCACGCTCACTACCCTTTGCCAGGGATACAACCCTCTATTTGGAACATACGACATAAATTAACAGCCTCTTGCGCCATTTTCTTTATAAGATCAATATTTTCCTGATCTGAAGAATCTTGATCACCTAAATTAAGATCTAAGACCTCAAAGATCAAAGGCATAACAAGCCGATATTTTTCCACCTCAGATCCTGAGCCTGACATATCATCTGTTATTCCCAGCTCAGAACACATCTCCGATATAGCCGCATTAAGCTCCGGAGAACCACCATATCCATAATTATTATCACCCACTTTATACTCCTCTAAAACCTCAAAAATCTATATGTAGTATGTATTAAGTTACAGGTTTATGCTAATTTCATACGCATAATTCAAGTAAAAATTTCATTGCCATGAGCACCCAAAAAAAAGCGAAAACCCAAAAAGAGCAAATCAAGGAGCTTCAAGAAGCTGTCGAGCAAGCTGACGCCCTCGCACAACAAAAGTCCAATTTCCTCGCCACAATCAGCCATGAAATCCGCACCCCCATGAACGG
>DCKO01000113.1:3769-4329 GCA_002320665.1 Micavibrio sp. UBA1672
AGCCATGAAATCCGCACCCCCATGCAAACCATCTATGGCCTTCTGGAGCTCATCGCCGAAGAAAAACCCAATGAGAAAATCTCTTCTATGGTCTCTACCGCGCAAGAAGCCTCAAGCGGATTGCTAGAGATTCTCGATGACGTTCTGGATGTCGCCAAAATGGATGCGGACGCCATGGAACTAGACCCTTTCGAGGTTCCGGTGCGCCTGCTCGTCCGCGGCATGTTAGAAGCCTTATCGGTTAAGGTACGCGGCGCGCATGTCGAGCTGATTGACGATATCGAGCAAGATGTTCCCTTTGTTATTCTGGGTGATCCCAAGCGCCTGCGCCAAATCCTCATGAATCTATGCGGCAATGCCCTCAAATTCACCCATGACGGTAGCGTCACCGTCCACGTCTCCACCGACGTAAAACATATCAAACAACCCAAAGACGGCATCGCCCTCCGCTTCGAAGTCATCGACACTGGCATCGGCATGAGCAAGGAAGTCTGCGGCCGCCTCTTCCAGTCTTTCTCACAGGCCGATAACACAACCTCCCGCAAATATGGCGGCACAGG
>DCKO01000113.1:4659-5123 GCA_002320665.1 Micavibrio sp. UBA1672
CTAGGACTTTCCATTGCCAAAAAACTCGTCGAGCTAATGGACGGTAAAATCGGCGTAGACAGTGAGGAAGGCAAAGGCTCTGTTTTCTGGTTTGAAATCCCCACCACCGAAGTCAGCACCGATCAAAGCACAGTCGACCTTCCTGACCTCGAAGGCATCTCTGTGCTCTCCGTCGAAGACCACCCGCAAGGCGCAAAGGAAATCGTCAATTCCTTGCGCTCAATGGGTGCCACAGTCGAAAGCTGTGAAACCTATAACGAAGGACTGGAACTCATCAAACAGCGCCCCTTTGATGTCGCCGTCATCGACCAAGGCTTGCCCGATGGCCTAGGGCTAAACCTCATCCGCGAAATCACCAAAATCCGCCCTTTCACAGGACTCGTCATGTACACAGTCCGCGATGATATCGGCTTGTCGCATTCCCTCCACTCTCTCGGCGCAACATACCTCACCAAACCCGCCAG
>DCKO01000067.1 GCA_002320665.1 Micavibrio sp. UBA1672
ATTATATCTCCTTGGTAATCTTCTATGTTCCTAGTTAAAAACGGGATATAGCATAATGTTTAAAAATCTTGCTGTACAGGCACATTAATGCTTGACGTCTTAATTTAAGACGCCTATATAAAGCACATCCCGGCTGCCCTCCCCCCCACACACACTCCCTCAGGCAGTCGGGAATTTTCTTTTAAATTCCTTGTGCTTTCGGCAATGTGCAACACATGCAGGTTGGGCACAGGCTTTCAGGCTTTTTTATTATTGCCGGAAAACCACTATAAATTACTCAGATACCATGTTCCGTGTTTATTATTTTTCTTCATACGATATATCGTATGAGTCTTCGCCGCTTATATTATCACCGTGAAACGCGAGTGCAGTATTACGCTCGGAGGCGGGGCTGTGTGTATTATCTTGTGTCAAGATACGAACGGGTGCAGTGATTATTCGCTGCGCTAGACCACAACCATTTAACGAGATGCAGCATAATATAAAAAGAAACATTTTTAAATAAGGAGATTTCATTTTTTTATCGTCCTGCTTTTCGGCCGTAATTTCCGGCTTGTGTATTAAAGACATCCTGCCATTGACGGGCTGTGTTGCTCTCGCATGAGGCTAGAAAGAGCAGGGCCAATGTCAAACAGAATAACTTGAGCATGAATTTATGCATAAAAAAGATCATACATGAATATCACGTATGATCCATAATCTTTTTCTGTATTAAGCTTGTTTTTTAGTCGCCAGTTAGTTCCGGCGTTTCAGTTGCTTCTGCGCCTGTTCGGCCTCGTCGTATTTCCATTCTTTTTCTTATGGTGTTTACACGGGCTGGATCTGTATTACCGTTACCTTTTTCCAAAAGTTTTTGAAGCGTTGAATCCTCATTGATTTCCAAGACTGTGCCATCAGTGGCATCAAGATCAAACTCGGCAGCAGGGACGTATTCGCCGCCCAGCACTTGTTCTGTTTTTTTATCATGTTCTTGTGTGCTTGTTGCTTCTTGTCCGGTTTCATCGGCGAGCGCAACTGTACTGCTCATGACCAAGCCGGCAATAAGACCGTTAAATAATGTTGTAAGTGGTTTGTTCATCGTTCAAATCTTTCTAATTCTTTATGTAATTACCCTAATTTACCCAATTGAAAGCCATCATTCTGCGTGATTTCTCGTTGGCCGGTGACAGTTGTTCCTTCTATGGTCGGAAGGTCTTGAGGTATTTCGATTGTACCCGGTTTTGGCTGATCTTCCAGAACTGGTCCTTCGGCAGCAATGCGTATTTGGAGCTCTTCGCTTTGGAGTTCCATGGTTTGTATGCCATTTTTTACATCACCAATACTAAAGCCTGATAATTCTTCGATTTGCGCCATATCCTCTGGGGAGAGGGTTTCTTGTAAACCTGTATAATAGTTTTGGGCCTCTTCATAAAGCGCCGTCTTTTCCGAGAGATAAAAGTTTTCTACGCCAGTAGCTGTAAGCTCTGTTCTATCCTCCATACCATTTTCTTGCGCGAAAGCCAGTGCAGCACGATGACCGTCTTCCATCTCGTAATTTTCTGCCGTTGTAACAAGCGCTGCGAATTCTTGAGCATTGGTCTCCAGAGCCTCGGGAGCAACAGCTGAAACAGACATTTCTCTGGCGCGTGAATGTTCCAGAGCTTCACGTTCATTTTTAATTGCCTCGTATTGGCGGTCAATATGATCCTGATTATATCCGGCTTGACGTTCCATGCGGTCAATATCGTCGTCTTGTAGAAACATTTTGCCTTGAGTTTCTCTGTGAAAGCGCTCGGCTTCCTGATAGAGCTCTTCTTTACGGTCTAGATAATGCTCTGTGATTTCATCGGCTGTTGGCTCTTTTCCGCCATTCATTTCCATGAGTTCTGCGCGGGCATCATCCTTGGAGTAATCATCTGCGGCATCCAGTTTTTCTTCTAGTTGCCGTGCTTTGATTTCAATGTATTCCGCGCCTTTATCGGTAAAACCACTATCAGGTGTGCCAATTAGGCGGTTCACGTAATTTTCAAGTTCATCAAATTCATCGCTACCTAGATAGGGGCCGAGAAGTTCGTAATAGGCTTCGAAGAAAGCTTCGTAAGCAGCAATTTTTTCATCATCGGACAACCCGTCCATATTCTGTGTTTTATCAAACAATTCTTTGACGTCATCTATATCATCAAAGAAATCAGGATTGGTCTGGGTGGGGTCTCCAATTTTATCGGCGTTATCTTTGATTTTTTGAAATATTTCCTGATAAGTATCTGTGTCCAGACCTGCAGCTTCGAGGATTTCTTTAAGGGCTTCTTCGTTTTCAGGAGAGTTGTGCTGCTCAAGGAGTTGAGTAAGGCGAATAAGTTGGCGAACTAACTCACGGTTTTGCTCAAGGGCATCCTTGTCGTCAGTATTGTCATAAAGATCAACGAGAGCTTCTGCGGCTTCGTAGATCTCTTGCGCATCTTCTATCGGTATTTTTGTGTCTTCAAAATACTCACCCGCCATGATATCTCCTTCATGTCATTTTTAGAGTAAAGATAGACACCATCATAGCATAATGCAAGAAAAACCGTCAATTTTGAGGTGTTACTAAGTGGGGTTGGCTATTGGTGTGATGCTGGAGAGAAACTCATCGGCCTTGTTCATGTAGAGTTCAAGGCTCTGGCGTTGGCCTGCATCATCCCGATATTCTAGAAAAACCGTGTCTTTATAGATCAAATGTGGTTTATCTGTTTTCTTGACGGATAAAACTCGTGTCAGCGGGATCACATGATTTAAATCTAGTCCCATGCCATTAATTAGCCAGTCTAAAAACCAATGACATTTTATGGTGAGGTGGCGTCTCGTTACCTTTACATAGACACAGCCAGCTGTGCTTGCACCCTTGGTCCAAAGGGAATAATTCGAGCGGGCAGACATATGGTTCTCTTGAAAAACAGGTGTTTCATTCATAATTTAATAATATCATATTGTGGCTATGCTTGCGAGAGAAACGGCATTTGACTAATTTTAAGTGTAATTTTCTGTTCTTTTTTATCTGTTTTTCCTATAATTTGGTATTTAGTTAATAAGAATAATAACAGGGTGTTCGCAAAATGGCGGATGATGATAATAATGATAAGGGTAAGCCTGGTTTAAAGCAATTTGGTGATAAGGCCGGTGGTAATGCCAGTAATGATGACACCGATAATCTTGCCGATTTCAAATATCTGGATGCCAGAAAAATCTGGAGAGATGCGCTAAGCCAAAATATTGATTTGCTTGCACTTTTGGTAAATATGCCAATACCCATAAGAGATTGCCTGAAAAAGAGGTGCAGGCGCTAGTTGATATTATTAATGAAGATACAATTATATCTTCACAGTTTGAGCGGGATGTCACACTTCAGGATATTTATGATATTGATGATTTGGTTCAGGAAAAGAAGGAATTGCACAGGCAAAACCTCTTGGCGAGTAAAAAAGTAGAGGCTGATCAAGTTACAAATTTGATGCTTAATGCTTTGGAGACATGGAACAGGTGCTATGATCTGCAGGAACGGCGTTTAAATGAGTTCCGTTTTCAGATAGAAATGCGGGAGCATGGATTTTCTCCTGAGCAAATTGCCACCTATAAAAATAAAATGCTTGAAATGGAAAATAAACGCCAATATGGCAATCAAGACCCAGAGCCGCCAGAGCCGGAAACGCCTTCAAGGTAATTAATATTTAAGGGCCACCTGATTGATCAAGCTCGTCTAAGGGTTGCTCGTAGTCATCCACGGGTTGCTCCACGTCTTGTAAAACCGGTGGAACAGGTGGGCCAGATGGGCTGATGTCCTGACCTGTTAATTCCATGACCACTTCAGGTAGCCATTCATTAATAGGTTTTTCTTGTGATAGAATCCCGTCTTCTTTAGCTTTTTGAACGCTTTGTATAAGAATCTCCGGCGTCAGAATGTTTCTATGATATCCAGTTTGGTTCATAAACCCTTCATATGTCGTTTCACATAATCTGCTTAGGTCGCTTACAAAGTCATTGAGTGTTTCATTTCCTGTAAGAGTTTTAATTATGCTTTCTGTATCTTCCGCTTCACATTCGCAATCATAGAGAGCTAGAATTCCTTGTTGGAGATATAAGGGCCATTCATTTTTAACGTTATTTATTTCTTCGTCGGTTAGCTCTCTTTTGGCTTGCATATCCTTGAGCATTTCATCGACATATCCTTCTGTTTCGCCGATGAACTCGGATCTGATACCGTCTGCCCAGACAGTGATATCAAAGGCTTCTGGAAAATCATTGTTCATATGGTACATACAGAATCCTGAGGCGTAGGTTAGTTGCATGCCTAACTTAACTTTTTCAGAATTATCCACCATTGCGTTAAACTCATGTAACATCGTTCTCTATCTTTTCTAACATCCGTTGTAAAAATCACCACATTGCATTTTTTTTGACCATAGGCCTAAAAATATAATAAGCGCAAGCAATATCCTGTTATTTTATGTCTTTTTGTTAATTTTTGCACTTTATATGGAAAACGATTTCAAAATGCCAGCTTTTTTTTCAAAATTTATGAATGTGGCTTTCAGTTTGAAAACTTATCTTGATTTTGGATTCTTTATAAGTCGCTATTATCACGAGGAAGGTCAGTATAGCTACATCCGATATCTGTCATGACACCAGAGTTTTCCTTATTGATGGTTATAAAACTACCAGCGAAGAAATAATGCTTTTCAGTGTTATTTTTTGTTTTGCCAGCGTTTTGCGGTATCCATTTCTTGCAACCACTACCCAATTCAGGACTTTCGATCAGCCACCATATTGTATAAAGGTCAATGTCGCCGCCATAGAGTGTTTTTCCTGTAATATGCGAATATGAGCCATCTTCACTGGTTTCCATTGATGTTACTTCGGCGATGCGCGCACGCTTCCAGTCAAAATCCACGAGACCGTAATCATAAGGGTAATTGATGCCTTTTTGCTTTAATAATGCGCAAGCTTCGGAGTCGCAGATTTCTGTTCGTGAATAAATATCGATTGTGACGTCATGATTAGAGATGTTTGTAAAAGCAATGGTTATTTTGCCGTTGCTTGGTGTGTATTCCATAGAGGCACCGTGCTGGGCCTCAATTTTCATAGTGCTGTGTTCATTGTCAATTTTTTCAGCCGACACACAGCTTTCTTCACAATTCGGTGTGTCATTACTCATACGCCAGCCAATCTGAAGAGGGTCTTGCGTGTTAACATCAATTTGGAAGACCTGTCCGGCCGCCAGCATTTTTTTTTCGTGAAGTATTGTATCTGTTCGAGTGGCCTGTGCCGCGCTGGGCAGACATGTCATAAAAAGTAATGCAAGAATAACAATATGATATTTCATGTCCAGTTTTTAACATAGCTGGAATATAAGAAACAAGGTTCATTTGATTATGATCAAACTTTTCGTCATGCTCGGGTGTTAGGAATAATATGTATTCAAATTCACGAGGAGGCCAAAGCCATGATGGAAATTATCGAAGACTTACCCGAGGGCACAGTCGGGATTGTGATGCGCGGAAAGATCACAGCCGAAGAATACGAGCATGTGGTTATTCCGGCCTTTAAGGCAAAGTTTGAAACGCATGAGAAGCTTAATGCCTTATGCGTGATCGAGGATTTCGAAGGGGCGGAGCTGGCGGCGCTGTGGGATGATGCCTGTTTCGGGATCAAGCATTGGTTCGGCTTTAAGCGTATGGCGCTGGTGACGGATGTTGACGGGGTTAAGAATGCGACGGCATTTTTCGCGTGGATGATTCCGGCGGAGGTGCGGGTCTTTAGCCTTCACGAGATGGATCAGGCGCGGGCGTGGCTGGCTGGTTTGCCGATTGAGGATGCGGCTTGATTAAATATAATTTTGAAATTATAGCTATCATTATTATATAATGCTCTTATGAAAGTGGAGTTTACAAGACACTCGTTGCATGATGATCAAAGGGATGCTGTTGTTACGGTTTCCTTGCCGAAACTTATGGGGGCATGGCAGGACAGTAATCAGGCAAAGATGGCAACAAGTCAAAATGATCATCCGTCAGGTGAAACCGAGAAAGCAGCCGCCAAAAGAGGATTTTATGAAGAAAAATTAAAAAATGGCGAGCCAATAGAAATGGCTCGCGTTAATCTTGGGATTATTTTCGATGAAGACTTTAACTGGGCAGGAAATAATATTGATCCTGCAACGCTGGAAATCGGGGATGGTCGTCATAGATTGACTGAGATGTTGCAAGAGGGTGTAGATGCTGTTCAAGTTTCTGTCCCTAAAACTCAGGTAGAAGATTTTGTAGCTCAGTACGGGGCAGAGGTTTCAGGGCCTTAGTTTTATTTTGCAGCAGATATTGAGATTTTGTAATCCGTAATCAAGGATGAGGAGGGTGAGCGGGGTCATAGTAATTTAAGGAAGTATACTTAATATTACAATTACATCCAGTATCGAATAATATAAAAGGATTGTTCCAAAAATTAATAGAAATATTGCACTAGCATAAAACTTCGTGGGGTTATCTGCTTTAAATAAGCTGCTTTTTTTACCTCTAAATTCGCCGTGTTTTAATGCGCTTAACATTAGAAATATTAAGCCAAGTCCGATGAAAACTTTAATTACAATCAGTGAAGCTAAAGAGGCAAATCTTTCCTCTATATAATCAAAATAAAAATAGAATCCGATGCAAATAAACAAGATAAAATAAAGCATCATCATTACAGCTTTTTTATTTAGATCAATGTCGTCTAATTCTTTTTTTGCCATCACTCATCCCCCATTTTGAGGGCGGCGATGAAGGCGGATTGGGGGATTTCGACATTGCCGTATTGGCGCATTTTGGCTTTCCCTTTTTTCTGCTTCTCAAGGAGCTTCTTCTTACGGGTGATATCGCCGCCGTAACATTTCGCGGTGACGTCTTTGCGCAGGGCGCTGACGTTCTCTCTCGCGATGATTTTACCACCAATGGCCGCTTGTACGGCGATTTTGAACATCTGGCGGGGGATTAGATCCTTGAGGCGTTCGCACATTTGACGGCCGCGGGCTTCGGCGCTGGAGCGGTGGACGATCATGGCTAGTGCGTCGACGGGTTCTTCATTCACGCGGATTTCCAGCTTCACAAGGTCATTCTCTCCGTATCCATCAAGCTCGTAATCGAAGCTGGCGTACCCTTTGGAGATGGATTTCAGGCGGTCGTAGAAGTCAAAGACAACCTCGTTCAGTGGCAGGCGATAGACCAGCATGGCGCGCCCACCCGCATAGGTGAGGTCTTGCTGCACGCCGCGGCGATCTTGGCAGAGCTGGAGCAGGCCGCCTAAGTACTCATCAGGGACGAGGATGGTGGCTTTGATCCATGGTTCTTCGATGGTTTTGATCTTGACCACATCGGGCATGTCGACGGGGTTATATAGCTCGATCTGGTCGCCATTGGTCATGTTGATCTTGTAGACCACGCTGGGCGCGGTAGGGATGAGGTCGAGGTCGAACTCACGCTCTAGGCGCTCTTGGATAATTTCCATGTGCAGCAGGCCGAGGAAGCCACAGCGGAAACCAAGGCCTAGGGCTTGCGAGCTTTCTGTTTCGTAATGGAGTGACGCATCGTTAAGTTTGATCTTGCCTAAAGACTCACGGAGTTTTTCGAACTCGCCCGCATCGGCAGGATAAAAGGAGCAAAACACCATAGGAATACTGGGCTTGAAGCCGGGCAGGCGGCTCTCGCAGGGTTTTTTCTCATCCGTGATCGTGTCACCGACATTTGTTTCGCTGATATCCTTAATCGAGGCGGTGATAAAGCCCATCTCGCCGGGGCCAAGAATGTCTAGCTCGACCTTTTTGGGTGTGAACATCCCGACGCGGTCAATCTCTCTCGTCGCGCCGTTGCTCATGAATTTGATCTTCTGGCCCTTGCGCAAGTATCCGTCCATCACGCGCACCAGCACCACAACGCCTAGGTAAATATCATACCAGCTATCAACCAGCAGGGCTTTTGTCGGTTTGTCGGCGTCGCCCTCATGTGGCGGGGGCAGGCGGGTGCAGATGGCCTCTAGCAATTCATGAATCCCAGCGCCCGTTTTGGCAGAGGCGAGGATGGCGTCACTGGCGTCAAGGCCGATCACATCTTCTATCTCTTCACGTACACTTTCCGGATCGGCGGCGGGCAGGTCGATTTTGTTGATGACAGGGATAATCTCATGATCATTATCCAGCGCTTGATAAACGTTGGCTAATGTCTGTGCTTCAACGCCTTGGCTGGCATCTACGACAAGGAGCGAACCTTCGCAGGAGGCTAAAGAGCGGGAAACCTCGTAAGAGAAGTCCACGTGGCCCGGCGTGTCCATAAGGTTTAACTGATATGTTACCCCGTCTTTGGCGGTATGCTCCAGGCGCACGGTTTGGGCCTTGATGGTGATGCCGCGCTCGCGCTCGATATCTGTGTTGTCGAGGACTTGTTCTTGCATCTCGCGTGCTTCGAGGCCGCCGCATTCTTGTATCAGACGGTCGGCGAGGGTGCTTTTCCCATGGTCGATATGGGCGATAATCGCGAAATTACGGATTTCGTTTAAAGGTTTGGTTTTATTATCTTTGCTCATGGGTGTTTTTTATGCATAAAAGCAGGGTTTTGCAAGTGGGAATACGCGTCAGTCCCTAGTAATCGAACTGACCGATATTTGATGTCTCGGCATGCAGAATTTCATCCGGCCCGACTTGGCTGATATCCGAGATATCAATTTTGGAAAATTTAATGCCTTTGCCATTATTGATAGAGAAATTGACTTCTTGCTCGGTAATGGAAGTTGTTAAATGAACAACTTTGCCTTCGAATTGAGCGCGTAAGCTCTCATCAGGTATATAGAATATCTTGCCTGTGACAATGTGTTTATCTTCTGTGTTTGCAACAGGGAGTAAGTCATGTCCTTCAATTGGCGCAAAGATTGTGTCTTTTAGGACTGCAATGGGGATTTTAACTTTTGTGTTGTTATTTTCTGTCTCATCATTTTTTGTAAGTAAATGTGCATAATCTTTGATGGTAGTCAGAGCGCTTTGTGCTTTTGTTGGGTCATTAGTGTTATAGGCTACAAAATTCAGAGCGTCATAGAAGCTATTGATATCGCCTGTTTTTTCTATGATTTCGTCGACTAAATCAAGTGTCTCATCAATATCATCACTATCACCCGTGGTTAATAACTGGGCATTGAGAATTGGTATAAAGGGCTTATGCGGGTTTTTTACGCCGCGTTTTTCTTGTTCTGTTATTGTGGCTCTTATGGCCTGATAGGCCTGAACCATAACATCAAAGTCTTCTTCGTAACCGGATGCACCGTGAATGATTGTTTGTTCAAATTCTTTTGGGTCTTCACCGCGGCCTATCATATATCCAATGCCCATCATAGCGGCTTCGCGGACGTCTTCGCATGGATCTTTTTTTGCTGCGTTGTTGACGCTGTCGAAGAAAGGTTGTAAGTCCGCTGCAAGCTGGGCTTCTTGTAAAGCAAGCAATCTGGCCTGACGCGGTTGTTGGTTGGTGTGATCTATGTGATGGACTAGGTCAAGTATCTCTGGCTTTGTGTATTGTACATATGGTTTATGCGGCATAATTCTTATTACTTATTCTTGTCAACTCAGAGGGGCAAGATACTGGTTTCTCTAGTGTTATGTCAAGGTTTTAGAGTTTAGTTGTCGTAGAGAAGCTTAAACAAACGTTGATTTTCTTCACGGGCTTGTTCCAGAGCAGGGGGATTATATTTTGATAAATCTAATTCATCAACGTCGATGGCTGGTGCACTTAGACCTGCTGCACTGCTTGTGAATTCATCATTAAAATTGAGGCCCATGGCTGTAATAAGTGCTTTTACACCGGTTCTGCAGTTTGTATCTTCTTCTCCGCGCTTATAATTTTTGCCAAAGGGGATGTATTCACGTCCAATATTATATGCATTTTAAAGTGCATGATTCCAAATGGGTAGAATATTGGATTCATTTCCAAAGAAGAAAGGTTGTAAATCCGTCTTTTCCAAAGTTTCTTTACATAGTTTTCGATGTGTTTTGGGTGTCAAGCATGATATGGGAGTGTATGAATCTTCGAAATTTACCAATTGGATAATGTTTGGATCTTTTAAGTCATTAAGATCAGATGTGATTAAATCTAAATCTGTTATATCGGAAAGTGTAAGAATCGTGTGATTTCAAGTGTCTGCAGGGTCTAAATATTCAGAACTGAATGTTTCCCCTATAGAAATAGCAAGTCTTCTTTCATCACCCGTCATTGTATATCGCTTTTATTTGTTATCTTATAAATGACTATAATAGAGTAAATCTTTGGCTTTATGCAAATGATTCTAAAACTGGAAGATTGAAAAGCAGGGCAGTATCTTTTATTTTTATTTTGAAAGATGAAAACAAATGAAAAGGTTGTCATGACAGAGGAAAATAAAAATCAGGACGGCAAAAAAGAGGATGAGCCTTATCTTGCGCCAGTGGATGAACAAATCGAATCGGGGAATATGGGTGTTTATCTGAAAGGAGGAGTCAGTGATGATGACAAAAAGAAGCAGATATTTATTGTGATTATTGTTATTTTTGCGGTGTTAACATTGGTTTGGAAAATGGCTGTTCGTGATAAGGATACCTATAGGCGACAATACCAAGAGCGTATCCAAAAGGTTGAAGAACATGATAGAATGCTGCAAGAGAAAGAGGATGCTGCCAGAGCTTATGAGAAGATGAAGGAAATCTCCGGCAAAACAAATCGTTAGATTTTTTGATTGATTATATTTGAATAAAACAAAACCCCGCAGGAGTAATCATACGGGGTTTTTTCGACTGTAATATGTAATATTCGCTTATGCAGTTAAGCCAGGAGTGAAAGCTACTTCTTGCTTGTATGCTGGTGTATCTGTTTGCAGGCCGGGCATTGCGCTAATGCCGTTATGATCAATTTCAATTGAATTTACACTGGCTGTGGCTAATGAGCCTAGATCATTTAAAATGCCGTTGGGGTCTGTAATTTCCATGCCGTTAAATGTTGCAGCTGCGGCTAAAGTTTCTTCTTGTCCTGTTACAGGTTTACCAAGTGGGTAAGCTGCTTCTTCTACCTGTCTGTTAATGTCGTGAGCGTATGTACTGTATACTGTTTTTTCTGTGTCTGCAGAGAAAAAAGTACCTGAGAGTGCGCCGCCATCCTTGCTGGCGAATTCGGAGGTGATATCACCAATTTGTTGTTCAATCGTTGTGTTACCTAAGTTACCGTCATTTGCCATTTCATCACTCCTTTTTATGTTTACAGTCTAATTTTTTAAAGTTTCTCTTACCGCTCTACCTACTCAGTCTTGTTTGCTTGTGCGCAAATCTTATAATTTTTCCTCTTTATGAAGGATAAGAGGGATATATCGGCCTTCTTTGGCCTCTCCTGTCTCATCATCCATTAAAACCATCAAAACCTGATGTGTGTTTTGCATATTCTTGGAGACATCTTGCGTAAGAGGTAGTCCTGCATCACGCGTATCGCCGCTATCCAAAACAAAGTCCAGTTGCCTTGTCCCCAGATTGAATTCCAGCCAAGCCGGATCTTCTTTAAAGGGTCTGTTATAGAATACGGCACAACGTCCATCTTCCTTCACAGCAACCTGCACTAGTAATTTATGTTCTTCATCAACTCCGTAGACAAAATCAACAAGGCTTGGTTTTTGATTATCTGCCCCTTCTTGTCTACCTGCCGCTTCGTTAATCATCCCTTTGTATCTTTCTGATCTTCTTTATATAAAAGTATATCCGTTTTTTTTTCAAAATACCCGAAATTTTTTGACTTTTTTCAGGTTTTTTTTTAGTTGTGTTCCGTCGGTTTTAGTTGTTCTTGAACTTTTACAATCAAAGGAACCTGAATCCCGTCAATTGTTTTACCATTTTCTGTTCTTACAATATAGATATCCTGATTTTTTGCAATATAGGGGCGTACCAGCCATTGAATACGCGCACCCAAATCCAGTTTTTGTCCATCATTGGTGTAGACTGTAATGCGTTGTGTTTCAGGGTCATATTCCAGATGATCAACGGTACAGTTTAAATCGCCATCATGGAAAATATAATTCTGGTCGGCGTCACAATCACAGTAAATATCAAACATATCAGGGTTTGCAAAAAGGCGCTTCGGGCCTGCTGTCATGCTCGAGCCGAAATCCATCCCCATTTTTTTACCAGACTCATTCTGGCCGTTTTTATCTTTTTTATCGTCGTTTTTGTCTTCGGACATGATTATATCTGCCAGAAATGGCCCGTAATTAGAAGTGGTTCCCATTGCATCATACGGGTAAGTACTTAAAGAAATCATAACACGCTCCGATTATTTCTCAAAGTCATAAGATTTCTCCCATTTTCCGGCTATTATTGACCAATGCCGGCTAGTTGCAGGGTTTGATTAGTACCAGCAGCGGTTGTTGTTGTTGAAGCAGAGGCTCCTGCATTATCATCATTTATAACAAACTCATGCACTGTTGCGCCTGTTGGTGAGTTTGTTACGCCCTGAGATGTTGTTCTGCCTTGGCTAGCTTGCAAATCGCTTTCATGATTTGTTGATCTTGCGGCTCTTGCTGCTGCCATATCAACAACATTTGTCTGGGCGCCAGTACTTTGATTTGTCACCGTAAAGCTTTGTGGTGTGGTGGTATCAACACGACTACTTCTGTTGGTCTGAGTTGCAAAGGTATTCCCCTGACCATCAAGTAGGGAAGAATCCCCCAGACCAAAACCTGAAATGGCTTTTCTATTTTGATTGATTTCATTATTTGTCTCGGTTGTGCCGTTTAAAGCAAACAAGCCAGCACCGATCACACCAATTGTTGATAATACGCCGCCAATCTGGAAGCCTGTCCATTTTCCGACAGTATTATTGTAAAGACCCTTACCAACCAAGAAGGCCAGAATGGTCATAACAACATTGGCACCCATATAAAGGTTTTTACCCATTTGATCTGTTGGATCAATCGAGTTTTTGACATCAACTGTCCACCAATCATAGACACCGCCAACGGTGTTTTTAGCAGAATTCCACGCATCACCAAGAAAGCCTGTGAATTGTTCATTCCCAACGGCTTGCTCACCTAATGCTCCACCATAGCGACGAATGAAACCGCCAGGGCCCATATTCTCGTTAATATGATCATCAAGAACGGTGTTATTGCTTAGAATGCTCTGGAATGCGTTAACCTTTGGATTGAACTCATCAAACGCAATTTTTGTGGCTTCTTGATTAAGGTCATAAAGCTTATCGAGTTTCTGGTTGATCTCATTGATATCATCAGAGTTCTCTATTTCCTCTAATAATTTCTTGGCTTCGTCATTAATCTCATTGAGGTCTTGACCAATCTGGAAGGCATCTTCAGCTAGCTGGTTTAATCTATCTAATTCACGCTCAACGGAGTCAGCTTGCTGTGTTTTGCCTGCTGCGCGGAGTTCATCGACAAGCTTTTTAGAACGCTCATACGCATCATCCATGCCTTTATACGTGTTTCCAGCTTTATCCAGTATTGATTGTGTGCCGTAAGTGATTTTCTCACCAGTGGAAAGCTTGGTTTCAGGCGCACCGCTTCTTGGTATAAATCCGATGAGTTTTCTTGCATCCTGTTTTAGCTCTTCCAATGCTTTCTCGGCATCGGTCTGGAGGCTTGAACTGCGGCTTCTTGTGGAACTGCTACGGCTACTGCTGCTACCAGTACTACCAGTACCGCCAGCCGGAAGTCCTGTGGCAGGATCTGATCCAGCAGGAAGTGGCTGAGGTTGCGCAGAAGAAGGCAGGGCCTGACTTGCCGGATTGATAGTTGTGTTTGTGGTTGCACCACCTTGTGTTCTTGCTTTTTCGTAATTACGTGCACTGACTTCCAAATTCGTAGTAATGCCGTTGATTTGGCGCAATTGCGTATTTTGTTGTGCCAGCATTTGGCTTGCTAAATGGAATTTAGAAGCATCGTCAGGCAAAGATTGGATCGTATCTCTCTGGCTTGTCATAGCCGTAATGCCTTCATTTATTTTGGCAAGGGTTGTGTCTTTATCATCCAAAATGCTTTGGATTTCCTTTTGTCTTGCCTGAATGTTGGCCAAGTCAGTGGCTAAGCCAGAGGCTGTATAATCAGATTCCAGTTCAGCGAACTTTGTTTTTAGCGCTTCTAATTTAGCATAATATTGATTGGCTTCTGTAAGCTCGTTTTGAGCCGATTCAAGGTTCCATTGCGCCATGGTTTTTGCTTGCGCGATAGTCTTAAGTCCCTGTGAACCAACCAGAATTGTATCAAGATTTTGACGTGTTGCGGGGGTGTTCTGCTCTATTATGTTACTTAATTGCGCAACAATGTGATCTGATGTATTCAGATATGTTTTTTGCTCGTCTAGAGCGGCTAATGCGTTTGGTAGAAGGTCTTCACTATTTGAGGACACAATTGTATCGATAGAAGTTTGCTTATTTTGAGCGCTGTCAATATTTTCCTGTAAAACAGCCATGATATCAGATTTTTTCGACAAGATGCTATCAAGGCCTGCCGCCATATCTCTGTATTGTGCAGCTTTTGTTGGGTCTGCCTGTTCCAAAGCTGTTGCATCTGAAAGATATTTATTTTTTCTTTCTTCCATCTCATCAAATAATTCAGAAGCTTTTTGGTGGCCTTCTTGAGTGAAGCCAACTTGCCATTTTGCCAGAACACCTGCCTGAGCTAGTGTCTCGGGTCGTCCTGTGTCGCTAAGGATTTCGATTAGATCCTGACGCGTTGCAGCCTCCGGGCTTTCATAGATACTACGTAAGGCTTCGGAAGCGTGATCAATAATTTCGTAATCTTTTTCCTGTTTGGCAAGCATGATTGCTGCGGCTGCTTCATCAGAGGCATCCATTGCCTTGATGATGTCGCGTTTACCATTGCCGCGCTGTACGCTTGTTTCGACCAGATTCAAAATATCTTGCTGTCTGGTAAGAATAAGATTTAATCGATTAGCACGTTTTTCATAGTCGCGAGCTTCATCTTCAGAGCCGGCTGTTCTTAGAGTTGTTGCCATATCTCTAAGAGATTGTTGCTTTTCTCTCATTTCCTGAAAAGAAACTTTAACGCTGAATTGTTCGTTACCAGCGTAGAACTTATTTAATCCGGCGATTCGATTAATATCGTTATAATCATAACTTGCATCACTGGGGTTTGTGTCAATTTGTGATAATTGTGACCACTCGGCTTGTGATACAGGTCGTTTTTGGTTCATAGCCCCTTGGAATGTGGAGCGTGCTAATTCCAACTGGTCCAGACGGCTTTGCAAGCGCTGATATTGCTTACGCTGTTCTGCCAGATAATTGTGAGTAACAGAAGCATCTTGGTTTTTATCTGTCTCATGCAGAGAATCAATTTCATTATACTGCGCCTCAACAATTCTTTGCAGGGTGACTGCATCATCGTCGGTATTATTTGGATCACCGTTTAGAAAGATGTCTATATTTGCAGGTCTATTTGCACTACCAACAAAAACTTGCTCAATTTGTTTTTTCAAAAGAATTAGGTTTAGTTCTTCTTGCGTTGTTGCAAGGCTAGGGTCAGTCGGCAAGCCAGCTGGAATTTGCGCCAGTAGAGTTGTTCCTAATCTTTCCAGCTCTTCGTGTTTTTCATTGAGGGCGCTGACCAGATCTTTGGCGCTGGGATATTTTTCACCTTTATACTCATCGTTTTCACCGTCATCACCACCACCTATGCCCCAGTCATCATCGCCTTTGCCAGCTAAAGCAGCAGCCATGTCCAGTGCATCTGACATGTCTTCGGGAGTATTTGTAAGTGCTTTTGTAGCTCTCGCCATATATTATCACCTCTGTTTTTTCTTTGTTATGTCTATATTTGTACCATAAATGACATAAAAAATAAAACTTTTATTCAAAATCTAAGTAGTATTCATCCTCAGTATCTGAATTATCGCCTGTTGTTGTTCCGGTATTTGGTATTTGGTTTGTTTGTCCTGATGCTGCAGCGCCGAATTGGCTGCTGTTAGCGGAGCCATTACTACTGTAATTATGTTCAAGCTCAAAACCTTGATAGTTTTCGTCTAAATCTTGAGGTGTTACTCTCAGGGCTTCAGGGATTTCTTCCGGTTTATCTTCTGCACCGCCTTTGCCAAACTTTCCAAATTGATCTTTTAGACCATCCACGTTGATATCATCTGTGTTAATGTTGCTAACCCAATCAATTGTAGCTCCACTAGCATTCATAACAAGAGGTATGGCCTCGTTGCCCCAGAATTTAGCTGCGGTCATAGGTTCATCTGGATCTGTTATACCGTTATACACCCTAAAAATAGTTTGATCTTGTGCAAATCTCGGTGCAAATGTTCCTGCCTTCAAAATTGTTGAGTATTCTGAAGGATCTGTAAATGCTTCAAAGTCTGCTGTAACAAGGTTTTTACCAACAAGACCAAGTGTTGTGATTTCGGCGGCAAGCAGGGATGCAAATGCAATATGTTTACTGCCGCTGATGCCGCCAGTAAGTAGAAATTTTGCGGGATTAACAATGGCATCGCGTGTAAGTCTGCCTGCTACATTTTTGAATTGTTGTTTTTTTCTTTCCCAGCCTTTTAAGGGGTCACCGGCTCTGACGGCGATATAAGTCTCTTCTTTCCATTCCTTCTTTTTGGTTTCAGGATTTTTGACTTTGCGCTTTCTTTTCTTTTCAATGTCTTTTTCAGCAACAAGATTTTTATCTGAAACTACGAGTGTTTCCAATTCACCATACGCGCTTGGTGTAAGTTTTTTTTCAGTGACTTTACCAGAAAAATAGGCGCGTCTTCTGTTCGTTCGGTTATTCTGCCAGTTGTAGAACATTTCGGTTGCAGGAATACCTGGCGTTGGCATGAAAACCATTGGGTTAGCCGATAAAACAGCCCATGGTGCTTTGAAAAGAGTATTTTTCCATGTATTAGGAGATTTTTCGTTTTCTCCGGCATAGGCCCAACCAATTGACAAAAATTCTGCGATCGGAAACATTTTGTTCCACATATTACGAGGGCCGTATTTTCTTGGTGAATCCGGCAAATTATTAGCAACATTAATCAGAGAATTATAAAATTGTGCTCTGTGCGGTTGTGATGTTTCATATTTTGCCATGCCGTCCAGACATGCTCCAACCAAAGATTTCGAAAATGTGTCGTCTGCTCTTTGGCCCATACGCATAACAGATAACCGAATTGCTATGCCGGCATGGTGGTCCATTCCTGACTCGTATAATAGGTCAAGCAAGCCAACATATTGCTTACCATCTTCCACGTTCCATTGGATTTTTGTTCCAGCTTCTGTTTGTGCAAGCGGTAACCCTTCGTGGAATCTGACAATATCTCCCATTACCAGTTCACTGTTGTTCATTTTTCTAGTTTTTATAAACCGGGTTTCACGGTTATACATTCCAACATCTAGTGTTTGCTCAAGAGCATTGAACTTATTTTGTGTTGGTGCCGGGATGCCTTTTTCCGGATCACCATATTGCCCGGCCAAGCGCATTTCAGGCAAAGACCCTAAACGAGATAATCTATCTTCTATGCCAGCTTCTATAGCTGTAGCAAGATTTTTTCTGTTGCCTTTTTTCTTTTCTGCAACGGTAAGAAGTTCTTGCATTAATTCATTAAGCTCTCCTTTTCGTGCAAGGCTAATAGCCATCCAATTAATATCTTGCGCGAAATTAAGAGCTGACTCTTTGGTTTCTTCTACGAAGCCTTCACGACCCGAGTATTTTGCTTCAGGCTTAATGGCTTCTAGCTCATCCATTCTTTTCTTTGAATTGAATTCTAAGCCTAGAAGTTGTGTGTGGTATTGATCTGCAAAATCATCAAATGCTTCTATAATTAACTCTTTAGCTGTTTTTTTGTCATCAATGCTTTTGTCATAGTAAAGTTCGTTTTTTTCAATTTTAAAAGCAATGTCTTTGATTGTGTCTTGTAATTGTTTTATGGGATCAATAAGACCAGATGCCTCAATACTCTTATCAATGTCATCATAAAGGGCTTTTCCGAATATTTTTCCGGTAAACATGCGCGGCAGGCTTTTGTGTAAAACGTGAACCGGCTTTATTTGTGGCAGCAGAGGTATCCATCTTGATGCTACGTTATAAGTATGGATATTCATATTGATGAATTTTGAGCGCTCAAGCTTTTTGCCAGTTTCATCATTCTTGATATTTTTTTCTCTTCTCCACCCCCAATTTGACAGGTGAAATTGTGCAATACCTTGATAGAACCATACTTTTTTGGCTGCTGGTATAGCTTTGTCTGGAGCAGAATGGTCACTATAAGGGTTTTTACCTGCTGCTTTTTTAAAAGTGCTGCTTCCTGTACTTGACAAGTTTTCAATATATTCTTGCCACTCTTCAGTAGCTTTTTGCTCTATTTCTTCTTCAATACCTTCTTGTTTGCTCTCTTTTTCGGTTAGTTTCTCCCTAAGCCCTTCAACACGCTTGCTAATAAGTTTATCGCGCTCCTTGATAAGAGCCCACATGGGCTTACGCATGTTTGCAAGTTCATGAGGTGTGAGTTTTAGCTGTTCAGCAAGCGCCTTGGATGCTTCGTTATTTGGTGACTTTATCTGATCATATTTACCAGAAATAATTTCTTTGGGTACAATACTCTCGCCACTGGCATAAGCCTTTTTGAAGTCAATAGCTATTTCATGCTTAATGGCATCTTTTTGCAAAGAGTTTAGTACTGCGGGGTTTTTTACAAAATTATGAACGAGGGCCGGTTGTGCAATATCGTCAATAATCTTGTTAACCCAGTCATTTAGCTCTTTTAGTCTTTGTTTAATATCAATATTTGGATTATTGATAATTTTGAAAATAGAACCTTTTTGTTGATCAAGAAAATCAGATATGGCTTTCTTCTCGTCATCTTCGTACTCTTTGTGCATAAGTATATCTGGTTCTTGACCGGCGGTAATCCAGTTACCAAGAGTAGTTTCGACATCTGTATTTTCCAGGAATTTTTTTATAGGTTCAGCCAGATCTTCTTCGGCCAGTTTGTCTTTGATCCAAAGGGCTAGATTATCGCTTTTTTCAGTATTAAATATTACACTGTCATCAGAAAAGTCGATTTCGGATGTTTCGAAAAATTCTGTTATTTTGTTTTTATTTTCTTCAAGGAACTCTCTAACAGCGTTTTTATCGTCTTCGCTGAAGTTTGCTGCTTTGTTCAGAGCCATAAGGCTTGCTATGGCAGCGTCATTTGTTCTTATGTGGGGAACTAAAGTATCATAATCATATTTTGAACCATAATCTGCGACATTTGATTCTTCAGGTTCTGAAGTGCTTTCAGCAGAATTGCCCGGATCATAATTATGACCTCTTAATTTGGCAAAGATTTTGAATGGTCCTTTGTTAAACATTAGCCTTTAGCCTTTTTCAAATTATCGCGACCGATATTTCAGGTCGAAATCAGAAGCTTAGTTCCATCCTTAAGGTATAGCAGGTTCATTAAAAACCTTTTAAGCTTCATAAACAACTAATCTTTAGCAAGTCTACACCAGGTAGTTCCGGTTTTGCAAATAAAATTTGTTTTTTTTTAGGGGGTTAAGTTTTTTTATGTTCGGGCCCGAAGGTTAGCCGCCTGCTGGTTCAGGTGCAAATACATTGCCGGCACCGGGTTGGATATTGGTTTGTGCGCTGCCAAAGCTAAATGGTTGGTTGAGTTGCACGCTATTAGAAGGGCCATCAGTGTTCTTTGCCCAATCAAAGGCTGATTTTAAGCCTCCAACAATTTCTGATCTAAAATTCCATACCACAGTTGCCAATGTAGCTATAATTCCAGCCTTGATATTGCCGGCACCAAACATTTTTGAAAGTACTCCTGCGCCGGTTGCAATACCAGCATCATCAAGAACGCCAAAATTTTTGTTGCCAGTTAAAAGTCCACCTACCACATCCCAGAGGCCTTGGCCTTCTTGTGTTTGTTGATTATCTACACCTGCGGCTTGTCTTTGTTGTGTGGTTAAACTTTGGTCGCTCGTGCTGGATTCAAGTTGTTGTCGTGTCGATGCTTGATCACCAGCGCCGCTACGTTGGTTGAAATCTTGGTTTGTGGGTGATCGTTCTTGTTCAGATCCATCATCTGCCCAGCTTTTAACAGTGTTGCCAATCCAGCGTTTTACATGACCACCTGTGTCATTATCCATCGCGTTGGCACCATATACGGATGTTGTTCCAACAGCACCCCAAAGAAGCAAAGGCCAAATCATTACAAAATCCCTCCGATATCATATGAATCAGAAGATCGCAAAATCAGAAAAATGGTTTGATTTTCTTGTATCTTCAACATTATTATCACCTAATATTTTAGCACATTTTTTGTGCATTTATAATTTCTTATACTTACTATAGGGGAAATAAATCCCTAAAAGCAAGTTTTTTCGGAAAATAATAAATAGAGTCCTGAAATTAATGCCTAAAGTGGCGCATGCCTGTGAAAATCATGGCTAACCCACGTTCATTGGCGGCATCAATCACTTCTTGGTCTCGGATAGATCCGCCGGGTTGGATGACGGCGGTTACTCCGGCATCTGCGGCAGCAATCAGGCCGTCTGCAAAGGGAAAAAATGCATCAGAAGCGACAACAGAAGCTTTGGTCAGGGGTTCGTCCCATCCAGCGTCTTCAGCAGCTTGTTGTGCCTTCCAAGCGGCAATGCGTGACGAATCAATGCGGCTCATTTGACCGGCGCCGATTCCTACCGTAGCACCATCCTTGGCATAGACAATTGCATTGGATTTGACGTGTTTTGCTACGGCAAAGGCGAAGCGCATATCTTTCATTTCCTGATCTGTTGGTTCACGGTCAGAAACAACTTTAATATCGTCTTCCGGGAACACCAAGCGGTCATCTTCTTGTACTAAAAGGCCGCCGGCTATGCATTTGACCAATTTACGTTTTTGGTCTCTATCGGGCATTCCACCAGTTTCCAGAACGCGGATTTTATCTTTTGCTTTGAGTATTTCCAGCGCATCTTCGTCGATAAGCGGGGCTATAATAACCTCGACAAAGCGTTCGGTAATCAATTTTGCCAATTCTGCTGTCAGGGGCTGGTTTACGGCAATGATCCCGCCGAAGGCGCTAGTCTGGTCACAAAGCAGGGCACGCTTATAGGCATCTATGGTGTTTTCTGCAACGGCAACGCCGCATGGATTGGCATGTTTGATAATAGCTACGGCTGGCTCATCAAATTCGGAGACAAGCTCAAAGGCTGCGTCTGTGTCATTCAGGTTATTATAAGAGAGCTCTTTGCCTTGTTTCTGGAAGGCTAAAGCAGCGCCGGGCCTGACGGAGTGATCTGTGAGGTAAAGTGCCGCGTTTTGATGAGGGTTTTCCCCATAACGGAGCTTTTGCTTGAGTGTGCCAGAGAAACTTGTGCGGCGTGTTACCGCTTCATCGGCTTGCTGAGCTAGCCATTGTGCTATGGCCGAATCATAGGTTGCAGTCATGGAAAATGCTGTCAGGGCCAGAATTTTGCGGATATTTGCACTAACATAACCATCGGTTTCTTCCATGGATTCAAGGACTTTCTTGTAGTCCTGTGGGTCTGTAATGACGGTAACATGGGCGTGGTTTTTAGCTGCTGCACGAATCATGGCTGGTCCGCCAATATCGATATTTTCGATGCATTCGTCAAAGTCTGCGCCGCTTTTTACAGTTTGAGTAAAGGGGTATAAGTTTACTATCAGCATATCGATTGGTTCGATTGCATTATCCAGCATGGCTTGTTGGTGATCTTCCTTATCGCGCTTGGCTAGGATGCCGCCGTGAATTTTGGGATGGAGTGTCTTAACGCGGCCTTCCATGATTTCAGGAAAACCTGTGTGGTCCGAGACTTCTTTAACCGCAATTCCTGCATCTTGCAATGCTTTCGCAGTGCCACCTGTAGAGAGGATTTCTATGCCGTAGGATGAGAGGGTTTTTGCAAAATCAACTATGCCATCCTTATTCGATACGGAAATTAATGCGCGTTTGATTTTTACGGCATTGCTGGCTTTAATAACGTCTTCGCTCATGTGTTTTTCTTTTCTTGTCGTCTGTAGCGCGTCGGAATATACGACCACATGCTTAGGGTTTCAACCCCTAAACTTAAATTGTGTTATAGAGCTATATTAGAAAAATCAGGCGGCTTCAGTTTTAAGATGTTTGCTGTCTTGTTTTGCATAAAGACCTCTTTGCCCTGGTACGGCTACAAAAGCATCTGTGATACCAATAACTGTTTCAGCGCCGCCCAAAAATAAAAAACCGTCATCAGAAATGAGTTTTGACATGCGTCCCAAGATATCTGCTTTGGTCTCATTGTCGAAATAGATCAAAACATTGCGGCAGAAAATGACATCAAACTCACCTAAACTTGCCATTGAGTCTAGCAAATTAAAATATTTGAATTTTATCATGTTACGAATTTCATCACTTAGTTGCCATTTCTCATTTTCAAGCTGAGTAAAATATTTCATTAGCAAGGTAATGGGTAGGCCTCTTTGAACCTCGAATTGTGAATATTGGGCTGTTTTGGCCTGATCTAGAATTTCGTAAGAAATATCAGTTGCTGTGATGTCAAAATTCCAACCCGGCATATCGTGTTGCTTTTCTTTCAATAGCATAGCAAGAGAATAGGGCTCTTGTCCGCTTGAAGATGCCGCGCACCATATTCTAAGTCTTTTGGTAACTTTGGGGTTTGCCTTGTAGTATTCCAACACGGTATCTCTGAAGATATCAAAAGGCCTGATGTCTCTGTAAAAAGATGTCTCATTCGTGGTCATTGCCTCGACGATGTCTACTATAAGTTCTTTTGGTGGGACACCTCTTAGAACGTTGGTCATTGCCTCGATATTTTCATAGCCCCATTTTTTTGCGACAGGATTAAGTCTTGAGTCGAGCAGGTAAGATTTATCTTGTGTAAGAACCAATCCAGATTTCTCTTTCAGAAGGTCTTTATATATGTCGAAATCAGTTATTCTCATTATTTCTTACCTTAACTAAACAAACTTTCAAGCTGTGGCTTCCATAAGCCATGGTCCAATTTTTTCAAGTGGTAGGACTGCGGAGCAGAGTTGTTTTTGTGTTACTGCACCGGGCATACCCCATACAATACTCGTTTTTTCATCTTGCGCAATAACGCGCCCGCCACAATTTACCAATTCTTCTGCACCTTTAAGACCATCACTGCCCATGCCTGTTAAAATGGCACATAAAACCCGTTTGCCGTATATGGAAATAAGTGATCTGAGCATAGGGTCGACTGCGGGTTTGCAGAAGTTTTCCTGAGGGCCATCATCTAATTTGATCTTTAGAGAAACACCATCTTTTTTAAACAGCATGTGTTTGCCGCCGGGGGCTATATAGACTTTTCCCTTTTCTACAATCATACCGTCTTCGCCTTCGTGAGCTTCTAAGCCGGATTGTATTGAAACATGCTCAGCTAGAATTTTAGTAAAGGTTTTTGGCATGTGTTGCGTGATCACAATTGGAATATTAATACCCTTTAATTCTTTTAAAACGTGAAAGAGAGCGTTGGGACCTCCAGTAGAACTGCCAATGGCTAATATGTCCGGTTTGCCTTTAAAAGCATGTGTGTCATCACGTAAGATGACCGGGGCTGATGGTTTGGCGCTAACTGTTGAGGTTGCTTGGTTTGTTGCAGATGCCGTGCCTGAAGGTTTGCGTGCGGGGACAAGAGATTTTACAAGTTCAATTAGTCTAGCTTTGAATATATCGTCATTTCCGGCGCCTACAGTATTACTGGGTTTTGCAATAGTCTCTACTGCGCCCAAAGATAAGGCTTTCATGGTAATTGCTGCGCCTTTTTCTGTTAAGGTAGAACACATAATTACCTTTGTATTCGGTGAGGCTTCTATAATTTTAGGAAGAGCCGTAATACCATCCATGACAGGCATTTCAACATCAAGGATTAGGATGTCAGGCTTTTTATTTTCAGCCATTTTTATGCCCATCTCGCCATTAGAGACCGAAGCTACGACTTCAATGTTAGGGTCTGCTGTTAGAATTCTTGTTAAGACACCCCTAATAACACTCGAGTCATCAACGAGGGCAATTCTTACTTTTTTTGAGTCATCAGTTGTCATTTATACAAGGGAGCCTAACTAATAATTATGGTTATAAAACGCCTATTTGTTTGAATTTTGATTCAATGATATCGCTATCAAAAGGTTTCATAATATATTCATTAGCACCAGCTTCCATAGCGCGCTTGATGTGTGCAATGTCATTTTCAGTTGTACAGAAAATTACTTTTGGGATATTACCGTTTTCCATTTCTCTCAATTTTTCTAAAAACTCGATGCCACTCATAACCGGCATATTCCAGTCTAGCAAAACAGCATCTGGCATTTTCTGTTGGCAAGCTTCATATGCTTTTTGTCCGTCCTCTGCCTCAAGGCACTCGAAGCCAAGGTCATGCACAATTCGGCTTGCGACTTTTCGTACCACACGGCTATCATCTACAATCAGACATGATTTCATTAGATCTTCCCTTTATACACTTATTCATACAACCAAAATTTGTTATATACCCTACACGTAAAAATATTATAAAGAACAGGTATTTTTATAGTCATTTTTTAATCATCAACATATTCAAGAAGCTTGGCAACATCCATGATTACCAATAAATCATTTTTTAACTGATATATGCCAACCGAGACATCATGCCATAAAGGATCAAGTGTTCCAGGATTCTTTTCAAATACTTCTTCTTTCAAGCTTAATACATCTCCCACATCGTCAATAATCAGGCTGTATAATTCGTCATGATGTTCAACAACAACGCTCATAGCGTTTTCATAGTCTTCTCTTGGTTCCAATTTAAGGCGTTTACGCACGTCAATGGCAGTAACAATGCGTCCTCTTAGATTTAAAGAGCCTGCAATTTCCGGTGCAGCCATAGGGACATGGGTGACTTTTTGTCCGCGTAAAACATCCTGCACTTGCAGAACAGGAATGCCAAAAAGTTGGTCTGCGATTGTAACAGTCAGGTAGTCCCTGGAGTTTGGTAAGTTTTGGTGATCAATGGCATGTTGCATGATTTTCTCCTTTATGCGCTATAGTGCTTAGGAATGCAGTGTTTGGGATATAGTACTAAGAAGGCTTTCTTTGTCGAATTTAGCTACATATTTGTTAAATCCGGCTTCTATGCCTCGTTCTATATCTTCTGGCGTAGCATGAGAAGTTAGGGCGACCATTGGAATATCTTTCCAACCTGATTCCAGTTTTACTTTTTCAGCAAACTCAAAACCATTCATATCTGGCATTTCAATATCACTGATGATGACATCAAAATTTGTACCTTTTTTGCAAAGTTCAAGGGCATCATGGGGGCTTTCCAAGGTAGTTACTTCATATCCTGCTACGCTAAGTAAAGGAGTGATCATATTTCGGAAGAAGGAGCTGTCATCGACTAGAAGTACTCGTTTTTTGATGCGCCCGGGCTCTGTTCCGCCGTTGCCAACAAAAGGTGATGAGTCGTGGTCTTTAAACCAGCTGGAATCGACAGTTTCCAGATAATGGGTTACATCGACAACATCAGTTGCCTTACCGTTAATGATAGCGCTTCCTAGAACACCGTCTTTTGCTCCTGTAAGCTGTACATCTATACGTTCTTCAACAATATCAACAATCTCATCAACGATGAGTCCCATTGATTGGTGATTATCTGTAAAGACCAATACCGGTTTATCGTCTTCTCCTTCAAGAGAGACAGAAGAGTCATATGTGATTAGTGGCATAAGGGTATCCCTGTATTGGACCATCATTTTACCACTAGAATATTCGATGTCCGAGATTTTGACATTTTCCAAACGAGCCACGAGAGATAGGGGTACTGTTTTTGGTGTACCGTCGCCGACTTTGAAAAGGAGAAGCGATGTCTTTTTATAAGTGTCGGCTTTGTGCATTGCTTTTGCGGCGGCTTCCTGTTCTTGTGATTCAAGGTGGCTTAGGTCGCCAGTTGCGTTGGCTATGCCATTTGGATCAAGAATCATTACGACGCTCCCGTCACCTAGTATGGTATTGCCCGAGAAGAGGGTTAGGTCTTTTAAGGCTCTGGATACAGGCTTTACAACAATTTCTTCTGTGTCGAAAACGCGATCAACAATAATGCCAAAATCATAGCCGCCAACTTGTGTAACCACGATATACAGGTTCTTATAATTAGCGACAGTCTTGGCAGATTCTTTTGTTTCAGAAGCTTTTGGCTGTTTGTCGGTTGCTTCAGTGGAAAGCTCTTCATTGCTTTGTTCATTACTATTGTTTTGTGGGGGGGCGGCCTCAGTAGCCTTCATTTTTTCTTCTTTGACTTGTTCGTAGGATTTAATCTTTTCTATGGTTTTTTCTTTGCTTAAACCTAAAACATCATTCAAAGAAATCAGAGGTAATAAACGATCACGAAGTCTAAAGACTGGTGAGCCTTTGATATACTCAATTCTGTTATCGCCTTGCATGGAGATCATCACCAGTTCACGCACAGATAGCTGTGGGATGGCAAAGCGTTCTTCTGAAGCCTCTACAATGAGTGCCGAGACAATGGCTAGCGTCAGTGGAATTTTGATAATAAAAGTCGAGCCTTTACCCTCCTTGGATTTTAGCTCTATAGAGCCCCCGATTTTTTCAATATTGGTACGCACAACATCCATGCCGACACCGCGGCCTGAGACGGATGTAACTTGCTCTGCTGTTGAAAATCCTGCTTTGAAAATAAATTGCTGAATTTGCTGATTGCTCATTTCTGCTAGTTCTTCTTCGCTGGCTAGACCTTTTTCTATGATTTTGGCTTTGATCTTGTCTGCCGCAAGGCCTTTTCCATCGTCAGTGATTTTGATGATAATATGTCCGCCTTCATGATAGGCATTAAGTAATATCTTGCCTGTTTCGGGTTTACCAGCCGCGATACGATCTTCAGGTTTTTCAATGCCGTGGTCACCAGAATTTCTTACCATGTGAGTGAGAGGGTCTTTTATCATTTCCAAAACCTGACGGTCGAGTTCTGTATCCTGACCATGCATTTCAAGATCAATTTTTTTACCAAGTTCGATGCTGAGATCTCGTATAATTCTGGGCAGTTTAGACCAAGCATTGCCGATAGGTTGCATGCGTGTTTTCATAACGCCTTCTTGAAGGTCAGAAACAACATGATTCAAGCGTTGAAGAGGGGCCGAAAATTCGCTTTCGGAATTGGCACGTAAAATTTGCAAGAGTTGATTGCGGGTTAGCACAAGTTCACTAACCATGGTCATGAGGTCCTCAAGGACATCTACATTGACGCGCAATGTTTGATTGCTAACTTTCTTTTCGGGTTTTGCTGCACCTGCTGCTTTTTGTGGCTCTTCAGGCTTATCTGGTTGTTCGGGCTGAGATTCTATAACGGGTTCAGGCGCTGGTTCTGGTTGCTGCGCTTCCTCTTGTACCATGTCATCAGGGCCAGGGGCGGCTTCAAAAGCAGCTTGAAGCTCTTCTTCTGATGCATCTCCTGGCGCAAGATCCGGCTTAAGTATTGTATCATTCGTGTCGATTTCATCTGGACCGGGGGCGGCTGCGAATGCGGCTTCAAGTTCTGCTTCGGAGGCGTCGCCGGGTGCAAGTTCTTTTTCTTCTGGTTCGGATGCAGGTTCAGATGCAACTTCTGCTGCTGGTGGGGCTCCGCCACTAATATCTTTACCTTCATAGGCGGCATCAAGTTTTGTAATAATGTCAGAGTCATCGCCTGCAGGTTCTGCACCTGTTTCTTCAAGCTCATTGACGATATATTTAATGCGGTCAATAGATTCAAAAATCAGGGTTACATAATCAGGCGTAACTTCTAATTCGCCATCGCGAAATTTACCCAACACATTTTCTGCATGGTGGGCTACTTTTTCAAGGCGTGGTAATCCGAGAAACCCACAAGTGCCTTTAATTGTATGCTTAAGCCGGAAAATCTTACCAAGAAGATCCTTATCATTAGGGTTTTGCTCTAATTTCACAAGATCTACATCAAGCTCATCGAGACTTTCATTGGTTTCGGTTAGAAATTCGGCAATAAGGTCATCCATCAGGCGGCTTCCTTCTTAAATAATGATAGTAACTATACAATTCTTGTAACGGCGTCCGAATAAAGTGATTTCCTGACAAGTCTATGCGAGTCGGTGTTAAGGAAATGTTAATATCCAGACAGTAGGGGTACGCAATATTTAGGAAACTCAGAAAAACGTAAAAAAACTGATTTTTACGAAAAGTATTCTAGCAAGAATAGTGATTTGTGTCTAATCAAGATATGAGGTGTTGGTCTTCAGGAGTGATGATTTTGAGGGTAATATTGTTATTTTGCATTTCGTCAACTAACAAATCGTAGCCATAATTTTTTGCGAGTAAACCAAAGATAGCCGCATGTACCTGTTTCGGTGTAAGGTCTTTGATATCGACTTTTTGTTCCAAGGCTTCATGAAGGCCGCCATGCAATCCGGCATTCTCACCTTTTGCTGTGATTAAAACTGCTTGTGCATCTTCCTGTATGACATTTATTTCTCCACCTTTGGGGAGTGCTTCTGTTATAAGCAATAATCCGTTCATTAACATCTTGGAGGACGCTATAAGCGGCTCTGCCAGAGTATGTGGGTCCCAGTCATGAGTGATGCGCGATTCTCCGCTGATGTAATCTGAAAATATTTTATGAACATCTTCAGGTTTGATGCTTTGGTCTGCGCCGCCATAGCCATAGGCAAGGCGCATTGCACGTAGTTTGGCTGAGGCTTGAGCCGAGCTATGGGCAATCAGGTTAATGACTTCATCTCCGGCATCCGCGCCCATTTCTTCTAGAAATTCAACACCATTGGCAACCGCGCCTATTGGGCTGATGAGGTCATGACAGATTTTGGATGCCAAAAGTTCAAGTAATTTATTATTGTCGTTTTCCATGATTGATATGTCTCTTTGAAAGGGAGTGTTGAACTAACGGGGAAGAGTATAGCCTAATTTACCGATTTCTTCACCCACCATTTTTAACAGTGATTCTAGGCCTTGTTCGGTCGCGCTTTCTGCGCGTATGACGAGTACATTCTGGGTGTTGGAGGGACGTGCCAGCCACCAGCCATCAGCAGTGGTCACACGGATACCATCCAGATTATCCATGCGCAGGTCAGGCATATTTTTTGTGTTTTCAATAATGCGAGGGATCAGGTCGAATTTTTCACGCTCTTCGACAGGTAATCTGATTTCCGGTGTGTTGTGTAGTTTTGGCAAGCTGGCGGTCAGGGATGATAATCCGCCTTCCACGCCCTCTAATGCATTAATCAGGCGGATCGCACAATAGAGCGCATCATCATAGCCGTAATATCCATCGCCAAAGAAGATATGGCCGCTAAGCTCTCCGGCGAGAGGGGCGTTCATTTCCCGCATTTTATCTTTGATGACGGAGTGCCCTGTTTTCCACATGACAGGCTGGCCGCCCATTTTTGCGATCTCGTCATACATCACAGCAGAGCATTTTACATCACCTATAATTGGTGCGCCTGGATGACGTGCAAGGATATCACGGGCATAGATCACCATCAGCGTATCGCAGCGGATAACATCGCCGTGCTCGTCTACAACGCCGATGCGGTCTGCGTCGCCATCAAAAGCTATACCCAGATCACAACTTTGTTCTCTCACGACTTTTTGCAAATCTTTCAGGTTCTCATCAACAGTAGGGTCGGGATGGTGGTTCGGGAAGGTGCCGTCTATATCTTCATAAAGCAAGATATGCTCGCCGGGCATTTTTGAGGTCAGAAGTTTTAAAACATCGCCTGCTGCGCCATTGCCTGCATCCCAAGCGATTTTCAGCGGTCTTGAGCATTTCAAATCCTGTAAAAGGCGTTCAACATAATATTCTTCTATTTCTATAAATTTAGTGTGGCCAACGCCGTTGCGTAAGATACTATCATCTAATGTAGCTAATCTGCCGATTTCCTGAATGGCGTCCCCAAAGACCGGATGCTCACGCGTGGTCATTTTGAAGCCGTTATAATCGGGTGGGTTATGGGAGCCTGTGATCATGATACCTGCATCCGCATCCAGTGCTTTGACGGCGTAATACAGCATGGGGGATGGGCCAAGGCCAATGGATTTTACGTTAATGCCGGAGGCCAATAAGCCCTTAATTAAATGATCAACTAGAAGAGGGGAGCTATGCCGTCCGTCATAGCCGACGCAAATTGTATGGTTTTCCTGATCCGGTAGATCATTAGAAATATAGGTGGCAAAAGCACGCCCCAAAGCGTAAGCGTCTTTTTCGCTTAAGTTCTTTCCAATCTGGCCGCGTATATCATATTCACGTAAAATAACCGGATCAAAAACATGAGGCATGGTTTAACGTCTACTTATATTGTTTGAGCAGTTCCTTAACGCCCTCACCAATTTCAGGGTCGCTTAGGCCGTAAGCGATATTGGCTTCGATAAAGCCAAGGCGGCTACCGCTATCATAGCTTTTGCCGTTAAAGCGCATGGCGTGGAAGCTTTCGCCGTCAATCAGTTTTGCCATGGCATCGGTAAGCTGGATTTCGCCGCCAGCTCCGGTTTCAAAGGCACTTAGGTGTTTAAAGATTTCCGGTTGGAGGATATAGCGGCCAACGACGGACATGTTAGATGGCGCTGTGCCGGGTTCCGGTTTTTCGACCAGATTTTTAACTTTCATGATTTCATCATCAGGGTTGTCCGTATCCAGAATACCGTATTTATAGGTTTCTTCGTCCGGTACTTCCTCAACGGCAATGATATTTCCGCCTGTTTTGTTATAGACATCTGTCATTTGTTTCAGGCAAGCTTCGGGGCCTTTCATCAACACATCAGGCAAAAGAACGGCGAAAGGCTCATTGCCAACTAACTTTGCCGCACACCAAATTGCATGACCTAAACCGAGTGGGCGTGGCTGGCGGGTCAGGAAGAGGCGGCCTGCAGGCATTTCAGAATCACGCACTTTTTTAAGCATGTCTGTTTTGTTACGGGATTCCAGTGTCTTTTCCAGCTCTGGCTGGTAATCAAAATGCTCTTCCAGCATTTCTTTTTGGCGGCCTGTGACAAAGATAAAGTCTTCGATACCTGCTTCGCGTGCTTCTTCGAATACATGCTGGATTAGAGGGCGATCATTGATTGGTAGCATTTCCTTGGGCATGACCTTGGTAGCAGGAAGGAAGCGTGTACCTAAACCTGCGACAGGGAAAACAGCTTTTCTAACAGGGCAAATTTCTTTTGAAGACATAATAGTAATTACTCCGTTCTATTTTATGGTACTAACAGACATTGCATTTTTTGTGCTGCGTTGCAAGATCACTCGTCTTCTTTCTCTTTCTTTTCATCTTCTTCGACAATTTCGACGTCGCTTTCCTGCAGAATTTTAACGTCTGGCGATGTATTTTGTTCCGTAGTCTCAGATCTTTTTTCACGAATATAAGATAGTAAGAACGGGAAGGCCAAGACAAGCAAGCCGATTGAAACGATAATGCGTCCCGTCAGGGCAAAGAAGAGTAGAATAAGAGCGTAAATTACCAGAACAACCGATCGGATGAGGGTTTTAACGCTTTGTGTTTTTGCATTTAAAAACCACAGATAGAGTGATATTGCTCCGGTGAGTAAACCAATTATGAGAATGAGATAGGGCATTTTTACCTATTTAGAAATATGATCTAAGTCAGGGAATTTTTTATATATTGTTGACAGAATTTCATGGTCTGTTTTGCCAATTATAATTCCAATGGATTTTTTAATTTTTTGGTATTCATCTGGGGGGCATGAGGTTTCAGCGATACTCAGTGCAAGGCTAAATGATTCAATCGATTTTAGAACGTGATCTCTTATTTCTTTTGCAGAATTATAATCCATTTTTAGTTCCAATTTTTTAGCTACGCGCTTTTCTTTTTCTTCTTCTCGATGCTTTCATCCATAAGGTCATTCGTGTTGACCGTATTGTCATTTTCAGGTGCGATTTTCTTGGTTTTGATGTCATCGGGGCGAAGGGGTTTGCGGTAACCTTTATATTTTTCCGGTGCGATGGCTTTAATAAGGGTACGGATTTCCTGACGCGCCGAGATTTGCGACATGGTTAGCTCGTTATTCTGGTATTCTTTCAAATCCATCAGGGTTAGGCCTTTGAGGAATAGTTCCTTAAATACAACACGTTCCCCAAAGCCAGGGGTCAGGCGGAAGCTGGCGAGTTTTGAAATCTTATCGAGCAAATCGGCGATGATTTTATTGTTATTTGTGCTTAAGTGAGGGATGCGGTTGCGCATTACAATCCAGTCAATACCACGCCCTGATGTCATCATCTTTTTATTGCGTTGTTCCTCGACCATGAGGGCGTAAACAGAGGGTCCTCGAATTTCGTAATTATTCATATCAATATCGGCAAGCAAGTCCAGATCAATAAAGCTGTCATTCATTGGCGTAATAAGTGTATCGGCAAAGCTGTGGGCGAGGCGGCTCAAGAAGCAATCTGTGCCGGGTGTGTCGACAATAATGAAGTCGCAAATTTTGCCGAGTTCTTCGAGGGCCATGGACAGAAATGCCGTTTCTTCGGCTTGTTGCTCGGCTTTTGTTTCAGCTTGCGAACGTTCAATAGCCATGTGATCGGGGCTTGGGATGTTTTCCTTGTTTTGTACGATATAGTTAAAGCGATTTTTAAAATAGCGGGTCAGTGTGCCTTGGCGCGCATCCAGATCAATCGTGCCAACCTTGTACCCCATGCGCAGCAGAGCGATGGCAGTGTGCATGGCAGTCGTAGACTTTCCTGATCCACCTTTTTCATTACCAAAAACTATTATGTGCGCTTTTTCTTTCATTTTTTCCTCAAATCTAAGAGTTCCCTTACTCTTGTCTTCCCACTTTATTTTTGTACTGTGTTGCTGCGTCACTCAGGTGCTTTTTTGTACATATCGTTCCTTGTGCCTTGTACAAAAAAAAATTGGAAAGACAAAAGAAACGCAGTACCTTTACTTATTAAATCAATAAACCCTATGCAGGAACAATGCCACAAATAATAACCAGCACTCAAGATAGATTAAAACTTTTACGACAACAACTGGAAGATTTAGAGCTGGATGGTTTTATTCTGCCGCGCACTGATGAATTCCAGAGTGAGTTTTTGCCTGCGTGTAGCGAGCATTTGTCATGGTTAACCAGATTTACGGGCAGTGCGGGCATAGCCATTATTTTGCAAGATAGGGCCGTTGTGATGAGTGATGGTCGTTATACGATCCAGCTTGCGGCTCAGATTGATGGTGCGTTATATGATGCGGCAAATTCGGTAGAGGTTTCGGCGGGGGATTGGTTGCGTCAACATGCTAAGGATGGTGCGAAGGTTGGCTATGATCCTTGGCTTTTTACAAAAAAACAATTTCAAAAGCTGCAAGATGATCTTGAGGGCAAAGACATTGAGCTTGTGGCGTTGGAGCAAAATCCGGTTGATGTTATTTGGGAAGGTAGACCGGAATTTCCCAAGGGAGAGGTGCTTCATTTTCCTGATAAGTTAGCAGGAAAGACAGCTCAGGAAAAGATTGAGCAAATAACAGGCCTTATGAAGAAAAAGGGCGCAGATTGTCTTTTGATTACGGCGCCGGATTCTGTGAGTTGGCTATTGAATGTTCGCGGGGAAGATGTACCTTTTACGCCGTTGGTTTTGTCTTATGCTTTTCTACATAGTGATGGAAAATTGGAGTGGTTTGTCGGTAGGGATAAGGCCGCAAGTTGTTCCTTTGAGGCTGATATTGTTGTTTGTGATAAAGATGATATTACAGATAGGTTGGCGGGGTTAGGTAGCGGAAAAATCTGGGTTGATGAGGCGGCAATTTCGGTGAAGTTGCTGAGTATTTTGAATGATTCTGAAGCTGAGGTAGTCTATGCCAAAGATCCGTGCGTTTTGGAAAAGGCCCAAAAGACGACTGCCGAGCAAGAGGCGATGCGGCAGGCTCATATTCGTGATGGTGCAGCGCTGGTGAAATTCCTGAAATGGCTTGAGGAAGAGGGTGGCTCTGGTAATGAAACCGAACTTTCAGTTGAGGTAAAGTTGGAAGAGTTTAGAGCGGAGGATCCTGCTTATAAGGGGGCTAGTTTTTCTACGATTGCTGGCTATGGAGCGAATGGTGCTATTGTGCATTACCGTGCCAATGAAGACACAAGTAAAACGATAGAAGAGGGAAGCTTACTGCTGGTCGATAGTGGCGGGCAGTATTTTTGTGATGAGTATGCCGGAACAACAGATATCACTAGAACGATTGCTATTGGTAAACCGACTGAGGAAATGAAACGCCATTACACGCTTGTCCTAAAGGGGCATATTGCTGTGTCTATGGCAAAATTTCCGCAAGGGACTACGGGCGCGCAAATTGATGCACTTGCACGAGCGGCTTTGTGGCAAGAAGGGCTGGATTTTGCCCATGGTACAGGCCATGGGGTCGGGTGTTATCTGGGGGTTCATGAAGAGGCGGCAACGATATCTCCGCGTGGGAATGTGTCCTTTGAAGTCGGGATGATCATTTCCAATGAGCCGGGTTATTATAAAAAAGATGCTTATGGGATTAGAATTGAAAATCTTATTTTGGTCAAAGATGCCGGTACGTGCGAAGCTACAGGAAAGCCGATGCTTGGGTTTGAAACCATAACCTATGCGCCTTATCAAAAGGCATTGATTGATTATGATCTGTTATCGAAAGAAGAGCGGCTTTGGATCAGGCAATACTCAGAAAAAGTAGCTAATGTTTTGTCGGATTACCTCAATAAGAAGGAGCTTTTCTGGCTTGATAGTCAAATAGAGCAATAATTATTTAGGTATATTAGTTTTTCATATTTTCTTCTTTATTTTTTGTAGCTTGTTCAGCAAGCTTGGCATCAATATCTGTCGAGAATTTTTGGGGATGAAAATTTAGTGTTTCCATGAAGGTCTGTCCGAGGCTGCCGAAGGCATGTCCCTGAGACCCAATAACCTCTTGTATAGCTATGAAATCTTTTGTGAAATAAGCTTTTAACAGTACAGCATCAATATATGGAGCATCGCTATGCGGTGTAAATACAAGTTTCGTTGATACTGTACCATAATTGGTCTCTTTTACTTCATCAACTTTTAAACTTGCATAAGAAGCGTTGGGTACAAACTTTTTAACGAATTTAGTAAATAAAAAGTCCTTTGCCCAAGCTAAATCAACATTTTTTCCTGTTTTATAAGCATGGACATTGTAGAATGTTACTTTATTAACGACGGGGTCATGTATGGTTGCATATGCAGCGTCAAAATTTGCAGTTGATTTAAAAATTGGCTCATCAGGCATGTAGTCAGGATGTTTTTGAGGTAAGAGCATTGTAAACATTCCATGAGGGGACTCGTACCTTCTCCAGTCTTTGCCAAGTTCTCCCTCTGTGACAGCATAACCATCAAAAAAACGGATAGAATCAAAGAAATCATTTGTTCTGTATGCGTGTAATCCACCACCCGTACTAGTAAATACCTGCTGTATACGTGCTACATCTGTATAAATAATTCGTATCCTTAGTCCTTCTTTCTTTTCAGCGGTAGTGTATGAAACTGTTAATTCTTTCCCAAAAAAACCGTAGTGATCAATAATTTCATCCGTTAATATAGTGCCGCCACTGCTCTTTATTCCTAGTTTATATTTATGAACCTCTTGAGATAAAAGCTTTGCGGCTTCGTCTGCACTAAGCTTGGAACCTAGGGTTTGGTCAAACTTAACCAGATAGCTTTTTACGTTATCACTATATGGTTTTTCATCATGCGTAGCTATTATTTCACCTGAAAATGCGACGCTTTCATCTGAGAGTCTTAAAGGGTAGAGTTTATATTTATGCTCTTTAGGAAAACGAACATCAAAAGATCCACTTGGAGAAGCATGCAATTCCCATATTGTTTTTTGTTTTGTGCTGCGTTGGGTCTTTTGAGGTGTCTGAGGAATAGTACCAGTTTTTTCCTGAGCTGAAACAGCTTGATATAATGTGGACGTGCAAACAAAAACGCTTACGCAAATGATAGTTTTTAAGGATTTTTTGAAATCAAGCATAGTAACCTTTTTGTTCCAGTATTCTTCCATTGTAAAACATAGTTGTATGGTAGCACAAACTTAAAAACAAAAAAACTGTCGACGTATTAATGACGACAGTTTCTGTATTCTTCGAAATCTTAAAATTACGGAATTAATATCCGTCGCGCTCGCGGCGTTTGCGTTCCATCTTACGACAGCGACGTGCTGATTCTGATTCCTCGCGGGCTTTCTTTTCAGAAGGCTTTTCATAGTGACGACGAAGCTTCATCTCACGGAAGATCCCTTCGCGTTGCATCTTTTTCTTCAATACGCGCAAAGCCTGATCGACGTTGTTATCTCTTACGTTTACACTGACCACAGTGTTCACCTCTTTCTAATTGGTTTAAATATTAATCATAACATAAAATAACGTTGGTGTGCTAATAACACGATTTTGATAACAAATGCAAAGGGAAAAATAGACATTTTTTTTGGGAGGATTATGGTATGTGTCTACTGTGTGGGGTTTAGTCTAGAATATTAAGGAAAAATTGATGCTATCATATTTACCAGAATCGCAAAAAATTGTTAATACGATTAATAATCCGGGTGAAGAGCATGAGCGCTCTTCGACAGTTTTTCTTGCAGATGGTCGTTATGTTATTTTCTGGGAAACGGATGTTATTGGGGCTGGTAATGTTTTATATGCCCGTACTTATAATGCCGATGGTACGCCTGTTGGTCCTGAAGTTGAAGTTGGGGATACTGTTGATAATCATGCATCGTTTTATAGTGCTGTTGCGCTATCTGATGGTGGTTTTGCGCTTGTGTGGGGGCATTATGATGGGGCGCGAGGTTCTAGTGATTCTATAATCCTACAGCGTTACAATTCATCTGGCCTTCCTGTGGGTGGAGCATCTCAGGTTAATGAAAACAACTTTTTGTATAATAACTTTCCGGAGATACATAGTTTTGCAGATGGTAAATATATTGTGGTCTGGAATACTGGTCATGGTGATGGTGCGGTGCAGACTGACGGTGTGTATGCGCGTCTTTATAATGAAGATGGCACGCCTGCGGGGGATGAATTTCTTGTCAATCATAATGAACTTCAGGATTATATATTAAAAGAGGTTAAAACTTTTGATGATGGTAGTTTTGCGATAGTTTATCAAAACCGTCAGGAGCAATTTTCAAGCAATCCGTTTGATTCTAAAGTTTTTATAAAGCGTTATAATGCTGATGGAAGTATTGCGGGTTCTGAATTTACCATTGATGTGGCTGATGGTTTTAATGTGCCTTATGATATCAAGTTTCTTGATGATGGCGGATATATGTTTGCCAGGGCAGAGCTTGCCAGTACGAGTTCGGAAAATGACGAGGCTTTCTTCCAGTTGTTTAATGCGGATGGGACACCAAGAACATCGGAAATAAATTTCGATCAGGCTTGGGGTAATATAGCGCTTTTGCCAAACAATCTATTTATTATGACATGGGTTGAGGAGTTGGGTGGTGCTTTGGATGATAGTGATATTTTTGCAAGAGTCTATGATCTTGATGGTGTTCCACAAGGTAATGTTTTTCAGGTTAATGACGATAATGATGTAAGTGATTTTTATGAGAATGTTGTTGCGTTGCCTGATGGAAAATTCATGGTGACGTGGTCTGAATATAATATTAACATATCTACTAGTGACTTCTTTTCTCCTCCGGAAGAGGCAGATATTGTGTCCCGTATATTTTCTCTAGGTGGTAGTCTAGCGCCTGTTGCAGGCAAAGATAATGCTACTGTTGATGAAGATTCATCTGTTGTTATTGATGTCCTTGCTAATGATAGTGATCCGGATGATGATCAGTTGGCAATTGTAAAAACATGGAAAGTGGAACATGGTGATGTGGTTATCAATGCCGATGGGACACTGACCTATACGCCTGAGGGTGATTATCACGGGGCAGAGAGTTTTTATTATCAGGTCACAGACGGGTTTGGCGGTTATGCCACGCAGCGCGTTAATGTTATGATTAATCCGGTTGATGACGGTGTTGATGGGAATGCGGCGCCGGACGCGAATAAAGATAAGTTTACTGTCTATTCAGGACAAACTGTTGATCTTAATATTCTGGCGAATGATACTGATATTAATGGTGATATATTGACAGTGGATCGTATCTGGAAAACACCGGAAAATTCAAATATTTCAGTTTCTTTGAATGGGGATAATAGTGTTGAGTTTTCAGTTTCTGAAGCATTTACTCCCTCTGTTTCCTACTTCATGTATTATCAGATATCCGATGGTCGTGGTGGAATAGATGTTAGTTCCATTGAGGTGAATGTTATCAATCCAGATGTTAATCTGTTCGGTACAAATAGCGTGCTTGACGAGTTTTTGCTTGATGGTTTCTTGTCGGGTAATGGGCGGTATAATATCACTGATTTTAAAGTTGCCGATGGTGATTTTCTTGATATTGATAATATTATCTCCGGCTATGATCCTTTAAGTGATGATATTGCTGAATTTGTCAAGATTACTGATGACGGTGTGGATAGTATTTTAGCGGTAGATATCGATGGCAGGGCTGATGATTTTGTTGATATAGCCGTCCTTTACGATGTTATAGGGCTTGCAGATGAAGAAGCACTTGAAGGTAGCGGCAATCTTCTGGTGAGTTAGGATTTACGATGCAGCTTTTAAATTCAATGCTGCGTCCATCAAGACCTGAGTATATTGCTTTTGTGGATTGGTAAACACATCATGGGCGATGCCGCTTTCGACGATTTTACCGTCTTTCATAACGATTATATCGTGGCTGAGGGCTCTTACTACACGCAAATCATGACTGATGAAGATGTATGAGAGGTTGTGTTCTTTTTGCAAGTCGCGCAACAAGTCGACAATCTCTGCTTGAACAGAGACATCCAGCGCGCTTGTAGGTTCATCCAGAATTATGAGTTCCGGCTTTAGTACTAAGGCGCGGGCAATAGAAATGCGCTGGCGTTGTCCACCTGAAAATTCGTGAGGGTAGCGGTGGCGTGTTTCTGGATCCATGCGTACATCTTTTAAGGTCTCTATGATCAAATCATCGCGGTCTGCTTTGGATAGATTACTTTTATGAAGGGCTAGCCCTTCACCGATGATCTGGGCGATGCTCATCCGCGGGGAGAGCGAGCCGTAAGGGTCTTGGAAAACAATTTGCATGCGTGATCTTAAGGGGCGCATTTCTTTACGACTTTTGCCCTCAAGTTCCTGTCCATCAAAAATGATGCTGCCGGTGGATTTGTTTAGCCGCAAAATGGCGAGGCCTAGTGTTGTTTTACCTGAGCCTGACTCTCCGACAATACCGAGTGTGTGGCCTTTTTTTAAGGTCAGGTCGATGCCATCAACGGCTTTTACAAAGCTTAAAGGTTTACCGAAGAAGGATTTTTTATTGGGAAAATAGACTTTGACATCATTGCATTTTAGAATTTCAGGAGCATTCTCATTGGCAGGCTTTGCCTCACCGCTTGGGCGGGTGGAAAGCAGCATTTTAGTATAGTCATGGCTTGGCTTGGCAAAGAGCTTCTTGGTTTCACTTTGTTCGACTAAATTACCATGTTTCATCACGCAGATTTTATCAGCCATTTTTTCGACAATGGATAAGTCATGTGTAATGAGCAGGAGTGACATGTCCAGCCGTTTTTTCAAATCTTCGAGCAATTCAAGAATTTGAGCCTGTATGGTGACATCAAGGGCGGTAGTTGGTTCATCAGCAACGAGTAGGTTCGGGTCATTGGCCAAAGCCATGGCGATCATGACGCGCTGACGTTGCCCGCCTGAGAGCTCATGCGGATAGGCATTCATACGAGATTTCATTTTCTCAAGGCCAACCAAATCCATGAGTTCTAAAATTCGTTCATTGGCTTGGTTGGTAGACATGCCCTGATGGATTTTAAGGATTTCGCCGATTTGTTTTTCAATCGTGTGCAGGGGGTTTAGGGCGCTTTGTGGCTCTTGGAAAATCATGCTGATTTCGCGTCCACGAATAGTGCGCATATAGGCTTCGCCTTTATCTAGTAATTCGCTTCCATTGTATTTAATAGAAGATTCTTCGGGGTGAGATGCTGTAGGATATGGCAATAGCTTCATGGCTGAGAGCGCTGTTACCGATTTACCAGAGCCGGATTCTCCGACCAAAGCCACTGTTTCACCCTTGGCGATATCAAGGCTGACATTCTTGACGGCATGGAAAACACCACTAGGAGTTTTAAAATCTACCGATAAATTCTTGATTTCCAGTATGGCTTCTGTCATGAACACTACTTTATTTTTTAAGTTTTAAGGATATACGCAAAAAATGAGTCACGACAAGAGCGGATCGCCGCCATGCGGGATTTATATACGGATTGATGATTATTCCGATATGGTGAAGCTTATCACGAATTTGCGACAAATGGCATTGGCTGTGAATCGTGCGTCGGGTTATGAGAAAAACCTTGATGTGGTTGAGCTGGCTTATAGCGCTGAGAATGATGAAAAAATTGCTGACCTTGTAATACTAATTCAAGCGGAAGGGTTGGTTGCTCTTATCAGTGGTCTAGAGGATTTTAGCGATATTAAAGATGCCGATGGCGTTTTGTTAGAAGATGTAGGCTTGCTTCAAGATGTTAGGAATGCACTGGGTAAAGAGGCTATTATAGGGTTGAGCTGTGGTTCTGATCGTAATCAGGCTCAGAAAGCAAAGGAGCTGGATTTTGATTTTGTAAAGCTCGTGGCTGATCCACCTTTAATCTCATGGTTTTCAAGTCAAAGTGACATAATGATTGTTACGTGCGGTAAAGGTATTACTAATGATAATTGCGCATCGTTGGTTCAAGCTGGAGCTGGATTTTTGGATGTTAGTGATTATATCATGGGCTATAAAAAGGGCGTGATGCAAGGCACGGTCAATGTTATGCATGCAATAGAGCTGGCAACTCAAGTAAAGGGAAGTGTGAATTAAAACTTTGTTTTTTATCTGCATAATGTAATAATTATCCATTACCATAAATAATAATATAGTGGGTAATACAATAATGGGTGTAATCAGTAACAAGGCAAATATGCGTAATATTACTATTCATCCGATTTCATTAGAGGAAATCGGAGAATGGGATCATGTGAGTGTAATTAAAAATATTGATAACCGCGTGGATGCCTTGAAAGAAATGTATAGAATTAGGGCTGAAGGAGATGGGCACATAAATTTGATATTATGGGATGATCCCCAACACCCTTCTCATCAGAATTTATCTAAAGATATATTACAGGGATGGGATTTTGATGTTTATTTTGATTACACTCCTATCGGAGAATCTGGGATTGAATTTAACAGACAAATAGATCAGGCTTTTAATGAGCAAGAAGGTTTTCATGATGAAGGGGTGGTGATAGATTATTCTTCGGGCTTGATTTTTGACTTGCAGCAAGCCTTTCCTGACTCTTCATTGCAGATGGAAGCGAGTACAGGCATTACAAAGAGTGGTCCAATAACTCATGCAGATGCAGCTGAAGAAGAGGTTACAAGGTTTTTTACAACTTTGTTGGGTGACCGTACTTACATTTCAAAAAATGAAGAGGCTGTAAAAGAACATTTTCGGTGGAACATAAGAGACCCTAATAAAGCCAATTGGTATCATCCACCTGAAGGCCTTTTGATGCTTATATGTAATGAAAACCAATCTATTATACCGTTGGTTCATACATTGCCGTTTTTATTTGAGGAACAGGATCAAATGGAACGAATGATTAATACATTAGATTTAAAGATGCCGGAATTATAAAATCTCTTTTACATTCTCTGGTGGTCTGCCGATACGTGCGCCTTTGTCAGTGATTACAATTGGGCGCTCCAGTAATTTTGGATGTTGAGCAATTGCCTTAAGGATGTCTTCATTGCGACTATCCTTAGATAAACTGGCTTCCTTGAATTCAGGTTCTTTGGTGCGAGTCATATCCAAGGCGCTTTGAAGTCCAAGCTTTTCAAAAATACCAGAGAGCTCTCTGTAATCCGGCTTGGTCTCAAGGTATAGAATGACTTCAGGTTCATGACCGATCTCATGGATCAGGTCAAGGCTTTGGCGAGATTTCGAACAGCGCGGGTTGTGATAGATTTTGATCATATTTTTAATGCTTTATAGATTTCATTTGTGATACGCGGTTCTATTTCCTGCATGGAGGCGAGTTCTAACTCATCTAACTTGCAGCTTTTGCGTTCGGCCATTTTGACGATAGCGCCTGTGACGTGGTGTGCATCACGGAATGGCAAGCCAAGATTCATCACCAGCCAATCGGCCAGAGCTGTGGCGGTGGTATAGCCCATCTCGGCAGATTTTCTCATGGCGTCTGTTTTGAAAGTGGCGGTTTCCAGCATGCCTTTCATAGCTAAAAGGCATAGTCTTATGGCTTCGTATGAGTCAAAGACGGGTTCTTTGTCTTCCTGTAAATCTTTGTTATAAGCAAGCGGCAAGCCCTTCATAACGGTCATCATTTGCACAAGATTACCGTTTAGGCGACCTGTTTTTCCGCGTACAAGCTCTGCCGCGTCTGGGTTTTTCTTTTGTGGCATGATGGAGCTTCCGGTGCTCCAAGCATCTGAGAGCTGTATGAAGCCGAATTGCGGTGTGGCCCAGATAATGATTTCCTCGGCAAGGCGCGAGAGGTGCAATCCTGTTTGGGCGGCGCAGAATAGAAATTCATTGGCAAAGTCACGCGCCGAGACTGCATCCATGGTATTATGAGTTGGGCGGTCAAATCCTAGCTTTTCCGACGTGTATTCACGGTCAATCGGGTAGGGTGTTCCTGCCAAAGCCGCAGAGCCTAATGGGCACTTGTTTAAACGGTTTCGGCAATCAATAAAGCGCAATTTATCGCGGTTGAGCATGCAGGCATAGGCATCCATGTGCAGCGCCAATGTCACGGGTTGCGCAGCCTGAAGATGTGTAAAGCCGGGCATGACATCATCTTTGTGTTTGTCAGCTAGATCACCCAATACATCTTGTAAATCTTCGATCAAGTGAGATATCTCGTCAATGGCATCACGTGTCCAAAGACGGAAATCGGTCGCAACTTGGTCATTTCTGCTGCGCGCCGTATGTAGTTTTCCTGCCGTATCGCCTATAAGTTCCCGCAAGCGTGCTTCGATATTCATATGAATATCTTCGAGGGATGGTTTGAACTCGAAATTTCCTCCTGCTATTTCTTCACCAATTTGTTTTAATCCATCAATGATTTTTTGAGCATCGTCCTGTGAAATAATCTCTTGCTTGGCCAGCATTTCTGCATGAGCGATGGAGCCAGTGATGTCTTGTCGCCACATGCGCTTATCAATACCAATGCTGGCATTGATTTGCTCCATTATGTCGTCGGGCTTGTCTTCAAAGCGTCCGCCCCACATTTGATTTGATATTGTTTCCTGTGTCATAGGAGTGGTTTTAGCAGATTTTCTTGGTTAAACAAGTTTTTAAAATGATTAAAAACATAATTTGCCAAGAATTATTGATTTTACGTAAGAATTGTAATATTTTTGGTGACAAGAATTAAAAAGATAAACGGGTGAGATTTTGGACGGTAAGCTTACAGCTCGAAATTTGCAATTAATCAGGTTTAGTCAGGGATTAGTTACACCGGAGATAAAACAATGGCGTGATGAAGGACATTGTTCATTTATAGCGCCATGTTGTGATCAGGTTTATTATGGACGTCCCGAAGACCTTGAAACTTTTCCAGCTAACTTGAATGGTGATAATAGATTTAAGTTAGAAGAGGGAATAGGGGCTTATAAGTTTTTGCTTGAATCTGTTTCTGGTTTTCTAAGTGAAGATGTTGGGGAAACTCATTCAAGACGTCAATTTATTGATGGGTGGAGGCGATTTTCGGCTAATAACCCAAATGTTTCAAAATTGTATCAGAAATTAGTGTCAGACATTAAAAAAGATGGGTTGTATCTTCAAGAGGAAGTACTTGGAGAACATAAAAACACAAAACGGGTATCTGTGGCTCGTGATCTTTCAGGACAAAAAAAAGGAGATGATGTTCTGATTGTTGGGGAAGTTAAAGATGGTAAAAAGGGGCTTAAGATTGCGCAATATACCAGAGATATAATAAAACTCTCAGAAAATTGTCAGGACCCTAGTGGGAAAATGCAAGGGCGTGATAATTTTATTAAAGTAACTCATCCTGATTCTGATGTTTTAGATGTTTTAAGGCGTGATATTCAAGATTTAAAGGAAAACGGGCAGGTGCGTTCAGAAGTTGATTTTGCTGATTTTTCAGAAATTGGAAAGTATTTCGAGCAATGTGATAGAGTTTATGTGGATCTTGCAATGGGAAAAGATATGGAGGCAGACCATATAATGATGGCAGCTTGGGGAAGTCGTAATCGCCAAGATAATACTATGACTCATATAAGAGGTAACCCCAATACCAGGCAAGAATCTACCGGTCTTTGGATTGATTTTTGTGATGCATATGGGTTTATACCGCCTGAAGGTATTACAGATGAAATAGGTGTAAGGTCTCAAAGAAACAGAGAAGTTATTGCCGAGTTTGGTTTGAAGGCACAAAGAATTGTAGAATTACGGTTTGAGGGAGAGCGTAACCCTTTGGCTATTATAAGGCACGAAGAAGAGTGTGATCAGGATTCTAATCCAGAGCCACCATGGGCATAATGAAATATCAGATTTTCTTCACAAAACAAGTTTTTAAAACCAGACCTTTAACCTCTTTGGTGCGGCAATCGATCAGTTCGGGATCGTCTGTTAGGGTAATGTTTTTGACGGTTGTTCCGCGTTTGAGGGTTACGCCTGCGCCTTTGACATCAAGGTCTTTGATAAGGGTAACTGTATCGCCGTCTTGAAGAACTGTGCCATTATAGTCACGCGCTTCGGGTTTATCGTTTGAGTCGGCAACGTTCCAATCACTTTGGGATACGCCCCAATCATTTTGAGCTATATCTTTGGCATCTTCTTCGCTCATATTCCAAAGTTCAAGGCTAGGGGCGGCATCTGGTTCACTGTGCCCGTAAAGGAACCAGCCATCACTATCTGGATCAAATTCAAGAGAAAGACAGGTCAATCCATCTTTCTGGTAGTCACTTGTAATGCTCGCGGTTTGTTTACTCAATTTATGCCGCCTTGCTTTTTTTTGCAGCCTCTAGGCCACGCAGGTTTGTATTGTTTTTCAAACGCACGGCATTGATCTTGATAAAGCCTTCTGCATCCTTCTGATCATAGCCTCCTTCTTCATCCATAGAGGATTGTAGCGGATCATACAGCGCATTTGGTGAAGTACGGGCAATCGGATAAGCGCAGCCTTTGAAAAGTTGAACTTGAACTGTGCCGCTAATATTTTCCTGTGCTTTGTCCATGAAGGTCATCAGGAGTTCAAATTCGGGAGAAAACCAGAAACCGTTGTAAATTAGCTCTGCCACTTTCAGGGACATAGTATCACGGAGCTTCATAACTTCACGATCCATCGTTAGACCTTCAAGGTCGCGGTGGGCATTGTGTAGAATAGCACCACCCGGTGTTTCATAAACGCCGCGGGACTTGATGCCTACAAAGCGGTTTTCAACCATATCAAGGCGGCCAATACCATGCTTTGTGCCGATCTCATTCAAATATTCAAAGAGCTCAAGAGCATTTGTTTTTGTTGTTTTATTGGATAGGTTTTTGACCTTGATCGGAATACCATTGTCAAAGGTGAGGGCAATTGTTTCAGGCTCATCTGGCCAATCTGTAATAGTGGATGTTCTGGAGTATACATCTTCGGCGCAAGGTGCATTAGGGTCTTCCAAAATGCCTGCTTCGTGGGAGATATGCAGGAGGTTATCATCTTCTGAATAAGGTTTTTTGCGGGTGGCTGTTACCGGAATGCCGTGCTGGTCGGCGTAATTCAGCATATCGGAGCGTCCTTCGAAACGTGTGAGAAACTCCTCCATTTTCCAAGGGGCTAGGACTTTTATGTCTGGTTTCAGCGCATAATAGGAAAGCTCAAAACGTACCTGATCATTACCTTTTCCTGTCGCGCCGTGGGAAACAAACTGCGCGCCTTCTTTTTCGGCGATTTCAATCTGGCGCTTGGCGATGATTGGGCGTGCTACGGATGTTCCTAACAAGTAGCGGCCTTCGTAAACGGCTTGGGATTTGAACGCAGGAAAAATATAATCGGTGACGAATTCTTCTTTTAAATCTTCCACATAAACTTTTACCGCGCCGACTTTAAGAGCCTTTTCACGCGCAGCTTCGAAATCTTCTTCCTGACCAACATCGGCAATATAAGCTACGACCTCATAGCCTTCTTCGATTAACCATTTGAGAATTACTGATGTATCAAGTCCGCCGGAATAGGCCAGAACCACTTTTCCCTTATTCATTTTATGCGCTCCTTTTTGCTTACGGATAAGGTTTTATGCGAAAAACCTTTGAAAGTGAAGGGGTTTTTGTTATTGTTTGCCGTGATTTGCTATAATTATAAAAAGAATTGCGGGTGTCACATGGATCTTGAAGAAGCATGGCAAAAAATCAATAATTTTATGGTCGTCAAAGGGGCAGGGAAATGGGCGTACGGAAATGATGGTGAGTTGAAAGCTGTTTTTGAGGCTTCGCGTTTCAAAAAACTGCTTTTTAGAGGCAATGTATCAGACGAAGATTTGGTTTTTTCAAGGCAAGATTTAAGTTTTTTGAAAAATGTTATTGATGATCGGATTGAAGAGGATTATGGAATTGCTCGTGGTCAAATAGAAGGTGACGTAGCAAAAGCTAAACAGGAAGTAAATATACTTCAGGAAACTCAAGAAATTATACGTAAAACACTTGAGGATAATCACGAAAAATTGTTTCTTTAAGCTTTTGACATAAGGCTGTATTATTTTATAAGATATCGGGCATAGGAAATTTATATTAGCGGTTTAGAAAATGAGTATTAAGCAAAAAACAGAAGTTAATCTTTTACAATTTTCAGATATAAATGGTGAACCAACTCAATGGGAAAGAAGAGCTGGTAATGGTTTCAGAATTGGGCCGTTAACGGCAACGTTCGAATTTATCAATCATTCGATGTTTGAAAATTATGGTAAGCCTTTTAAGGTTACTTATACAAAGGAGCAGCTAGAAGAGGCTCGTGAGGAAATTGATGTATTAATGGCGGCTCTTGAAGATGAAATTCAGGAGTTAGACAAAGCTAAAGTTAATTTGGTGTCTAAGAATATTGAGAGTGTTCGTGAAATGATTTCTGCTGGGAAAATTGCGGGTATTGGAGAGTTGTTAAATGATGTTAAAGATGGTTTGAAAATTGAAGCTTGGAAAGGGCATTATAGTAACCAGCGTACCGGGCTGGAGGTTGCTAAAAGAATAATTGATAAGACGTTATCTATACCAGAAGATAATTTTGTTTATATAAGGCCTGCTGCTTCTGTGGGGTAAGCTGGCTAAAAGAGTACATATTGATTGGGTGATTTAATGAGTTCAGGAGACTTTATAGATAGGATTGAACATATAGATGGTATTTTTAACGTCTATGTTAATCATGAAACAATTAATGTTTTGCCAAAAACACCTAAACAGCTTGATGAAATGCTGAGGTGGGCGCCTATTGGCGGCATTACAAAAGCAGATCAAGTGAAAATCAAGGACGCTTTAGAATTAAAATAAAACTAAATGTCATCAGGGAGAACAAAATGACAGAACACAATATGATAAAGGAAATTAAACCTTTAGATGATGATTTAACGAACCAGTTCGTTTTGACTGTAAATCAGAAACTAGATAAGCCGGGTTTTAATGGCAATTCTACGTGGACACTGAATCGTGAGAGTCTTGTAGAGTTCCTTGATGACCCTCAGTTAAGTTCTGCGGATAGAGATACAATCCAAATTGCTTTAGAGGGCGCTTAAAAACCAATAGGTTTTAATAAGTTAACGCCTGATTCTGCAAGGCACCAAGCTAAAATAGCTTTTTGTGCATGAAGACGGTTTTCTGCCTCATCATAAATTACACAAGCTGGACTTTTCAGAACTGTAGGCGTGACTTCCTCATTCTGGTGGATGGGCATGCAGTGCATGAATATGGTGTGTCCCTTGGCCAAAGCCATAAGATCGGCATTCACCTGATAGGGCATGAACTTTTCTATTTGCTTGCCTTCTTGTCCCATAGATACCCACGTGTCTGTAACAATAACATCAGCATCTTTGACTGCTTCTTTTGCATCTTCAAAATAGGTTACGTTATCACCTGTCTTTTTGGGTTGTAGGTCTGGTGGGGTCGAAATGGCTAGATCAAAATCCCAGATTGGTGCGGCCTGCTCAAAGGTTTTGCAGACATTATTATAGTCCCCGAACCATGCAATTTTTAGCCCCTGAATATCGTCCAGTTTTTCCTCTATGGTCAAGATATCAGCCATAATCTGGCAGGGGTGTGAGTTATTGGTCATACCGTTGATTACCGGAATTGATGTATGTGTTGAGAGTTCCTCCATCAAAGCATGGTCGCTCATGCGGATCATAATGGCATCGACATAGCGCGAGAGTACTGCACCTGTATCCTCTAGACTTTCCGCACCAGTTAGCTGCATCTCATCCATGTTCATGACAATAGTATGACCACCGAGCTGTTTCATGGCAATTTCAAAGCTCATCCGTGTGCGGGTTGACCGCTTATCAAAAACCATTGCTAAAGATAGACCTTCAAGGATTTGCGGCGGGTTGAATTTTTCGGCCTTTAGCGCATGCGCATGTTTGATAATCCCTTTAAGTGTTTCGGCAGGTATATCCGGCAGGTTGATAAAATGTCTGACGTTGTCTTGTTGGTCCATAACTTATTCGTCCATTTCCTTTAATGTCTTTTCTATTATATCCAAGGCCTCTTGTGCCTGATTTTCGTTAAGTACAAGAGGCGGGGTGAGGCGCAGCGTGGCTTTGCCAGCTTGCGTAGCCATTAAACCATTTTCCTGTAAAGCACTTAGAAGGTTTTTGATATCAAAGGGTGTGTTGACCCCGATCATAAGGCCTTTGCCTTTGATTTCTGTGATTTTGTTGGATTCACGCTGAATTTTTTCCAAGCCTTCAAACAATAGGCTAGAGGTTTTTTGAACATTATCCATGAATCCCTTTTTCATGAGCTCTTTCATCACTGTAGCGGTAACGGCGCAGGCGAGGGGATTTCCGCCATATGTTGTGCCATGTGTGCCAACAGTAATAGCATCGGCAAAGGGCTTTTTAGCCGCCATTGCACCAACAGGAAAGCCGCTGCCCATGCCTTTGGCCCATGCGGCGATGTCGGGCTCTACGCCAAAAGCCTCATAGGCGTGTAATGTACCCAGACGCCCGAAACCAGCTTGTACCTCGTCAAAGATTAGGCAGATATTATGCTCGTCACAAAGGGCACGTAGTGCGATTAGGAAAGCTGTGTTGGCTGGTGTCAGACCGCCTTCACCCTGAACAGGTTCGATGATGATTGCGGCTGTTTTTTTGCTAATTAGTTCCTTAACCGATTCAATATCATTGAAGTGCGCAAAATGAACGCCGGGCAAATAGGGTTCAAAATAGGGCTGGCTGTTGCGTTTTTCGGTTACGCTGGCCGAGCCGTAAGTGCGTCCGTGGAAAGAATTGTGGAAGGCAATGATTTCATTGCAATGTGGCCCTTTATTCTCATAGGCCCATTTGCGGGCGCATTTCAGGGAAGCCTCAACGCTTTCCGTGCCGCTATTGGAGAAATAGACCAGATCAAAACAGCTATGTTCAATGAGGAGTTCAGCGGCTTCCAGTTTTTCCTTTGTCGCATAAGAAGCCTGACAGATCATCATGCGCGCTGTTTGCTCATTGATGGTTTTTAAAATCGCCGGATGAGCATGTCCCAGCGAGGCCACGGCGATGCCGGCGGCAAAATCCAGATATTTTTTGCCGTCTGTATCATAGGCATAAACTCCGTCACCATAATCCAGCACAACAGGCTGCGCATTATAGGTTTTGACCAGAAGGCTCTCGGTTTTGCTGATGATGTCTTGGGTTATGGTCATGTTATTTTCCTCCAATAGCCTTTTGGATTTCGATTTCGTTTAGGTAATTATCTTTTTCGTCCTCGCGCAGTATCATCGTGCCGGGGCCGACGGATTCAAAAATCTCGTCATGCAGGGCATTTTCCCGCAGGCCATTGATCAGGTGGATGCGTTTAACACCTGCCTCAAGTGCTTGCTTGCAGTTTTCCATCTTCACCTGCATCCCGCCTGTGACTATACCATCAGCAATAAGCTTTGGAATCTCGTCTTCCATGATCATGAAGGCGGTTTCACCATTGATTTTTACGCCGTCGACATTGCTTAGGAAGATCAGTTTTTGTGCCTTTAAGCTGGAGGCTAGATCAGTGGCGATGTTATCGGCATTGATATTGACCAGTAGGCCGTCATCCGATGTACCGATGCAATCACAGGCGATAAAATTCGTTACCTTGAATAAGCGACGAATAGGGCGCGTGTAGACGCAATCAATATCACCAGTATATTTATCTTCCGGTGTTTTTGGTGTAATCCCGATATGTGCCCAATTGATAGGAAGTGCGTTAAAGGATAACCCGTCTACGTTATTACGTCTCATGGCGGCAGTAACATTCAGAGATAGGTTTCCACCAACGATTTCCTTTAGGACTTGTATGTTTTCGGCCTTGTTAATCCGGCGTCCGTCTATTTTTTGTACTTCAACGCCTCGTTCCTTGGACGCCTTGTCCATGGCCTTGCCGCCGCCATAAATCAGCAGCACCTTAATGCCATGCATGGTGAGCTCTCGGATATCACAGAGCAAATTATCCAGTGATTTTGAGTCTTCGACGACATCACCGCTGGCTTTGACGACAAATAAACTGTCGCGGAATTTACTTTCGTAAAACGCGTTAATGAAAAAATCCGGTAGTTTTTTGTTGTTGTTACTCATGTTCTCCTCTTATGGGTAAACGGGGCTTAGGGCTTTTAAGCCAAGGGTTTCATCTAGCCCGCATAAAATATTCATGTTTTGCACGGCGCAGCCAGCCGCTCCTTTGACAAGGTTATCGATTGCACCTTGGGCGATAATATGACTGTTTTCGCCTAAGGAAAAGTTAAGGTCAGCGAAGTTTGATCCGACAATATCAGCCAGTGCCACTTGGGTTTGGTATCTGATAAAGGGTTCGTTCTTATAAAGCTCATTGGCGTGGCTAAGAGCGAATTTTGTATCGATGTCATCTTTTAGTGTTATAAAAGCCTGTCCGAAAATGCCGCGTGTGAACGGGCCGGAGGTTGGCACGAAGTTAATTTGTTCTTCGGTTATACCAGCGCTTTTGCATACTTCCGGCATGTGTCTGTGTTTATTGATATTGTAGCTTTTGATATTGTGATTCCGTACGGGGTGATGCGCGCCATCTGATGGTGATTTTCCGCCGCCACTTGATCCAGTAATGCCAATAAAATCAACAGCTTTTATCTTGTTTTTAAAAGGATGAGTTAAAAGCTGTGCCAGTAAGGCAAAGCATCCCGGATTAGCGATAGTTGTACATTTTTTGATGTCATTTCTGTAGATCTCCGGCAGGCCATAGGCGATTTGCGGTAAGAGATCGGCATGGTCATGCTTGACCTTGTAATATCTTTCATAGGTTTCTACGTCATCCAATCTGAAATCGGCTGATAAGTCGATGACTTTGGTTTTGCCATGAATAGCGGCCACAGTGCCTTGTGCGGTTTTATGGGGTAGGCCAAGGAAGACTACATCACAGGCTTTTGCAACTTCCAAGGCGTCAGTGTTTGTGATGTTCAAATCCATATGCGCCAGATGCGGGTATACCTCACCGATTGGAGTGTTTTCATGTTGCCGCGAGGTGGCATAAACAACATCCACTTCGGGGTGTGCATTAAGAATTCTGAGAAGTTCGAGGCCTGTATAGCCTGTTATGCCGATAATGCCGGCTTGAAGTCTTTGAGCCATCTTGAAATCACCAAATCTATCCATTCATTTGTCGGGGAGAAGGCGTTGAAAGCAATCACATCCAACTCATCCCGAATAATTGTTTTACCTACGATGTTATCTGTTACAGGGCCGCTGATTACGTCAATCGGCAAGCCAATTTCCTTGCAGCGTTTTGCCAAGCCAATGGCACCAACCGGATCACCAGCACAGCCAATATGAAGGCGTACATTTTTTTGTATTTCAGGTGCTGAGAGGATTGAATCCACGCCGTATCTGCCCATTAGACCATCACCAAATTCTACGATGATGGCATCAGGATTATCTTGGGACAGGTAATCCAGCGCGCCATGCGCAACATTGGTTATGGTTTTGTTATCAATATTTGCCGTTGAGGGTATGCCTGCATCCATGAAGGAAACAGAGTTATAAACACCGTAATCCTGCATCTTGTATATATCGCGTAATGCGCCAACCCCTGTGAGCTTTGCTCCAGCCAGTTTCATACCGATGCGTGTTAGGGTCTTGATGATCTCGGTTGCAACGGTGGTTTTACCACTATCCATGCTCGTTCCGGTGACGATAATAATCGGTACTTTGCTTTTCATTGATGTTTGTGGCTGATACAAAGTCTTCTGATTGATATTCAGTGGCTGTTTCTTTCTGGCGATCGCACCAAGGATTCTGATCCGCAGAGGCTCGCCAACTTCTTTTGTATTGGCGCTATAACATTCACCAGCTACACCGCCGAAATTTAGCAAGTGAATTACATGACCGGGGGAAAGTGTTGTTGGAAGCTTGCCGACAAATCCTTTTAGAGCCATTCTTTCACCCAAAGCAACGGCGATAATATCACCTTTTTTGAGCTTGGACATCCTGCCACTGGGAAGTTCCATTTCATTATAAATGGATTTATCCTCCAGCACTTCGGCAGCATAAACCTGTCCCATCTCACAAGTGAAAACCAGTTTGGGATCATCAAGGATTGTTTCGCTATGTTTTAGATCAAGGTTTTTTGTAACCGAGCCTATCTTATCTATTTGTATTTTTGCCATGTCATCGTTTCTCTATTAAGACGGAGCTTCGTTATTTCACTCCTTGCGTATGTTCATACGCTTTGTCGCTCATGCCTTGCCCGTATCAAGATATAAACGACTAGTTTTGTTGAGTTAAAATGCCGTAAAATCAAAGCGTAAGCAATGATTAATCGGGTAAAAGACCAAATCTAATTTTGTTTTGGGGGAAGCTTAGAAAAAATGCATGCGATAAGCCTTCCGAAAAAAAGAGTTGGTCTCTTCTTATCGGCTTCGTCGTCGCAAGTCTGTGTTCATTTTTCTAATCATGTGCGTATGAAAACCATATTTGCTGGCAGGGTGTCAAGATAATTGTCGTGACATAGTCTTATTTTATTAGCATATTGTTTGAATAAATATTTTAAGGAAGTTTGATGTTTGAGAGCTTATTTAAAAAGAAGCAAGATACTGACTGGAAATTTGATCAGCCAAAAAATTGTGCGGCCTATACTACTAAAGAGGTACTTAATGGGCAGCCAATTTTATATATATTTCATGATCTTGATGATCATGGTTGGCAGTTTATAGGTGCAAATGGTCCAGAAATTGATATGCCAGCTCTAGTTTGCATGGAGAGTATAGTTGGACTAGATGCGACTGTTGAAGAAGTTGCTCATATGGAACCGGGGTATAGGGCATCTCGGCGATATATTGGCGATGATTGGGTTATTGAAGAATATTCTCAGGAAGAAGAATAAGTCTTACAGGCTTGTTTTCCTTGGGTCGAATGCATCGCGCACGGCCTCACCGATAAAGGTTAGTAATGTGAGTAGAGTTGCCAGTGAGAAAAATGCACAGAATACGAGCCAAGGCGCATGTAGATTTACTTTCCCTTGTTTAAGGAGTTCGCCCAAAGACGGGCTGCCCGGGGGCATGCCGAGTCCCAGATAATCAAGTGCTGTTAGGGACGTGATGGAGGCGGTCAGGATAAAGGGCATATAGGTGATCGTGGCCACCATGGCATTGGGCAGGACGTGCCGCCACATAATCACGGGATCTGATATACCAAGGGCATGGGCGGCGCGGACGTAATCAAAATTCCGTGCGCGTAAGAATTCCGCGCGCACCAGATCAACAAGGCTCATCCATGAAAAGAGCAGTAGGATCAGCAGCAAAGTCCAAAAGCCCGGCGTGAACATGGCGGAGAAAATAATCAGGATATAAAGGCTAGGCATGCTGCTCCAGATTTCAAGGGTGCGCTGCATGACCAGATCGACCTTGCCGCCGTAATAGCCCTGAATTGCGCCGGCTGCGATCCCTATGATTGAGCTTGCGATGGTCAGAAGCAGGCCGAAGATCACGGAAATCTGAAAGCCGTATATGACGCGCGCGGTGACATCTCGCCCTTGGTCATCTGTGCCAAGCCAGTTTTCCGAATCTGGCGGGGTGGGCGCTGGCCCTTTGAGGTTATAATTAATCGTGTCATAGGAATAGGGGATCAGCGGCCATACGATCCAGCCCTGTCCTTCTTCGGTGATAAGTTCTTGTACAAATTCGTCGCGGTACTCGGCCTCGGTTTCAAAATCGCCGCCAAATTCTGTTTCCGCGTAACTAAACAGGACGGGGTAATAATAAGCGCCCTTATATTGGACAATCAGAGGTTTATCATTGGCGATAAAAGTGGCAGATAGAGATAGAACTAGCAGAATCATAAAAGTCCAAAAGCTCCAAAACCCACGCTTATTAGCGCGGAATTGTTTTAGGCGGCGTTTTGTGATCGGTGATAGCTTCATATTTCATTACCCCCGCGTTTCAAAATCGATGCGTGGATCAACTAGAACATAGACCACATCGCGCACGAGGTGCATGATCAGGCTGATGAGGGCGTAAATGTAGAGTGTGCCCAAAACGACCGGATAATCCCGATCCATGATGCTGGTGTAGCCGAGTAGGCCTAAACCATCCAGCGAGAATATGACCTCAATCAAGAGAGAGCCGGTAAAGAAAATATGGACGAATGCGGCGGGAAAACCCGCAATCACAATCAGCATAGCATTGCGGAAGATATGACCATATAAAACCTGATTTTCGCTTAGGCCTTTGGATCGAGCGGTTAGAACATATTGTTTTCCGATTTCATCCAGAAAGGAATTCTTAGTCAGCATGGTCAGGCTTGCGAAGCCGCTAATGACCATGGCGGCGGTGGGTAGAACCATATGCCATGCATAATCCAGGGCAGCTTCGATGAAGGTCATATCCTCCCAGTTATCGGATGTTAGACCGCGCAGCGGGAAGATATCCCAATATCTTCCGCCTGCGAATAGGACAATCAATAAAATCGCAAATATGAAGGAGGGAATGGCATAGCCTATAAAGATGGCAGCGCTACTCCAGATGTCGAATTTTGATCCATCTTTTACGGCCTTTTTGATGCCTAGCGGTATTGAAATCATATAGATGATCAGGAAGGACCATAGGCCTAGCGATATGGAAACCGGCATTTTTTCGATGATTAAGCTGACGACTTTTTCATCGCGGTAATAGCTCTTGCCCAAATCAAAGGTCAGGTAGTTTTTGATCATAATGCCAAAGCGTGTATACCATGGCTTGTCAAACCCGTACATTTTTTCCAACTCGGCGATGAATTCAGGGTCTAGCCCTTGCGCACCTTTATATTGGCTTTCGGAGCCAGAGCTTTGGGTGTTCATGCCACCGTTCATGGTTTCGCTGCCGCCTCCTGTAAAGCGTGAGGTCGCGGATTGGTCATGGCCTTGAATCTGGGCAATCATCTTTTCCACCGGTCCGCCTGGAACGAACTGGATGATGATAAAGCTGATGAATAATATTCCGAGAATTGTCGGAATCATAAGCAGTAAACGTTTGAGAATATACAGGCCCATAGGGGAATAATATGTAAGCCTTTCAGGATCGTCTATAGCCAAGTCAAAGGCATTAACAGGATTTAAGCAAAAGAAAACACCATATGACTTGTATCACATGGTGTTTCTTCGGGTTCCGTAACTTTTATCCTTAGTGGATCATATCGCTATGGCCGCTATGTCTATTGAAATCTTCGAAGGCTGAAGGTGTATCCATCTCCATAAAGACCGCTTCAAAATCCTCCAGTAATTTGGATTCCAGATGTTGTAGCTCGCGCATGCGGTTTTTCGCGGAGACATTATAAGCCTTTTTAAGCGTGATTTCTCGCATGTCATCTTTACCAAGGTTTTTGGCAAGATAAGCTTTGTTCCCAAGAGCCAGAACGTTATCTGGATCAATGGAGAGAGCTTTGTTTGTAATTTCCAGAGCTTCTTCTTCGCGGTCAAGATTGGCCAGTGCGAAGGACTTGTTGATTAGAGCATTCACATTCCTTGGATCAACAGCAAGTATTTTTTCCTCACGATCAAGTAGGTGTTTGTATTCTTCCTGCAGGTGTTGAAGGAAAGCTTTTTGGAACAATGCTTTATCGTTATTGGGATCATCTTCCAGTATTTCATTGACCATGTGCATGGCTTCTTTGTAGAAGCCATCAACGATCATGATATCAACCTCGTCATCTGACTGATGTGGGTCGTAAGCCATATTCTTTGTGGGGTCAGCATAATAGGGGCAGTCATCGCGCTGCATGAAGGCCATTAAATCATAGGCCAAGCGTGCTCTCATGGAGCCGTCATCGACCGGCAAATGCTTCAGCGGGTGGCTGTAGCTGAATTTTTCGGATGAAGACGCAGTACTGGCGTATATTTCATCAGGAATCATATACTCGCCCCTTTTTGTTATGGGAGACAGGCTGTGTTAACCTGTCTCCTCGATTATTAAATTTTCAACCCGAGGTCTTTTTGACCTTCATTAAAAAAATAGTACCGCTTTTGGCAATGTGTGTGCAAGTGTTTTTTTATTTTTTTGATTTCGGAACTAATTTATATGAAATTCTGTGGTTTTATGTTCCAGTTTCTAATTGACCATGATCTGCCGTTAAAGTCAATTAAGCCAAGGTTTCCAGTGGATAGCTTGATGGTATATTGAGCGGCAAAGTTATCAAAATTAGAGGCTGTATGGGGGGCAAAACGACCTACACCATTTGAGGTCAAAACCAGAACTATTTGGGGCGTTTTAGAAGGTTTTTCCTGCGAATCGATCAAGGAGACTGCAAAGTTCTTCCAGTCATTGATGATTTGGCTGGGATCGATAAGCCACCCGTCAGGGGGAATGGCATGTTTATCCCAGTCCTCTATAGCTTTTTGGCCTATGCGTGCGATGACGTTTTCTTCGGGTTTATTTTCATCCGGGCCGTAATCAATTTCATTGAGCATTTCAAGAATTGTAATGTCTCGCTGTATGCCTATTTCTTCTAGCGCTAGGCTTGCGGTTTCCTGTGTGCGTATCAAGTGAGAGGCGTAAACTTTGTCAGGAATAAGACTTTCTTGTTTAAGGTATTTACCCAGTGCTCTGGCCTGTTCCTGACCAGATGAGGTAAGGGGAAGGTCGGTGCGCGCACCGACACGTGTAACAATATCGTCAGGGTTAAAAGTATTGCCATGCCGTGCAATAATCAGTGTGATCATGAGGCTTGTTCATATTGTGAAAGAAGGCGGCTTTCTGCGCGGGCAAGATCATCTGGAGTATCAATACCGGATTGGATATCTCCAATAGGGATGTCAGCATGTACAGTGTGAATTTTTATGCCATTTTCAAGCATGCGGAGTTGCTCAAGCCCTTCATAAGTCTCGTATTTGCTTTGTGGGAGCAGGCAGTATTTTTCGAGAACGTCACTACGGAAACCATAAAGACCAATGTGTTGGTAAATAGGAGATACATCATCTTCCTGTCTTACGTCTGCTTCGTTTCTAATCGCCGGAATAATATTCTTTGAAAACCATAGAGCTTGACCTTCTGCATTAACAACTGCTGTGGTACCGCTAAAGGGTGTTGTTTTCTTATGTTCCCGTAAGCGATCAAGATCTTTCCAACTAAGTTTATGCACGGGGGTTATGACCTCGTAATGCGGGTTTTGTAAGAAGCTTTCAAATATGCTTTTTATGACCTCAGGTGGCGTAAAAGGTGCATCTCCTTGCAGGTTTACTATAATATCCGGCCAGACATCCATTTGCCGCAGAGCAGCTAGAACGCGGTCAGAGCCAGTCGGACAACTGGCCGATGTAATAATACACTCAACACCGATTTCCTTGGCGTGCTCTTCTATACGTTTATCTTCGGTTGTAACAAAAATACCAGCTTCTTCATCACCTTTAATGACGCTTCTGGCGATGTCAACGACGCGTTCCAGCATCGACTTGCCGCCGATTTTGGCTAAAGGCTTTCCTGGAAAACGCGTTGACCCATAGCGTGCAGGAATGGCAATAATACGCTTCAAAGATGTTACTCCGTTTTTTCGGTGGTTTCACCCTTATACCACCAAGTGTCAATTATCAGAGGCGATATATCGGATAGGGTTTCAGGTCTGGCTATATGATCCCAATAGGCCAAACGCCATTTCGGATAATGCCACATCGGAATAATATAATGGTTCCAGAGTAAAATACGATCCAGAGCGCGGGTTTTTGTCACAAGGTCTTCTCGGCTGGTCGCGTGAATTATTTGTGTAACAAGTTCGTCAATTACTGGTTCTTTTACGCCTATGTAATTTCTTGATCCGTCCATATCGGCGCGGTCACTACCCCAGAATTCGCGCTGTTCATTACCGGGGGAGTTTGATTGCCCGTATGTTCCGATGATTACATCAAAATCAAAAGTATTTAGACGGTTTTGATATTGTGCGGTATCTTGTAAGACGCGGATATTGGCCTTTACGCCAATGCGTTCCAGATTTTTGATAAAGGGTTGTACCCAGCGCTCAAATAGGGGGCTGACGAGTAGAATTTCAAATTCAAGGGCTTGTGACCCATTTGTGCGGATGCCATTCTCATTAAACTTTGTGTAGCCAGCGTCTTCAAGGATTTTAACGGTGGTACGCAAGTTTTGTCTCATTTTACCGCTGCCATCCGTAACGGGTGCTTTAAATTCTTCTGTGAATACTTCTGGCGGGATTTTATCTTTGATCGGATTTAGTATAGCTAGTTCTGCTTCGGAAGGTAGACCGCTGGAAGCCAATTCCGAGTTTTCGTAATAGCTATTGGTACGGACATAGTCACCATAGGCAAATTGCTTATTTGACCATTCAAAATCAAAGGCGTAGGAAAGTGCTTTCCGCACAAGCTTATTCTGGAAGACAGGTCTGCGGATGTTGTATACAAAGGCTTGCATGCCGGCAGGTCTCTGATTTTCTAACTCTTCCTTAATAAGGTGCTCGGCGCGTTCTTTGTTTGGGTTATAGCTCTCATTCCAGGTTTTGGCGCTGTTTTCGATTTTCACATCAAAATTACCGGATAGGAATGCTTCGTGGGCGACATCAGCGTCCTTATAATAATCATAGATAATGCGGTCAAAATTATACATCCCCTTGAAGAAAGGGAGGTCTTTGCCCCACCAATTTTCATTGCGGACATATTCAATTGACTGTCCGGCATTTACTTTACCTATTAAATAAGGGCCGCTGCCTAATGGTGGATCAAGGATTGTTTTGGTGAAGTCACGCCCTTCTGCTGTCCAGTAATGTTTCGGCAGAACAACCATTTCTGCAATGATAAGAGGGAGTTCTGCGTTTCCGTTGACAGAAAAGTTGAAGGTAACGCTCTTATCGTGGTTTGGCACAACACTTTCTACGTCATGCCAATAAGCCTTGAAGAATGGTTGGCCATGCTCAACCAAAGTCTTAAAAGTCCAGACCACATCTTCGGCTGTTATATCTTTTCCATCATTCCACTTCGCTTCGTCTCGTAATTCAAATCTGACCCATGACTTGTCTGGTGCGATAGTGATGTTTTTTGCGATAATACCGTAGAGCGAAAAAGGTTCATCCCATGTATTTTGCATCAGGCTCGTGTAAAAAATACCACTTCTCATGTAATTTGCATTAATGCCAGCCGCAGGTTGACCCTTAATAATGAAGGGGTTCAGGGAGTCGAATGATCCGATGGAACTGAGGCGCAATGTTCCGCCTTTGGGTGCGTCTGGGTTCACATAATTTAAGTGTTTGAAGTCTTCTGGTAGCTTTGGTGAGCCGTGTAAAGCTACAGCGTATTGGCGTTTTGGTGCATCCGGGTCAATGCGTTCCAATGTGGTCTTTTCGATATTTTCTTCTGCTGGTGCAGCTTCAACTTCCGGCGCTTCCGCCTCTTGCTCTTGCGGCACTATAGGTTCTTCATTATGTGTTGTTTCTTCTTTGCTAGCAGGTTCATCAGTAGTAACTGAGGCTTCAGGTTCTTGTGGCTCAGTGGCAGCAGTTTCTTCACTTGGTATTACTTCAGCAGCGGGCTCTTGATCTGTAGTTGGTTCTACAGGTGTTTGTGGTGCATCTTTTTGTGGTTCTTCTGTAAGGGTGGTTTCAGCTTCACTTACTTCGGCTGATGCAACTGCTTCGGTAATTTG
>DCKO01000064.1:0-1633 GCA_002320665.1 Micavibrio sp. UBA1672
TCACGAGTACGCTCACCAACACCGCCGAAAACAGACACACCACCGTGACCCTTTGCAATGTTATTAATAAGCTCCATGATTGTAACTGTTTTACCAACACCGGCACCACCAAATAGACCAATTTTACCCCCTTTAGCATAAGGACAGAGTAGGTCAACAACCTTAATACCTGTTACAAGGATTTCAGTTTCTGTCGCTTGCTCGGCAAAGCTAGGTGCTTCGCGGTGAATTGGCCATGTTTGTTTAGCTTTGATTGGCTTACCTTCGTCAATTTCGGCGCCAATAACATCCATAATACGCCCCAATGTTTCAGGACCAACCGGCACAGAAATCGGGGCGCCAGTATCAATAACTTCAGAACCGCGCACTAGACCGTCTGTCATGTCCATAGCGATTGCACGGATTGTGTTCTCGCCAAGGTGCTGAGCGACCTCAAGAACAAGTTTTTGTCCATTATTATCTGTTTCAAGAGCATTCATAATCGGCGGCACAGAGCCTTCTTCGAACTGCACGTCTACAACAGCGCCGAGCACCTGCAGAATTTTACCTTTTGCTTCTGATGTTTTTGCTTTTGCCATGTCTCGCTTCCTTTTTGTTTAACCTTTCTCAGTTATGTCCTTCAAAATTTACGTTTGTCATTTGCATTTTATAATCTTTTAAACTCGGTGCCCGAACAAAAGTTTCTTTGGCTTTTTCCAAGGCAGCTTGAAATTCAGGAAATTCCATTAATTTATCAATCACATTGATAGCCAGATTCTGACCTGCCTTTGAATCACTTGGGTAATGCACACCTGCTATTTCACGTCTATGTGCAATTGATTTTGCGAAATCTTTGTAAATGGCTTCATTTTCAGGATCAACCATAGACATAATTGTGGCTATTGAATAGCTTTGTGCTGCGTGACCAGATGGGTAAGCTGCATGATGAGGATTGTCAATTACTAATGTTAGCTCAGGTCTTAACTGAGATGGTCTTGCACGCGAGTAATGTTTTTTATATTTCATCAAAAAGAAATCAAGCTCTTGGTCAACAATTTCCAATGCTTTCCAAAGCCCCTTGTTCAGGCCTTCATTCAAGTTCATAGTCAAAACGCCACCTTCAACAAAGGAATCAACAGCGAAAAACACATCATTTTCATTTAGAATAAACTCAATCGTCTTAGGATCACGCTTGGTTTTTGAAAGTTCGACGAGGTAATCCAACTCTTTACGGGTTTCTTCACTGTCATTGGCGGGATATGGTTTAGGCATAAACGCGTCATTATCTTCCAGTAAAGTTGGCCCTTTATCAATAAGGCCTAACAAATGAGCATCCCAATTTTCTATTGGAAAGCGAATATCATTAATATTTTGCTCTTCTGCTTGTGAAAGAGATGCGAAAGAAAATACCGTACAGAATAAACAGACAGCAATAAGATATTGCAAAGTATAGTTTTGCCTGACCTTATTGTGTAATTGCACCTTTTTTTCTCTCATTATTCACTTCTTTGTATTCGCATTACAGCGCTTCAGCACCTGAGATAATCTCAATCAATTCCTTGGTAATATAAGCCTGACGTGCACGATTATATTCAAGTGTCAGATCATTAATCATTTCACCAGCGTTACGTGTTGCATTATCCATCGCAGTCAT
>DCKO01000064.1:1946-2511 GCA_002320665.1 Micavibrio sp. UBA1672
GCATTATCCATCGCAGTCATACGGGCAGCTTGTTCACCAGCTGATGTATCGAGCATAGCACGGAAAATTTGCACACCGAGATTACGCGGCAATAGTTTTTTGAGGATTTCCTCCTCATCCGGCTCGAAGCTGTATGGCGTTAATGTTTTTTCTTCTTTTGCTTCTTTATCCTCGGACTTTTCATCTTCGACAGGCTTAAACGGAATAAGTTGAGGTGAAAGTGGCTTTTGAACGAGAACAGATTTAAATTCATTATAAATCAGTGTACAAATATCAAATTCATCGGCCTCAAAGCTCGTTAGAACAAAATCTGCAACTTTATCTGCCTCGGCATAATCAACACCCTTTTTACCTAAGACATCTGTAAAACGCTTAATGATAAGTGATGCGAATTCGCGGCGCAGACCATCATAGCCTTTGCGTCCGACACAAACGATTTTAACATCCTTACCTTCGGCTTTAAGGGCTATGATCTTTTGACGCGCTTCTTTGATAATATAAGCATTAAAGCCACCACAAAGACCACGATCAGCCGTTACAACAACCAAGAGATGGACTTTATCGG
>DCKO01000022.1 GCA_002320665.1 Micavibrio sp. UBA1672
GGGTTAAATCCCATAAAGGTACGTATCTACCAATAGGGTCTGGATAATGCTCATCATTTTGTTAAAAAACGCATTAAAATTTCAATCGGTCCCTGTTTAAAAAAACGCATCCATACAAAAGCATAAATAGTGGCTAACAGGCTAAATATTAATGCTGAGATAAAAGCAGCGCCGATTGTTTGGTTTTCGAGCATTCCAAAAGCTTCAAGAACACCCATGCCGATCAGGATATGAGCGATATACAAGGTAAGTGTTTGACGACCGGCCGGAGCGATAAGCTTCATAATACCGACAGATTTCAACCAGTCAGAACTTAAAGCGCATAAACCGATCATCATGGATGCTGCACCCATGCCGACCAAACTGTAAAACGGTGTTGGCGGTACGGGGTCAGTTGAAATAAGAAAAACTGCTTCCGGATCAATTGCTAAAAAAACAGGTTGGAGAAAGGCACTTACCCCTTCAGAGAACAGCATCAAAACGCCTCCTCCCGTTGCTAGAAATAATTGAACAGAACGTTTCGAAAGCTCAATCCTGCTCAGTACTATGCCAAATAGAAAAAAGCCGAGCCATGGAATAACCGGATGCCATCCGTTAAAGAATAAATTTCTTATAAAACCGTTAGGCGTCCAAAAATCATCGTAACTGTAATCATGCCAATTCCACCCCTGATCGTAATTCAATGTACAGACGAGCACGACAAAAAGAACATTCAGCGCAACAATAGACGCTATCAAAAAGCGAGTGCTAGCAGGAAGAAAGAACATCCCGAACAAGAAAAAAAAGGCGTAATAGTGAATAATGTCCGCATCAAAGACAAGCATGTTAAGGAGCCCTATGACCAGCAAAAAGAGCGCCCTTTTTATTGTTGTAAGAATGGTTTGAATAGAACTCGACTTTTGAGAAAGGCCTAGCCCTATTCCGGCGAGAACAACAAAAGTTGCTGCAGCGCGGCCCTCCAAGGCACCTGTCATTATGTTGAGTACGCTACCGCCCGGCTCTACACCCATAACTACCTTGAAATTTACGATGACCATTCCAATGAACGCCAAATAACGCGCAAGATCAAGCCCCTCCACACGCTTTGCAGAGGACGGGGGGACAGTATCCTTTTGTGAGGGCATACCTTGTGGCATAAAGTTTTAACTTTCTGGTCTTATCTTTTGGATTTCTTCTGGCGGAAAATGCCGATAGAAAGTTGTCCTTCCGATACCGAGTGTTTTGATAATATCGGATATGAACGGATAATTTTCTGTATCCTTGAGCATAGCCTTGGCAGAGCGGAGTTTGTCATCGGTCATGATGGCTGGCCGTCCTCCAATACGCCCATTTTTCCGCGCTGATTTTAAGCCGGCTTTTGTATTTTCAACAATGATCTCTCGCTGAAACTGGTCAAAGGCGGCATTCATATGGAAGAACAGTCTCCCCTCAGGCGTTGATGTATCGATATTCTGGGTGATGACTTTGAGGCTGATTTCACGTTCTTCCAGATCTTTGACCGTGTTAATCATTTGCGTCAAAGAGCGTGCAAGCCGTGATAATTTCCAAACCACGAGGGTATCGCCTTCACGCATGTAATCGAGGGCTTCTTGTAATTGTTGTCGCTTTTTACTTGCCCCTGATATTTTCTCGGTGAATATCTTTTTGCACCCGGCTTCATTGAGGGCATCAATCTGGTGCTGTGGATTTTGATCGAGTGTTGAGACACGGGCATAACCAATAAGCATATTTTTTGTTCCTAAAACGATTTTTTATGATATTAACAGAACAAACGAAACGGAACAATGTTTGGGAACATATTTCAGGTAAGTTTTTGATAAATTCATTGCCTTGGCTCTTCGTGTTCTAAAAACCTTCGTTTTTAGAACAGGTTGAACAATTGACAATGGGGGACGTTTGTGGGTACAATTGTAAAGAATAGGAAAGCGAGGTATTTGCTATGAGTATAAATGTAACAAAAGATGACACATTAAAATTCCGGATGGATGCTGTCACGGCTGATTTAATGGAGCGCGCACGCTCCTATGTTAAGCTTGATAAAAGCAAGTTTGTGCGTCATAGCATTCGTGAAAAGGCTGAGGCGATTATCGCTGAGCATGAAAAGACCCTGTTTTCGCAAGAAGACTGGTATATGTTCTTTGATATGCTTGATAATCCGTCAGAGCCTACAGAGCGTATGAAGAAGGCGGCAGAAAAATACAAGGAAATTACCGTCTCGAATGCTGTTTGAACATCTCAATCCTAAGAAACATGATCGTAAGAGCTTCGATTGCGGTGTCGAGGCTCTCAATCTGTATTTGCAACGCGGCGCTAATCAGGATCAACGGCGCAGCCTGACCAAAATCTATGTTCTGGCAGAAGGGGAGCGCGTGATTGGATATTATTCAATCAGTGCGCATTCTGTTTTGCGCGACAATATGCCGGATGATATTAAGCTGGCCAGTTATAAGGATGTTCCGTTTCTGTTATTGGGTAGGCTCGCGGTTGATAAAGAGTTTCAAGGGCATGGATATGGTGACGCGATGATCTTTCATGCGTTTAAAACCACACTGGATGCAGCAGAAAAAATAGGCATTCTGGGCATGGTTGTTGATGCCAAAGATGAAAAAGCAGTTTCCTTTTATGAAGGCTTTGGGTTTAAACGATTAACCGGATCAGAAAAAAGGCTGGTTTTACCGCTTTCAGTGATGGAAACATTAATCAGGTCATAGAAAAAAGGGCATCAGCCTCTTTTCGAGAACAGGTTTTGCTATGCCCAGAATGAACATTTTGAACAAAAGCGAACAGGCTATGTTTGAAGATCCACCAATCTTCAACAGCGCAGAACGGAAACGCTTTTTCAGCTTCCCCAGCCCCATCAAAGAAAAGGCCGCAACATTGCGCAAACCATCAACTCGGATCGGGTTTTTACTGTCTTGCGGATATTTCAAAGCCACCAAGAAATTCTTCAGACCGGAAGATATTCACCAAAATGACATCGCCTATATCGCCCGCAGTCTTAATCTTGAGCCAAACGAATTTATGCCGGAACACTATGTGCAAAGCACGCGGCAATGGCACCAAGACTTCATTTTGGAGTTTTATGGTTACAGGCGGTTCGATGATAATGCTCTGCGCATCATTGAGCATGAAATTGCTTCTATGATGCGCTCTCAGCTTAAACCCAAGCTTATTTTCTGGCGATGTATAGATATACTGATCCGTGAACGTGTGCAAATTCCTGCATATTTTCAACTTTCAGAATTAATCCTAACGGCCATTAATCAAAGAAAAAAAGAACTTTCAGATGCCGTTCGTCAGCAATTACGGCCAGAGACAAAATCCTTGTTGGACGGCTTGTTTGCGCAAGAAACGGACAATCCCTATGCCAGATATAAACTGACCTTGCTCAAAAAACTCTCGCAATCAGCAAAACCCACACAAATTAAGGAACGCTGCGCAGACTTGGTGTATCTGGCAGATTTACACAAAGATATGAAGCCTCTTTTGCCAATTTTGAATTTGGGGCATGAGGGAATCCAGTATTTTGCTAATTCCGTGATCAAATCTGATATTTTTCAGCTCAATCAACGCCGTGAAGAAAATCGCTACATTCATGTAATTGCGTTTGTTACTCATCAATATTACCGTCTTCAGGATAATCTGGTCGATACGCTGTTATCAGCTGTAAAGTCCTTTGAAAATGGTGCAAAACGCGATCATAAGGAATGGTGCTATGAACATCGTAAAACGCAGCATCAGTCCCTTAAAGCACTTGCCTCATCTGTTGATGAAAAGGTATTTGGCTTTGTGCACCAAATCAAAAATATTATAGACAATGATGACACGGATGCTGGAAAACTCGCCCTGATCAAAGAATTATTGGAGACAAGTCAGACAGATTTCTCAAATATTGAGCACGAATGGCATGATTTTAAAACCGGATTTAACAGTGATGCGGATGACCCACGTTATCACGACATACTGGAAGAACGCTCTTTACGGCTGCAAAACCGTGTTAGCCCGATCTTGAAAGTGCTGGATTTGCGATATGAGACAGGTGCACAGCTTATCGCCGAATCCGTGAACTATTTTAGAAAGAACAAAGGTGCTATCAAACAAAATGCCCCGACTGATTTTCTCAACGATAGTGAGAAAAAGGCCGTTTTTAATAACGATACGTTCAGGCCGTCTTTGTACAAATCGTTCTTATTTTTGTATGTGGCGGATGCTATAAAATCAGGGCAACTCAATCTGGAATATTCCTACAAATATCGCTCTTTGGATGAATATCTGATTGATCGAAGCCGGTGGAAAACTGAAAAGCACGATCTTCTGCACAGAGCAGATCTAAAAAGTTTTGAGGATTGTAAACCTATCCTCAAGCATTTTAAACAAACACTTTCAGAGCAATATAAATTCACCAATGACCGCATCCAAAACAATGTAAACCATCACTTTAAAACCGATCCCGGCAAAAATTTTACGATTGCGACGCCTAAGCAGGAAGATGAAGCCGCAGATTTCCTCAAGCCATATTTCCCGGATCGTCATTTTGTACCTTTGCCTGAAATCTTATCGACCGTCAACGCACACACTGAATTTTTGCAGGAATTTCAACATTGGCAGCAACAGTATGTGAAAGGCCGAACGGACGACCGCGTTCTTTATGCCGGTATTGTTGGCTTAGGCTGCGCCATCGGCATTCCCAAAATGTCGCGCATATCAAAATTGATCAATGAAAATGCTTTGCAACACGCAGTAAACTGGTATTTCTCGCTCAATAACATCAGAGCTGCCAATGATTGTATCGTGCGATTTATGGATCGTATGGAGCTACCCAATATTTACCGAAAAAGCCCTGATATCCTTCATACTGCCAGTGATGGTCAGAAATTCGAAGTCAAAACGGATTCACTAAACGCGAATTATTCTTTCAAATATTTTGGCAAAGGCCAAGGTGTGACAGCCAACACCTTCATTGATGAACGTAATTTACTGTGGCACTCCCTTGTTTTTAGCGCATCAGAGCGCGAAAGCGCTTATGTTATTGATGGACTCATGCATAATGATGTTATCAAAAGCGATATTCATTCCACAGATACACATGGTTATAGCGAGGCCATTTTTGCCACAACACATATGCTCGGTGTTTCCTATGCCCCGCGCATCAAAAATCTAAAGAAGCAGATCCTCTATATTTTCAAATCAGAAAAAGATGATCAGTCAAACTGGGCTGTTCAACCTACAAAATATGTGAATGAGGCTGTGATTGAAGAATGCTGGGATGATGTTTTAAGGCTCATCACGACCATAAAACTTAAGGAAACCAGTGCGTCAGATATATTCCGGCGTCTAAATTCCTACTCCAAGCAGCACAAACTCTATCAAGCACTTAAATCCTTCGGCCAGATCATAAAGTCTGATTTCATTTTGCGCTATATCGATGATGTCGAATTACGCCAAGCTATTGAAAAACAGCTTAACAAAGTCGAGCTTTCAAACAGATTTACACGCGCTATCGCTGTTGGCAATCCACGAGAATTTACGCAAGGCGATAAAGAAGAGCAGGAGATTGCGGAAAGTTGCAACCGGCTTATCAAAAACGCCATCGTCTGCTGGAATTATCTATATCTCTCACAAAAACTGGAAGCCATGGACAATCAGGAGCAAAAGGAGAAACTGCTCGCTGCTATTTTATCGCATTCACCGGTATCGTGGGGACACACCAATCTTTTAGGCGAATATGACTTTTCTGATGAAAAACTCAAAGATACCGCGGGAATCCGACTCCCAAAAATCGCGGTATAATTTGGGCTAAAATTGGGAACATAAAAACACACTGTAACAGACGGCTGAAAACAAACACTCTAAAATCCTATTGGTAGATACGTACCTTTATGGGATTTAACCCCATTCTGGGAAAAAATGTTCACGCGCAGACATGACACCAGATTGTGGAATCAGCATTTAAAAACCGCTTTTCCCTACGCACCCAACACAATGAGCGTACAGCAATTAAGAGAGAAAATCTTCAACGATATTAACCCTATCAGAAAACTCCGTAACCGGATCGCCCATCATGAGCCGATTTTTGCGCGAAACAATCAAGACGATTACAACATCATCTACGAGCTGATTTCGTACAGAGATACGATCACAGCCGACTGGATGCAAGATATTCAAAACGTGACGCAGCTCATTGCCAGACGACCGCAGTAAGATAACATGACAAAGGTAATTACTCAAAAAGGTTATCCTATTCTAAAACCCTTCGAGACAATGGATGAGGTAAACGCTTATTTCGCGGCAAAAAAGCTAACATGTCTGATTTGCGGAAATGAATATGTGTCTTTGCATGCCCATCTGTTTCATAGCCACCAAATCAAAGCAGACGAATATAAGGAACAATACGGTATTCCTTGGCGGCGCGGATTGATTGCCAATTCTCTCAAAGAAAAGCAAGCCAGTATCATGAACGAGCAACGCGCTAAGGGCATTTTGCCTCAAGCGCCACCCTCTTCCCACATTGAAAAATTAGTCGAGGCATCCAAGAAAAATCGTCGTCCCGTTCAAAAAGCTGTGAGGAATGCCCTGAGAGCTCACGGTCTTTCAACACATGGCCGGACAGAGAAATGGGGAGCAAAGGATTTTGAAGAATATTTGACGCGCATTAAATCAGGCCGCACTGTTACAGAGGTTGGAAAAGACAAAGACATGCCCTGCCGTGAAGTCTTTGATACCTATAAAAGAGAGAATCCTAAGTTCAGAGAGAAATTTGAAAAAATATGGGACGAATTACCCTACTCTGTTCAAGTGCGCGGTCAAAAACTTGGGAAACGATTTAAAAAGGAAGTCGTCGCCCTCAGACAATCCGGGAAATCATGGCCGGAAATTGCTACAATGTTAGGGGTCAAAGAAAGTACACCACGTAATACGTGGCATCGTCTAAAAAAAGCGGATAAAAAAATCCCATAAAATTGCTAAATTCGTCTTTCGATACAAGCTATTATGCGGTGCAAAAACTCTTTTCCTTGCACATTAAGCTCAAAGTTTTAAAGTAACAATTCTAAGAATAATCAAACATTTGGAGAGCTTATATGTCTAAAGAACAATGGACTGCTATTGATAACTACTTTGCCGATCTTTTTATGCCTGAAGATGCGGTATTAACACAAGCATTGAAAGACAGTGAAGAAGCCGGCCTTGACCCAATCGCAGTTGCTCCAAACCAAGGAAAGCTACTATACATCCTAGCACAACTTAATAATTCGAAACGCATACTGGAAATCGGAACCCTTGGTGGATACAGCACAATATGGATGGCAAAAGCTCTTCCGGAAGGTGGAAAGGTTATTACGCTGGAAATTGATCAAAAATGCGCTGATATAGCACAAAAAAACATTGAACGCGCTGGCCTGCAGGATAAAGTAGAAATCAGGATAGGATCAGCTCTAGAAATTATGAGAGAGATGAGTGAAACAGGCGAAGCACCTTTTGATTTTGTCTTCATTGATGCCGATAAAGAAAACAACCCAGGCTACTTTGAATATTCGATGAAGCTAGCACAGAAAGGGACGCTCATCATTGCCGATAACGTCATTAGAAAAGGCGGTGTCATTGACCCAAACAGCACTGATACTAGCGTACAAGGCGTTCGAAAATTTAATGAGCTTGTGGCTGCCGAACCGCGCGTTACAACTACTGTTGTTCAAACTGTCGGTGCTAAAGGTCACGATGGTCTTGGAATTGTTCTCGTAACATCAGACTAGGTTCACAAGTCGAGAAAATTCAGTGCCAATGGGACATATAGCATCGCAAAAAAAGTAGAAGCCAAAGCTGCAACTGATGCCTTTCCTGGGTTCATATCAAATTTTGCTGCAAACGCAATGTTATTAGCACCCATTGGCATAACCGAAAACAATAGTAACGGTTTATAAAAATCTTCTCCCAATATGGTAACTATGTTCTTGTCAAACCATATATAAGAAACAGCAATCAACGGCCATATCACAAACCTCACCGCAAACACGGTGGCAATAAATGACTTATCAATCGTAAACCTCTCCATATTTGCAATTCCAAGCCCTATAATCATCATTCCCAGTACCACATAAGCACCCTTAAAATATTGAAAAAAGTCATCATCCAACACAGGCAGTTGATAATTAAAATAGCTGAGACATAACCCGATCAGAATGGCGTATATGACTGGAAATTTAAAAATATTTTTAAAGCTTTCCAAAGGAGAAAAGCTCCCCCTTGAAATGTAATATATGCCAAATGAATTCTCGAACAAATGAGTTCCAAAGCCAATTAAGACATACAGAGCAACAATATTTGGGTCGAATAAAGCGAATGCCAACGGCATCCCAAAATATCCCCAATTACTCGTTCCTGACATAAGAGCACTTAGATACGGCGTTTTATCGCCCATATACAATTTTGTTATATTTAAAACTATAAGGCTGATCCCAATGCCCAAAAGCATCATTACAACAGGCGCCCAAATCGCTCCGGCCGAAAATTGCATTTTTTGGACTGAGAGCATGAAAACGACTGGAGAGATCACGAAAACAGCCAATGTTGCTATATGTTTCGTATCCACTTTAAAAAATTTTCCGCTTAGATACCCCAAAAGCATCATGACGTATAAAGGAATCATTTCACTCAAAATGTTTACAAAAATTTCCATATGCTCCCCCACATCTTCAAAGCGACCAAGATCATAAAAATTCCAAATATTTTCCGAAGGTTTTTGATTGATACTCTGTGCGCAGCCGAGGCTCCAAGAGGAGCAAAAAGCATACTCATAGGTATAATGACCAAAAACGCGAGATAATTCACATATCCTAATGAGAATGGCGGTAAATTCGTTTCGTTTAACCCAATAATTACAAAACCAATCATTGCAGGAATAGAAATAATTAACCCCAGAGCAGCCGCCGTTCCGACAGCACGGTGAACTGGCACATTACACAGAACCATAAAAGGAACATTGAGAGTTGCACCACCAATCCCTATAAGGGTAGAAATACATCCTGAGATAAAACCATACAAACCAAACCACGGCTGACGAGATATAGAGCTTAAAAAAGCACGTTTACTCAAATCCACAAACATCACGAAAGAAAGAGCCATCATGATAGAAGCAAAGAGAATTCTCAAACTATTTCCTGAGATATAATCGGCAAATATTGTTCCTAGAATAACTCCCGGCACAATTCCTCTTCCCAAATGGGAGAAAAGGTCTTTTTGAAAAACGCCTTTTCTATAATGAGCACGCGCCGACATAAATCCAGTTGGAATAATAATACTGAGTGATGTTCCAACGGCCATATGCATTATATGATCCCCGGTAAACCCCAAAAGTTGGAAAACAAAAAACAAGCCCGGCACTAGAACGATTCCGCCGCCCACTCCCAGCAATCCAGACAAAAATCCGGCAACCGCTCCCAATGACACAAGACCTATAACTAAGCCTAATAACACTGTAGCATCCAAATTAAAAAAATCCGCCATGAGTAAAGCCTAGGCCGCTTTCTGGACATAACCTTTTTTGAACTGTTCTAAAGTTTGAAACTCAACGCCAATATTTTTCATGTCTATAATATTGGCCTTTGCGACTTCTTCTGACTTTGCTGATATGGCATCTTCAATCACAGTGACATTATATTCATACGAGACGGCATCATATACCGTTGCACGAACGCAGTTTGGAATCTGCGTACCACTAACAACCAAATTTTTGACACCATAACGACGCAAAACAAAATCCAATTCTGTACCCATGAATCCGCTAAATCTCGGTTTTACAATCCGATACTCTCCTCTTTTCGGAGCTAATTCCTTTACAATCTCGCAACCTTCTGTACCGGGAAGAGCCGCTTTTCCTTTAGTTAGAAATCCTTCAAGTCGTGTGTTTTCAATGTCACTTCCATCTTCTCTGTATTCTCTAACTATATGAAACACAGGCCAGCCAAGCTCTCTTACACATTCCAATAAATCCTGCAGCCTTGGAACAATTTGGTGTGCAGTATTAAAACGCCCTGGCAAATTCGGCAAAACAAAGTCGTTTTGCATATCAATAATCAACAAAGCGTTTTCATTTTGTTTAAACATTTTTTTATCCTCTATCCCATTTAAAATATTTATGAATTTACGCAGCATACTACAATGAAAGCTCTTGTGCCTCCACCATCTTTTTAGCTTCATCAATCAAGGCTTGCGGATCGTCTATAGAACCTTTTGAATCAAGATGAACGACCAATGCCTTTAGATGCTCTGGTGCTTCACCAACATACCTCTTTATTGTATGTCCATCATGCAAACGAGCTGGATCTTCTGATAAAAACACCGGAGAGTAACGAATAGATGCTTTTTGTCCTTCGCCTATAGATACTTTTACCTCCGCAGATGAATTGTCAATTTTCTGTCTTCTACCTAACTTTTGAGAATAACGCTTTTGCGCTTGAAATTCTTTTTTCTTATCCACCGACACATTAACAATATCGGGATCAGTTCTACCAGCTATACTACGAATATCATTACTAGCTGTAACATCAACGACTGTCGTACCAGCCTGAGAAAGATGAACATTTGCTGCAGTTCCGAAGTGTACCAAGATCGACTTTGCAAACATCGTTTTTTGTTCTTCTTGAGAAAAACCTAGACGCTCCATATCAGCACGCAACAAATTATCGAGTTGCTGCATGGTAGCTATGCCCGAACTATGCCCAATCAATTTTAGAAGGTTCAATGCTTCCAGCTTTTCTTCTGAAATACGCTCCAACATATTTTTGTCACGTGATACCGGAACACCTCCATCATTACGTTTTGCAGTACCATCATCCTCATAAACTATTTCAGATGGTGATTTTACAATTCGTGGTAACAAAAGCTGGTCATATATTTGCTGGACAGAATAACTGGAAAGATTTCCTTTCCTATCCGTATTAAGTGCAAATCTATTCTTCAGCATGCTCGCTTCAATGTATTCTTGTCCATCTTTATCAATACCTGAGTGGGACGCTGACATTAATGTTAAGGGTTTATATTTTCTTTCTACAGAGTATTTTTCATGCGCTCTGACTAAAAACTCTTGTAGAATTGAAGTCAAACCTTCCATCAAGGTTTGACCTGTTGGATAGTTTGTTGTCGGGGTGCTAGGCAAAGCAACCCAGCCACCACTCACAATGTGCCGTTCAAGCTCAGCTTTATCAGTTTTCTTTATACGTGGCTTTAAGCGCTCTGGTGAAACATCCGAATCTGGTAACGTGGCTTTATACCATTGAGCACCCAGAGATTTCTTAACCGCCGAACTACCGTGTCTTAGCCCTCTCATTTTTTCTTCCAAGGCGTTGAACAGCACAGACATTGTGGCACTGTATTCAGGATCCTGCCTTACAGACGTATTGACCACATCCGTACGATCCATATTGTAACGGCTGGAAATAAAACTGGCATAGTCTAAAAATCGAATATCAAGGCTCTTGAATTGGTTTGCCGGTATGAACACGCTTGGGATAAGACCTTTGCTTACAGCAAATTTCTTCAATGCCTTATCAAAAACCTTCGCATCTATATTTCGTTCTTGAAGAAGTTCCCGCATAAAATTGAGCGGCTGAACTGTGTACATATGAGGATTTTTAAATCTTCTGGGACTATTGTAGCGATCACCCTCTTCAATAAAATATCGCACAGCGATGCCATGCCTTGCGGACGTATTTTTCACTAACTCCGCCAAATCACTTGGCTCACCCTGAAATGTCTTTAGTTGATCGAGTACATCATCAACAAACAAATCCTCGATCTTTTTATATCTTTGCAGAGGCTCATCCAAAATTTTGATAATTGTATCTGCTGGCGGAATTTCAGAGAAATCCGGAATTTTTGCACTAACAGGTGCCAAAAGCCTTTCTATATCCCTAAAAATTTGAATTTCCGGTCGTTGAATTCCTAAATCATCCCTTAGTTCTTCAGCGGACTGCACGTGAATGCCTCTTGTTTCAAGTTCAATTCGCAAACGACGAACCTGATCTGCAGTACCTAATGCTCTCCTGACACCACCAGGCATTTTCTTGTCCTGAATACTCAGTCCATCTTCCAAACCAATACGAATACCGTCCAAATTAAGTGCTATAGCAACATCAGTCGCTATAAACTGCATATTTCCAGCCATTAACGTAGATATTTTACTATCTGGGTGAGCTTCTCTAATCTTTTCTACGACTGGCTTCAGATACGAAACCGTCATATCTATTGCCTTTCTGCGATCCTTTTCTTTATTAGATTTGATAAGTTCTACAATTTTTTTGTGTTTCGATGTAGGGATCAAGGAATCGTCTTTGTTCGCTAATGACTGTAACCCTGTTTTAGGCCAATCCTTATATTGATCCACTCCCGTAACCAACATAAAAATTGGCGGAGTTCCCATACCACGAATATCCTTTGCATAAGCGCCAGTGGAGTTTTCTACTATTGTATGATTAAAAACTTCAATTTCCGGCCGAATACCCAAGCTCTCCATATGTGAAATCTGGCTTTTAAGAAACACATTCGGATTTTCGTAACCACCGCCTTGCTGAAAAATCACCGCGCCAGGGCTGAAAGAGGCAACATCAGGTGCCCGACCAGCACCATAAAATTTTAAATGAGACCTTCTTTTATGATCGTCAAATGCCGCCGCACCACCTCTTGCACTTGTCGAAAGGTTGATAATGGTATTAGGGCTTTTATCAAGAAAATCTGGAAGAATTTGGTCATATCGCTCTGCATCAATAGTATTATGTTGTGCCGGATTCATTATTCCAAACCCCATTCCAGGAACATAATATGGATTTGTTGTTAAATCGCGCGTATGAAGATGCACCATAGCAGCCCCTTCTACAGTTGCCTGATAAGCATCTTCTACAATATCCCTCGGATACACTGGCACATAAGGAGAACCACCCTTGCCATGTAGCCAAAATCCCTCTCCACATATTTCCCAATGATTATTTTTTATTTTTTCCAGAAACTCTGGGGCATTCCTTTCCAACCTTAATACAAGCTCAGGATTTATGTATGTTTCCCCCTGTTCATGCGGCCAGAAGAAATCTGCTTTTCTGTCTTGCTGCCAACCCTGATGTGACAGTTCAAGAGCAAAATCTGCTTTTAACTCTTCATCTTGAATTTTAGACAAAAGTTCCATGGGAAGCACAGCTTTGCCACCACTTTGCGCCAACGCACCCTCTGGCTGTAGCCAACCTTCTTCCGTAGCAGACCAACCTAGATTTTCTAACCAGTACATTGCATTGTCAAAAGTAGCCTTATCCAGTTTCCGCAAATCATCGTGACTAACAAAACCTTTATTGTGAATACGTAGCCGTAATCCCTGATCTGTAACTTTTGTCCAACCCTCTTTCTGCAAGCGTTTTGTCAAAGTTTCCTGTTCAGATTTTGGAGTAAAAACAGAAACATATTCTGTCGGAATAAATCTCGGAATTTGAGGATCTACAAATTTCGGAACCGCGCCAACCGGCGCCGCTGTAATAAACATCTTATTCTTTTTAGAAATTTCATTCGCAGTCATATTCACCCCCCTGAAAGTGTTGTTCTGAAGAAGCATTTAGCCCCTGATTAAAAAACGATGTATTTTTTACAATCTGCGTAACTGTATTCTTCCCTGCTTTTGCATTTTCATTTATAGAATTTGTATAGAAATGTACTCCTCGCGTCAAAGAACCAACCGCATATATCCTGTTCGAATACTGCCCGCGTGCATTTCCTACCGCCCCAGTGCTAAAATCCACATTCACCCCTCCGAGTAAATGAGGCGTAATAGTCCCGCTATCTAATGCATTTTGAACAATAGGACTTTCAAGTTTTTCAAGACTCATTCCTTGTCCCGTAGCATTGATTACAAATCTTGCCCTCCGAACAGCCGGCGGCTGTGTTTTGTCTTTATCCGCACAGGTTAGTAAGAACTCTTTACTTTTGGGGTCGTACTCAAGAGAACGAAACCCCCCGTCAACGCTTAATTGTCCATTTTCTAAAGCATTCAATATCTTTCGGGCATTCTGCATGGGCATTGGGTAATCATACGCGTTCCATAATGTTCTATAGTGAGCGTCAAAACGCTCTCTGTCTTTTAAAGAAATAGCGTTCCATACGTGGCCAATTACTTCGTCTGCTGCCTTTAAAACAGAAAAATATTCGACGTGTTCTTGTTCAGCTATTTTAACATCCTGTTTCAAGATTTCTTTTGGAGAATCCAAAGGAATAGACAGAATTTCATCTATATTAGGAACTGCTGCCCCCGCCGCCTTAAATTCCTTCATAAATAACTGTGATACATCTTCCAAGGACAGCTCTTTTTGACCATTCTCCGTCAAACATTGTATGTTTTCAGGCGTTAAAAACTGTAAGTCATAGGCTTCAGCAAAAGTCCGCACCTTTGGCAAAACGCCCTGTCTTGAAACAAAATGAATAGGGCCGGAATGTCCTTTTTCTTGCAACGTGATAAAAACATCAACGGCTGTAAGACTTGACCCAATAACGTACACTTCTTCGTCATTGGGAATATTATCGGTAATATTTTTCTCAGGCCAAGCATGATGAAAGTACCCAGGAACACCTTTTAATTCTCGACCAAACGTAGGTGGTTGATTACCTAAACACAAAACAGTTTGATTAAATTCGCGTGACTTTCCATCAGACCACACAACAACTGAATCCTTATTCTCGGTAACATCCAATGCTTCCTCATTAAAAATCTCAATATTTATTCCGTGATCTTCTGCTTGTTTCAGAGCATTTTTGTATAAATCTTCAAGATACATTCCGAATATTTTTCTGGGAACAAAATCTCTGGCCTCAGCTTGTGCATTAAAATACGGATGTAAATTAGGCTCGTGTGGTTTTTTCAACCATTCATGAAAATCTGTTGGATCTCCTCCTACGGCACTCATAGTGCTAGAAGGCATATTTAAAATATGAGCATCATGTTTTGTGCCATAAGCCAATCCAGCGCCAAAAATGCCACTTTTTTCATAAAGGCTTATTTCGACATGCTCTGTACTAGCCGCAGTAAGCTGGTTCACAAGTTCATTTAAAACAGAAACCCCATTCGCACCACCACCAATTATCGCTATTTTATACATACCCAATACACCCGACCCTAATTTTCAACCTCCACCGTACTTTTATGCACCGCTATTTGACTTGCTTAATTAGCCATGCAAACGCCTCAATGGCTGGCAAATGTCTTTCATCTGTCCCCTGAAACACGCCTTTAACCCTTGTCAAAAAAGGTTCATCTTCGTGATACGACCTATCATCTGGATAAAAGGTATCCGCTGACACACCAAAATACTGCGCAAAAACGTACAATTTGCTCGCACTCACACGATTTTTACCGCTTTCATATTTTTGAATTTGCTGATAACTCACGCCCGCTATATGAGCAAGCTGTTCCTGTGACAATCCTGCCGCAATCCTTAGTTGCCCCAATCGCTTTCCGACATGGTAATCAATTTCATCTATTCTATTAACCTGCTTTTTCATCTAACAATCTCTAAAATTGACATAATCAAAAATATCTGTAGAATAACTAATCACCAACATGGGGATACAAGCTCCCCGCTCGGGAAACCGCCCCGATTGCCATTTAAGTGTGTGGGAAAGCAATCGGAGCGGCCGAGGCTGCCTCTAACTTGTGCTGTGGGGGCGCATCTTGTTAGAGATTACCGTGGGGGTATCTGTCCTTGGAAAAAATCTGAAAGCTAATTTCTAAAGTTATTCATAATTATGATTTCCCCTAAATCTTTTTACAGTTACTATACACACATACACACATCACATGACTTGGATTGTTTTACGTAACTCCACAACCTTGCGATGATTGTGTTATACATAAAGAAAAAACAGATGTCAACATTTCTTGTTATTTTTTAAATTTTTTCTTTATTTTTTTTAAACAATGAGGCATATTGCATTAATAATTACTTTTTATGCAAAATATATGCAGTCTAGGAACTAAAATGACGGTGACAATAGAACAAATTAGGATGGCTCTTGGTGCCCTAAACTGGACACTGGATGATTGGTCAAAGAAAACTGATTTATCTACGGTCGGTTTATCCAACATCCGTAACGGCGTTAGCCAACCACAAAAAAAGACCATGGACACAATTATTCGTGTTTTTGAAGAAAACGGCATTGAGTTTATTCATGATGGGGTTCGACGCAAACCAGAAATCTTCGACATTTTAACAGGTCGTGAGGGATTGCAACAATTTTTTAACGGGGTTCATGACTATGCCGACAAAAACGGCGGCACAATTATGATGTTTGGCATTGACGAAACTACTTTTATAGACTCTATTACGCCAAAATTTTCACAAGACTACCTCAAGCGCATGACAGACGTTTCCAGAAAACGCGGAGACCTTGAAGTTCTAGCTATCGTTTGCGAAGGAGATACAAACTTCTGTGCCGCAGAATATAATGAATACCGATGGGTACCAAAAGAAGTTTTCCAAGCTGTCCCGTTCTATATTTATGGAGAAACGCTTGCGATCATGGATTTCGATACCACACCAGGGCCAACGATTGTTTTGTTAAAATCACGAGCAATCACGAATGCTTATCGCAAACAGTTTCGAGCCTTTTGGGATATGGCGCGGCCAGTACCAATAAAGTAAATAAAAAAGAATGAAACATTATTATGCCTTATAAAAAAAACATAACGAATAAAATTCATCCTTGCGATGTTCTCTACATCTCAGAAAATTCTGCGTGGGGTGAAATTGGCTACGAAGCAGTGTGCGCACTTTTTGATGATGTAACACCGATATATTGGTCTCCGGGAATGCCTAAACCTGATATTGATGATTGGCATGGCGACTGGATTATCTCCTTCAAATCTGATCTTATCCTTCCTGTATCTGTTATTGAGAAAGCCCAAAAGGGGGCTCTCAATTTTCATCCAGCTCCTCCCCAATATCGTGGAATAGGCGGATATTGGTGGGCTCTGCATAATAACGATGATATTTTTGGCGTCACTGTTCATCATATGAATGAACGTATTGACCATGGTGACATCATAAAAGTAGATTATTTCTCGATTTTACAAGACAGAACAGAAGAAAGCTTAAAGCAAAAAGCCGCCTATTTTTCTCTCAAACTTTTGAACACAATTTTGCGCGATATTATTGACGGAAAGAGCCTTCATCCTTGTGGAGCAAAGTGGGATTCTCATCTTTACACTCAAAGAGAGCTTGAAGAAGCTAAGGCTCGCATGGCATCAAAGGCGATGATAGAAAAAAAGATTGTTAATCAAATAGCTTCCTAATTACCAAGTACAAATTCAATTTTATCGACGTAGTTCTGAGTTTCTTGATATGGCGGAATACCGTTATATTTATTCACTGCCCCCGCCCCTGCATTATAAGCAGCAAGTGCAAGCTGTCGATCTCCGTTAAATTCATTGAGTAATCCTTTTAAATACTTAACTCCCCCATCTATATTTTGCTTCGGATCATAGGCGTTACGCACGCCTAACTCTTTGGCTGTTCCGGGCATGAGTTGCATCAACCCCATAGCCCCCTTGCGCGATGTTGCAGCAGGATTAAATCCTGATTCAGTTAAGATAACGGCTTCTATCAACCGTACTTCTACACCATATTTTTCTGCCGCAGCATTTATATAGCTTTGAAATTGCTGTTTGGCGCTCTTAGAAATCTTAGGCACATACACAGTCGAATGAACACGATGCCTATAATCATGCGCAACATAGGATACCACACTACCATCTTGTTTAAACTCAAAAACATCTGCCTGCGTCTCAAAACTCAGCAACGATAACGCACAGCATATAATACAAAACCTCAGAAGCATTTTCATCCTACTGATAAAAGAATTTACCCAGATAATCACCACTCACCCACATTTCTACAAAATATGGCTTAGGACGTTTAATGGCTTTGTAATAACAACGATTATCATTATATTCTATTTGCACATCAGTCTGAACATTACAAAATTGATATATGTCATGACTGATACAACGTGAACGATCTCCACTATCACCATCATTATTGATTTCGAGTTCAAAACCTTCTTTACATGGCTCGTAAGGTTCATAACCCATTTGATAATGTCCATTTCCCCCTGCTGAACAAGAACCGAATGATGGTAAAGGCGGTTTTCTTTTTTTAATACGCTTAATCATGGCACTATGCGCAGCGCTGCACCCTTGCGGAAATCCGCCCGGCAAACAAAGCCAGATCGCACACTCATCTTGTGATGCAGCAAAAACAGGACCAGTCGTAAAAACCGCCGTTCCCAGAAATGCAAAAGCCAATAAAACACATGTTGTAGATTTCATAATCTCAACTCCGTGAAAATTTAAGAAATATATTAACTCGTATAATCACGAATTTTTTGATTGAAAAGAGCATCTTTCATATATGCTACTTCCACGACATAAAATGCTACCTGTGGTTATGGTATATGACTTTACAATCCTGATAAAAGAAAATAGACGTATCAGCTATATAAACATTAACAGCGCGTGTAAAGGGGAAGAAACTATGACTTCTTATAAAAATATCAATATGATACGGATTATAACATTTTCATTTTTCTGCATCGTATTTATCACATTATCATCACCGGAAGCCCACGCAGCCGCAAGCGGTGGTGGTGGAGCGCTATTCGGCTCTTTAACCAATTTTCTAAATGCCTTGCAAACTCTTCTGACAGGAACTTGGGCTCGTATCGTCGCTATTATCGCCGTTGTTATCCTCGGCTTTGGCTGGATGACTGGCCGTATCTCATGGTACATTGCAGGATCAGTTATTGGCGGCATTATCCTCGTATTCGGCGCCGCCGCGATCGTGGACAGCATTAGCGGTTCTATCTAAAAGCAGACCTGAAAAAATCTGCGATAGAAAGGATGCGCCGATGTCACAAGAAAACATCTCAACAGATACAGTTTATCTGGCTTTGACACGCCCTCCCATGACTATGGGCGTGCCAATGGATTTCTTTGGCGTAAATTTCATCCTAACAGGCATTGGTATTATCCTATGCACATCACTTTTTGCCATGTTTTGTGTTTTGGCTTTTTTCTCACTACCACTACATGGCATTGCCCTGCTTGCAACGCGCCATGATCCTCATTGGATTCATGTTTGGAAAACAAAAATATCTAAGGCAGGGCCAACTCGCAACCAGAAGCTATGGAAGTCAAACAGCTATTTAGCATAGGAAGAATTACACAATGATGAATGGAAATTTAGAAATCCCGAATATCAGCAATGAAGAGGAAAACATAAAAACCGCGATGAAAGATCAAATTCTCTTTCACACGGCATGGATTTATGACGCCTTGGTCTCCGCATATCAAAGAGAAACCAATAACCAGCGCATCAGCGCGGAAATACGCACAATTCTAAAACAACATGCCTTCAACCTATATGTGGAGTGGCATAGCAAAACCGCAAAAGAACACCATGAAATACGCTAATTTTGCAAAAACAGAAAAACCCATATCAGATTTTGTGCCCTACACGCGCTTTGTTGATGAAAACACTTTGCGTACAAAAGACGGGTATTTGCTCCAAATCATAAAACTTAACGGTCTGGCTTTTGAAACCGCAGAAACAGAAGACTTAAATCACTATAAAAATGTCCGTGGCAATCTCATTCATAATCTCTCGGACAGCCGCTTTGTGCTGTATCACCACATCATACGACGCGAAGTGCATGAAAGTCTGGATAGCTTCTTTGAAAATGATTTTTGTCGCCAGCTCGATCAGGTCTACGGTGCAAAACTGGCACAAAAACGTATGTTCAAAAACGAACATTATATTAGCGTGTTACGCCGCCCTACCCCGGGCATTTTAGGGCTGGCCGATAAGATAGGCCGCGTATTATCAAACAAAATCGACAAGCAGCTCTACGAACAAACTCTACGGGGTGATCTCAAAGCCCTGACATCTGAAACCAAGGGTTTGATTGAAGGGCTGGCGCTCTATTCACCCAAGCTCCTCACCCTTCAAGAAACGGAAACCGGAACACTTTGCCCTTCTCTATCGTTTTTAGGGTTGCTTCTCAACCTTGAGGATGCGCCCGTTGCCCTGCCGGATGGCGGTATTGATACGTATTTGCCAAAAAAACGTCTATCATTCGGCAAAGAAACCTTTGAAGTGCGCGGCGCGGCCAATGGTGACATTAAACTTGGCGCGATGCTTTCCGTTAAAAAATACGGCACGCATACAGCAACCGGTATGCTCGATGGCCTCTTGCGCCTCCCACACGAATTTATTCTAACGCAAAGCTATGCCTGCGTTGACATGCAGACCTCTTTGAACCGTATTCGTGATTGCCAAAGAAAAATGGTTGCCGGTGAACAAGGTGCTGTCTCTTTAGAAGGCCAGCTCGATCAAGCGATTGATGAAGTCGCCTCCGGCCTTACAACATTTGGCGATCATCATTTAAGCCTATGCGCGATTGGAAGAAGCGCGCCGGAATTAGACAAGGCCGTAAACGCAGCTCTTAATGTATTCAAGCCTCTTGGCGTTCATGCAGTGAGAGAAGATGTAAATATGGAGCCTGTTTTTTGGGCGCAACTGCCAGGCAATCTATCCTATATTGCCCGCAGCTCCATGATCTCAAATCATAATTTTGCAGGATTTACAGGATTTCATAATTTTCCGGCAGGACAAAGAAGCGGCAATCATTGGGGTGAAGCCGTAACGTGTCTGGAGACAACATCCGGTACGCCTTACTGGTTTAACTTCCATGAACCAAAGCGTGATGTCGGTAATTTCACCGTCTTCGGCCCGACTGGGTACGGTAAAACGGTGCTGCTTTCATTCCTCCATGCACAAGCACAAAAATTCAAACCCAAAAGCTTCTTCTTTGATAAAGACAGAGGTGCAGAAGTTTACCTACGTGCTATTGGCGGCGAATATAATGTCATAAGTTCGGGGCTTCCTTCCGGCCTTAATCCTCTACAAATTGACGATACACCGGAAAATCGGGCGTTTTTGCGGGATTGGCTGCAAATCTTGCTTCGCACTGAAACACGCAAAGACTTTACGGCCAAAGAGCGTGAAATGATTGCTGACGTGGTGAATGCAAATTTTGAAGCGCCTTTTGAACACCGCCGCCTATCTGTTCTCTGCAAACTTTTTGGTGGTTTTGAGCATGACATTGATGAAACCCTTCAAGAGCGCCTATCCATGTGGCACTCAGGGGGCGAGAGGGCGTGGCTCTTTGATAATCCTCAAGATACGCTTTCCCTATCAGCTCAAACCATTGGCTTTGATATGACTTCCATTCTGGATGATCCGGTCAGCCGTACGCCTTGGCTGTTCTACATTTTTCATCGCATTAAAAATGCTCTGGCGCATAAGAAAAAAACACTCATTATGCTTGATGAAGGCTGGAAACTGCTCGATGATCCGGTGTTTGCCTATACTATTAAGGACTGGCTTAAAACCGTCAGGAAACAAGGCGGTTTGGTTGGTTTTGCTACACAAAGCACTGGCGATGCCACAAACAGCGTCATTGGCGCAACCATCTTAGAACAAAGTCCGACACAGATTTTCTTACCTAATCCCAAAGCAAGGGAAGAAGAATATTGCGGACATTTCCGCCTGACAGAGCGCGAGCTTTACACAATTCGCAATCTCACAGCTCAAAGCCGCTGTTTCCTTATAAAGCAGGGCAAAGACTCCGTTATTGCAAAACTTGACCTATCCGGCATGGATGATTTTATTTCCATTCTTTCAGGCCGCACCGAAAACATCCGTATTCTCGATGAAGTACGGGAAGAATTTCCAACGCCGGAAGAGTGGATTCCACACTTTATAGAAAGGATTGCCGCATGAAAAGGACACTCAAATCACATTTGCGTTTATGGACTGCATGTGCAGGACTTGCCGTTTGCCTTCTCCCCTCCCCATCCAAGGCAAACGGCATCCCTGTGTTTGATGCAACGAGCGTAGCGCAAGCCATAGCCCAGCTTGAACAAATGGCTCAAGACTATCAAATGCAACTCCAGCAACTTGACCAAGCCCTTGCAAACTATAATGCCATCACAGGCGGGCGTAATCTTGGTGATCTCAAAAACTCCAGTGTAGAGCAAGATTTACGCCGCGCCCTTCCTCCACATTTACAGGATTTAATCGGCCTGAATAACGCGTCCGGTCTTGGCAGTGCCGGCCTACAAACACAAGGGATATACAATGATATTTTGACCACGTATCAGCCAGCCACAGGCGCTACTCTCATACCAAGCGCCCCAACAAGTTCATTGGCAGGTGCTCATGATCGCTATTCTAATACGACCTATGCAGCTATGGCCGCATCTGAAAGCGCATATAACAATGCAAATGAGCGCTTGGAAGACTATGAAGCCATGCTGCAAAAACTCAACACAACGACAGACTTAAAAGAGTCCGTTGATCTGCTGGCGCGCATCACCGCAGAAAACGGCATTTTGCTCAATGAGATTATGCGTATGCAATCCCTACAAATGCAGCTTAATTCAGCGCATCAGGGTTCGGATTTAACAACGCTACAACGTGCAAATAAAGCACACAATTATGATCCGGCTATCGCCGCACAAACATTTGATTAAAAGGAGAAAAAAGATATGAAAAAACTTTTACTAATTTTGCCATTACTGGCATTGGCCGGGTGTTCAACATTTGGTCACAAAGACCTGAAATCGCCATGTAACGGCAAAACAGCATCTTTGTCTCAAAACCCATGTAATCCGCTTCCAATCAATATTGGCAGCTTGGAAACCACATCCAACAAAAAGGCCGCTTAGTCATGATTAGTAACAAAACTCTGTTCCTTGCATTTTGCGCAACAACAATCCTAACAGGATGCCAAGAAGATCATAAAAACCCGCTATTAGACAAACCAACCCATGAAGTTGTCCAGTGGATTTTTGAAAATACAAGCGCGGAAATCGAAGATTGCGCCCAAAGCTGGGCTGATCCTAAAACGGCACTTTCATCCGATCTGGAAAGATGTCAGAGCGTTGCTTCAAAACTTGCGGAAGAAATGAATTATGTAGGTTTTTCTCAGGATGTGCGCGTTGCCGATCTGGATGTTCCTATTATTTGGCGGGAATTTAATGCCAAAGTCCAAAAAAGAGAAGAATGGAACGATAGTCTTAAAAAACACAAAACCGATCCGGGCAGCATGGAAAACAATCTAAAGGGCTTAGATTTATTAAAGTAAGGTAATTTTAGATGGCATCCGCTAACACCGTTGATAACTTTTTAGATAATCTGGACACGATAATCCTGAGTTTCGTGCAAGGCTCTTTCGGCAATTTATCCGGGCCGATGGAAACGCTCTGGAAATCTATGTTCATCGTCTTTATTGCCTTTTATGGCTATAAAGTCATTATCAATGGTCGTTTTTCAGCACATGACGGTATCTTACATATAGCAAAAATGCTTGTCATTCTGGTTCTCATAACCAGTTGGACTGATTTTCAGATTTTTGTCATGGATGTAGTGACGAACACACCCTCAGAATTGGCCGGAGAACTTCTAAAGTCCGCCACTATTGGCGCTCCCGACGCAGACAGTGCCAATACAGCTTTAGGAGATTTTTATGATCGAGCAATTCAAGTATCTAAAAAAATAAATGAAGGTGCAGGCTGGAATGTTGCAATTATCGCATATGGGTGGGCAGTTTTTCTGGCGGGGCTTGCTTTAACCGGATACGCCCTTATCCTAATTTCACTATCCAAAATCGCTGTAGCCCTTATGTTAGCGGTTGCCCCCTTCTTTATTTTGATGCTGATATTCGCTCAAACAAAAACACTTTTTGAAGGCTGGCTTCGAACAACTCTAAATTATGCTCTCATTCCAATATTTGTATATGGCCTGCTTTCCCTTCTCTTAGTGTTAGTAAACAAATCATTGGTCAAAATGGAAGCCAGTGTAACGGCTACCAGTGAAATTATGACATATGCAGCCCCATTCCTTCTGGTTTGTGTGATCTCAGTCGGTCTTCTCATGCAGGTTATGAATCTGGCATCAGGTATCGCCGGCGGACTAAGCTTGCAAACAATGGGGTTGGGTAAAATGGCCGCAAAGGGCATCGGCGCTGGCGCCGGACTTGCGGGCGGCGTTGGTCGTATCCACGCTGATAAAGCTCTCGATAAAGCCTTTAAAACCGGCGATCACGCTAAAAATAAATCTCCTGACAATGGAAACAAAGACCCCAACGCAGAAAAAGTAAAAGCGGCAGCAGCCGAAAATAGAGAGATTAAGAAATGACAGCACAAGCACAAAACAATAAAGGATTAAAGCCTACTGCCGAATATTTTGAGAACGGTGCAACATGGGAACATGGCGTGTATGCTAATCTCGAAGCTTCACGCAAACGCGCGTGGATCGTGGCTTTTCTATCGCTTGGTCTGGCTTTCGCTTGTGTTCTCTGCCTGATTTTATTACTCCCGCTTAAAACTTTTGAACCTTACGTTGTTACGGTCGATCAATCCAGCGGTTACACAGAAATTACCCGTCCTTTGAAACAAGGTGCAATATCTGAACAAGCCGCTATCACCGAAAGCAATTTAGTACGATACGTTACGTTGCGTGAAAGCTATAATCCGTATATTACCCGCGAGAATTACGATCAGGTTGCTTTGCTTTCAGATCAAAAGGCATTGCAAGAATATGAAGAACTCTGGAATGAAAACAACCCTGAAAATCCGTCCCGAATTGCAGGAGGCAAAGGCACAACGGATGTAAAAATCAAATCTGTGTCATTTTTGAACGATGAAACAGCACAGGTACGGTTTATGACACAAACACGCAAAGATAACCGTGTTTATCAGTCACACTGGAATGCGATCATCACATTCCGCTACACCCAAAAGCCCATGAAAATGTTGGAGCGTTTTGATAATCCGCTCGGCTTTCAGGTCATTTCCTATCGTAAATCACAAGAAATATTGGAGAAGTAAACTATGAAAAAACTAATACTCACCACCGCTATAGCTCTTTGCCTTGCGTCACCCGCAATGGCAGGTAAGACCCCGCGCAACGGCTCTGCTGACGCACGTGTTAAAACCATTACATATAATGATTCAGATGTTTACCGCATCACGGCGCATTACGGCTTTTCTACTGTGATCGAATTTGACCGCACCGAAGACATTGAGACAATTTCTATGGGTGATAGCCAGGCATGGCAAACAATTAAACCTTCACGCGGCAATTTGTTGTTCATCAAGCCTTTGGAGCAAAACGCCAACACGAACATGACGGTTGTGACAAACAAACGCATTTACACATTCGAGCTAACAGCGCGTGCGTCAAAATCTCACACATCAAGAGACCTCTCATTCCGCATTCGTTTTGTCTATCCTGACCAGATAGACATGCAACTCGCCAATATTGCCAAAAGCAAGAATAACGGATTTGAAGATCGAGACTTTTCGCCTTCAGCCGTTCCGCCGGAAGACTGGAATTTTGATTATTCTTATGCCGGTGATAAGAGCCTGCGTCCCAAACGCGCCTTTGACGACGGTATTTTCACATACTTCCAGTTTTCCAAAACAGGTAAAACACCAGCCGTTTTCGCCGTTGATCCTGATGGTAATGAATCTATCGTGAATTACTCCATGCAGGGCAAATACCTTGTTGTTGAAAGCCTTGGCCGCCAATTCACGCTTAGAGATGGCGATATTACGACATGTATTTTCAATGACTCCTATCCTGACATCGAAGCTGATCCGTTGGAATTGACCGTCAATGAAATGGAAGATGTGTCCGAGGAATCCGGTATCAATATTTCTTCCGCCGACAGTGCAGGATTTAACGATTAAGAGAAAGAACAAAGGTCATGACGCAAGACGTGACAAATGAAGATATTAAAAGGCAAAATACGTGGAAAGCCATTGTGATAGGTGTTTCGGTTCTGGTTGTTTGCCTCATTCTTCTGGACACGTACTATGACCAGCAAAAGCCCCACGAAATGCGGCCTCTTGCCCCTATTACATTCACGCCGCCCCCGGAAATACCGGAAAAGTTCTTTAATCAGGAACAAGATACGGCACAACCAGCACAAGGATCTGTAAACAATGAGCAATAATAACGATGATGACTTTTTTGATGAAAACACAGGCGAAGTTCTGATTGAGGGCGATCGTGGAACGCCAGAAGTCGCCAAGACTGGTGCAGGCCGCATTATTATGATGGTTGCTTTTGGCCTGATTTGTCTTTTAGCATTTGTAGCGGTCATTTATGACGGCATGACAAAAAACAACCCCTCCCCCAAAACGGAAAAAGAAGAGGTCGTTTTCAATGCGCCAAAACCTCGCGCTGAACCTTATATTGTTGAAACGTCAGAGCCCCCGCAAGCACCACTCGCTTCACCTCAAGAGCCTCAAATTGATCCTGAGCTTTTACGCCAGCAACAGCAACTCATGGCCGATGCCTTGCGCCGCGCCCAAGAACAACAAGCAAAGCTTGAAGAACGCCTGAGATCACCGCAGCTTGTTTACGACCAAAACCCTGCTCAAGTTAATTTTTCAAACGCTCCGGCTGGAAACAACAATGGAGGCGCAACGCTTCTTTCAGGTGGCGGGAATGAGGATGACCCTAATCTTGCCTTTGCAAAAGAAAACGCAAATACCAATGTCCAAACAGCAAAAGCCACGCAGCTTCAAAACATGGATACGCTAATCGCGCAAGGCAAAATGATTAGCGGCATACTGGAAACTGCTATTCAAAGCGATTTGCCGGGCATGGTACGCGCCATCACGTCCGATGATGTGTATTCTTTTAACGGCTCGACCTTGCTTATCCCAAAAGGCTCACGCCTGATAGGGCAATATCGCTCCGGCATACGCCAAGGACAATCCCGCGTCTTTGTAATCTGGAATCGCATGATCCGTCCGGACGGGGCGAGTGTTGATCTCGGTTCTATTGGTACAGACGCTTTGGGGCGTTCCGGCCTTGAAGGTGAAGTGGATTCACACTTTATGGAGCGTTTTGGCTCATCCGTATTGCTCTCTATCATCGACGGCGCTCTGGCCGCCGCCGTGAACAAGATTGACGATGATGATGCCTCTACAGTCTCCTTGAATGGAAGCAGCGACTTCTCACGTTCTTCGGAAATCGCGCTTGAAAACTCCATCAACATCAAGCCTACCATTCATATCGACCAAGGCGAACGTATTAAAATATTCGTTGGCAAAGACCTTGATTTTAGCGATGTGGGTGGTGTGCCTCGATGAAAGGAAAACAACATAACGCGGTAGCATCAAACGATCATGTTTTCTTGGAGCAATATCTTGCTCCATTCGCCAAACACCTGAACGATCCGGACATCACAGAAGTTTGCGTGAACGAACCGGGCGGGTTTTGGATTGAAAAGATGGGTCAGCCGCGTATGGAGTATATCCCCTGCCCCGATGTCGCCAATGACAAACTGGCACGTCTGGCAAGGCTTGTCGCACAAGAAACCAAACAAAGCATCAACGAAAAGCTCCCTTTGCTATCGTCTTCCCTACCTTCCGGCGAGAGGATTCAGTTTGTTCTTCCGCCGGCGGCTGCAAAAGGTATTGCCCTGTCAATCCGTAAGCAGGGCGTACAGGATTTAAGCCTTCAAGATTACGCACAGCTCGGCGCATTTGAACAGGCACGTTTTGTCGATGATACGGAAATTCAAAACACGGATGCAGAGCTGAGTGATATGGTGGCCGCCGCGCATGGTCAAAACACATCCCAAGATAATATTATGCGCTTTATTGAACGCGCAGCGCAAACCCGCAAAAACATCATTGTGTCGGGCGGCACATCGACGGGCAAAACCACACTCCTCAATGCTATTTTAAAGTCTGTAGATGAACATGAGCGCATCATAACGATTGAAGACACGGCAGAGCTGAAGCCGCCACAAAAAAACACCCTGTCCCTCCTCGCCTCCAAAGGCGATCAAGGCCAGGCCAAAGTCACCATTCAGGACTTGCTGGAATCTTCGCTTCGTCTGCGTCCGGATCGTATATTTTTAGGCGAACTGCGCGGCAAGGAAGCTTATTCTTATCTGCGCGCTGTTAATACGGGGCATCCCGGCTCGATCACAACCGTTCACGCCGATACGCCGCGCGGCGCGTTTGAACAAATCGCGCTCATGGTCATGCAAGGTAACGTATCCCTGACACATGACCAGATTATGACCTACACAAAATCCATCATTGATGTTGTAATCCAGCTCAAGCGCGTTGGCGGAAAACGCATTGTTTCTGAAATCTGGTATCCGAATAAATAAAAAGGCGGCTCTCATGAATCCATATCTAAAATATAGTCTTTCGGGAATAGGCGGAATCATAGCGGTCATAACCAGCTTGTATCTCAGTTCGGTTCTTTACTTCCTCCTCAATGGCTGGAATCCTGATAATGCCCTGCCGTGGTCTATATTTTCGTATATATCCTACACCCAAAAGCCCTATGGCATGTATCTGGCAATCTCATTCATTGCCCCTAATGCCCTCTTTGCCGTTTTAACGCTTATGTGGATCTTCAAACCCGAAGATAAAAACGCACGTTGGGCAAGGTTTTCTGATTTACGAAAAGCCAGAATGAAAAGTAAATCCGGCCTGATACTGGGGCAGACAAAAGGCGATTATCTTATCAATGATGATCCTACGCATGTTTTTGTGGTTGCTCCAACACGATCCGGTAAAGGTGTTGGTATTGTTATACCTAACCTTCTCGCATGGAAAGACAGTTTTATATGCCTTGACGTTAAAGGCGAAAACCACCGCATAACATCGGGATACCGCGCCAGCCTTGGCAATAAGGTCATTAACTTTTGTCCCTACGCTAAAAACGGTACATCACATTGTTACAATCCGCTTGATAACGTGTCCAGAGATCCACACCAAAGGATCACCGATCTACAGATCATGGCCGCTTCTCTCATTGCAACGGCAGAACGATCAGACCCGCACTTCCCTAACGAAGCGCAAGATTTTTTTGTTGGCCTGGCGCTATACGTTATGGATCACAAAGAGTTTCCCAATACAATCGGTGCAATTTTCAGGCTTTTAGGGACAGAAGAAAAGCTGGAAGACATTCTGAAATATGTTGCAGCCACCTACCCCGGCCTGGATGAAGGTGCAAAACAGCTTTTTAGTGCCTACAGACAAAAAGCAGAAAAAGAACGATCCGGTATTAAATCAACGCTTTCCAGTGCCTTAAAGCTTTGGCGTAACCCTGTTATTGACGCTGTAACATCAAAGAGCGATTTTTCATTTGCAGACATCCGCAAACGCCGTCATGCTATCTATCTCGGTGTTGCCATCAATGAAATGGCGCCGCTAGAGCCTCTTATGCGCCTGTTTTTTGAGCAAGCGATTACCGTTTTAACGGCCAAAGAACCTGATCCTAAAACAGAACCCCGCCACGTCCTGATGCTCCTTGACGAGTTTCACATTCTGGGGCGTATGCCGATCATGAGTAAAGCCTTTACGCTTTTGGCCGGATTTAACGTCCGTCTTCTGGGTGTCGTGCAAAATATCGGCCTACTCGATGATGTTTATACTAAGCCCAAGCGTGAAACAATCCTGTCAAACTGCGCGCATCAGGTGTTTTTTGCCAGTAACAATGCTGAAACACAGCGATATGTCAGTACGTCATGTGGTGAGCATACGGTGAAATCAAAGTCGGTATCAAAGGCGCGTAGCTTCAATCATGAAGCCCCCAAAATCTCTGTATCCGAGAAAGTTGTACCGCTTATTCGCCCGCATGAAGTCAATACTTTCGGGGATGATAAGGAAATCATTCTCGTTGAAAAAAATCACCCGATTAAGTGCAAGAAAGTCGTTTATTACAAAGACAAAGTATTCAAAGAACGCTTATTGCCTGCACACCCCACCCCCGAACTTGAGATTATACAAAATAAAGCACCCCGTTTTGATATTCCCAAGCCTGATAACGACAATGGTGGCAAAACCACAAAGAAGAAACCCAACAAAAAGGCATCTTCCAAAGCATCAACTCAGCCAGAAGAATCTCAAACACCGGAAAATGATGAAAATTATTCATCCTATGTTTAATAACGCAAACATAAGGACATTATATATATGGAGTTAAATCCCCCTCCTCATGATATGGCTGATACAGCCCCTTGGAAAAACTGCGCTTTTTCTTAGGTCTTTCACGTTTTATCGCCTGCTCCATAACCGGATTGGTGCGACGTTCTCTCACCAAATCCTCATAGCCAGGATGTTCAAAAAGCTTTTCAAGACGCAGCTCCGAAGGCGGATGTGAACGGCGTTTCATGGTTAAAAAACCAACCTCCGTAAAGCTTTCCCCTCTTTTGATGGATTCAAGAAAAGAAATCATCCCCTTCACACCGATAATATCAGCCGCAAACTTATCTGCCCGATATTCTTCTGTCCGTGAGAAAAACACGGACATAGCCATCAGCGCGCTTTCCGGCAAGCGCACAACATAGACGAAGGCGCTCATGGCGAGCTGCACCATCATGACCGGCACAGCTACGATAAGAAGCGGTAGAAAAACACCGGCAACCCCCATTGTCATTGCAGATATGAGCGCAAGAACGGCATGAACAAGCGTCAAAACGCCCCCAGCAGAGGCTACATACTGCCAATAACGCAAATCCTTGTGATGCAAATGCCCCAATTCATGCGCCATAACGCCTTTGATAACATCTGGTCTTGGGCGATATTCTCTGAAAAAACCACTCGTCAGGACGATTGTGTTCTTACCAAAAGCATAGGCGTTGCTATCGGTATCATCCTGAATACGTAGATTTATGCGCTTGATGCGTTGCTTTTTCTTGTCCCCGTATCCGTCAAGAACCTCTTTCAGCAAGGGCTCAAGAACCTCGACCTCACGCTTGGACATCCGGCGCACCGGCATGGATGCGCTCTGAAACAAACCGCCAAGCGGTGAAATCATCATCAAAAACACAAGACCCTGTATTCCCGCCCCCATTACAGCCAGGTCAACATGGTTGTAAACATAATCACCCGTTAAAAGTCCTTCATTGCGGCCATAAATCTGCCCGAACCACAAAAGAACATACAAAGCCGCATAGTGAGAAACACCACTCACCATAAAAAGAACCATACGATAGAGATATAACCAAATCATCCTCTCGCCCTTTGCTTTAACTCTTCCAAGCCACGATCGTTCACTTCCTGTTGAAGCTCAAACAAAGCATGAGCCGTAAATAATGGCGGTACGCCCTGCCCTTCCAGATATTGCGTCACTGCACGCAAACGCCGGCGGGCAAACTCTTTTTGGTCTTCCTTACTTTCAAACTCCATCGGTTTAAACAAATCCAACTGTCCTTCAAGCATGACTATTCTCCATCATTCTCTTCTTCTGCATTTTCAGGAAGAAGTGTTGATTTTCCTAAATTTTGAACGACAGTCTCCATCAGCTTATCCAACCGTTTGAGCGCAATCTCGCTGCGCCCCGCGTCTATTGCATCCGTGGTCGCCGGATTACTCTTGTAATAATCCAGGATAAATTGAAGTAAAATTTCCTGATTGGCAGCCAGATCACGCGCCGTTTTCTTACGGTGTGCATTCAAAGAATACAAAATCTGATGATAGAGCTGCGCCATATCGGAATTGCGCTCATCCCTGCGCTCTGGCCGCAAAGCAAAATCAAGCAAATCATTCACCGTTGAAGATACATTCCTCAAATTTTTGGCCTTCATATATGCCTGAAGCTCTTTTTCAACCTCCGGCCTGAATACAATAGAGCGCGTCACACCTTTTTTCTTGGCTGTCATTATTTTTATCTCCTACCAGTCAATTTCAACATCTTTATCTTTGTTCTTTTCAAGCTCTTTCACGGATTCCAGCTCTAATTCCTGCTGACGGTTCGCTTCCTTAATTTCCGCAAAACCGTCATTACCGGCACTAACGACAATCTCGGCATTGTCTTTAAATACCGGATAATTCTTCAGCTTAACGAAAGAAAGTTCATTTTCATGTGCAACGGCAGCAAATACGCCTTCCTCAAGATTCACCGCGCCTAGATAGGTTGCTGAAACCTGCTCCCCGCCATCCATATCTTTATAACTCAAACCGGATTTCTCCTGTGCGAGCTGGATTGCCTCATCTTTGGTAATATCGCGCCTGTTCGTCGTGATACTCAGACCGGATTTTGTTTGTTCAATATCAACCGGCTCATTAACGCGAACCTTAGCCATATCGCGCGGCATCTTCACAAGTGTAAAATCATCAGCCGAGCTTAAAATAACGTGCCGCCCTGAGTGCATATCCGCAAATCCGACATAGCGCATCGTTTGCTTATCTTCAAACTCGCGCGCCACATAAGGCTTCTTCAAGACCGCTGCCAGTTTTTGACCGGATGTTTTCAACTCATCTTGATACAATTTACTCAAAGCATCCCCTTTCATTACAAACTGACCATCACCTTCTCTGTGATAGGCATAACCATGCTTTACAAGCCATTCCATCCGCTTATGTGTGGCTTCCATCGTACCCTTGTCCGCTTTATCATAGGACAAAGCATAGTCCTTCTGGTGACGATATAACTCCAGATCAATAAAGGTGCGTGCGTGTGCATCAATCTGACTTTCAACCGGCTTGCTACAAATCACCTTCACCATTGCGTATTTCTGACCATCAAACCTGCGCTCCATTTTCAGACGCAAACGCTCGCCGCGTTCTACTACATCTTTAGGCACAGACCAGCCATCAGCGTTTTCCCGCTCCTGAATAATATCGGCCTTTTCAAGCGTTTTTATACGCACCTCACAGGATTGTAATATGCCGTCAATATCCCGCGCCTTGTACTTATCGCCCTGCTCGGCCTGACGATCCTTTTCCTCCTGCTCCAATAACGCCCGGTGATCTTCGCTACGGTAAATCCCGCCATGTTCACCGGCGCAATCTGCAATCATAGCATCCGCACCGCCTTTTGATTTCCGCGCCGATATTTCAACAATCGCACCCTCTTCCAATGAGGTGTTCTGTTTTGCGCCAGATAGAGGCACATAATGAAGCCTTTCATCCCCGTCACGCAGTAGCATGTAACGCTTATCACTATCCAATGACATACGCTCTATACCCTCGATCCGTCCTTTGATCGTTTCACCCTCTCCATCTTCACCAATGCGATAAAAATCAAAGTCTTTATCCTTCAAAGAGGAAACAGACAACGGTGTAACCTTTGGATATTTCATCACCGCCGCAGGATCATAAATCTCCCGGCTTTTTGCCAGGAAGCCCTCACCAACCTCTTTGGCATCTTTGCCCTCAATCTCCCCAAGGACATCATAACGACCATCACCAAGATCACGAACCAGTCGGGCTTCTACCAGATCATCTATACGCTTTTTATGACGCTCCATATACCCATCAACATCGGAAACAAAATCCATAGTCTCTTCAACATGCTTCCTATGAGCATCAGCGTCATAAACCCCGCCGTGATCTTCTGCTATATCAAGAATATTCAGATCAAGCTTGCGCTCTGGCGGATCACCCGCACTTACATCTACAACCCCACCTTCACGCAAACCGTTACTCTTATCAGACGCGCCTAAAGCAACATAATGCGCCTGACCCTCCGCATCACGAACCACCATATATTTATGATCCGTAATTTCATTCACGTAAGAAATCTTCTCAATTTCACCACGTAAATGAGGTGCGCTACGATCAACTATTTTGTAGATAGAAACACCATCATCAAGCGTCTCTTCCGGCATACTTCGGTGCAACTGTTTGATAATATCGTGACGCTCCGATATTTCTTTTAACTCTGTCAAATAATCCAAACGAACCGTAAACACACCCGGCGGCTCTTGCACCGCCATAGATGTTGTTATTAAAAACTCCAGACGCTTTTGAACCAAACCATCATAAAACTCGCCGCGACCGCTATAACCTTTTTCACGCGTATCAACGGTAATTTTACCAACCTCTTTTTCCTCCTCACTTGCCCGCGCCGCTATGAAACGATCCAATGACGTAACACGCATTGCATCCGTTTCTTGCTCCATGCTTTTCTGAACTTCTTCAATAGACCGCTCACCCAGTATCTCAGTGGCAAGCTCCTCCGCACGCATCCGAATACCATGCGAGATATAATGAGGCTCTATAACAAGGTCTTTCCCCAATTCATCTTTACCACGAACAACAACATGAGCATGTGGATGATCCGTATCATAGTGAACCGCAGAAACCCACTCCAGTTTCGTACCAAGATCATCTTCCACTCTACCCATGACACCGCGAATATACCCTTCCATATCTGCAATTTCATGCGCGTTTTCTGGTGAAATAATAAACCGAAAATGATGCCGATCATCTTTACAAAGATTGTAAAAATCAGATCGCCCAAGATCATCTCCGGCACTGCCAAACAACGCCGGACGCTCTTCCTCAAGCCCCGCGCCATTACGCGTAATATAGCTTAAATGACCGCGTAAATTACCCGCACCACCCGATCCGCCTGACGCCCCTACACCATGCTTTTTAAAGTGCGCTTTAACCAAAACACGCTGAGAAATTGGCCTGTTTGAATGAAAATTACCGTGACGATACGACCCGCCCCTAAAGCTCTTTGACTTCGATCCGCCGCCCATATTTAAGCGCCTGAAATAGCTTTTGCGCGAGTCGATTTTGTCACCAAGAAGTGTGTCATCATCACTGTTAACATCCCTTCCATTCAACAAATCATCGTATCGCTCTAACAGCATTTCAAATCCAGCTTTTCACCTAAAACCAAATGCCGCTTCTCCTGCCAACCACCATGAAACAGCCATTTTCCTACCTTCACTATACCAGTGATATACAGTTATTACAACAACTAATTATCACCACATAAAAATACGTAAAAACAATAATATAATAACTATATATATTATTTCCTTTTATCTTGTTATACGTCTCACATAAACTTCCTAAGACGTATAAGGCTTCAAACTATTTTCATAATTATATATACTGTTTTAAAGCTCCTATAGCTGGCTTTGTTCTTTCCAGTGGGTTGCACATAAACCTATTTGATCGTCTTCCCTGTCAATCTGTGGCGATTTATAGCTTGTTTTTGGGGTCTATTCTGCTATGGTTTTCTGGCTTTCAATATCAAGATAAGGGCTAAAGACATGAGTACAAAAGCAATCAAGACCAAGCTTCAAAAAAAGATTAAAGATGCTGAAAAAGCGAATGCAGAAATTAAAAAGCTGCGCGATGAATTGAAAATGAATATTGCCACCATTGCAGATAATTGTGGCCTTCTCGATCTGGATATTTCGGACGCAGAACTAAAGAAAGAGTTTCAAGAAATATTCTCTAAATATCATAAAAAGCAAAAAGCCGCGTAACAAATGTGGCAATAAAAAAGCGGCCTATATGAGCCGCTTTTTGTTTTGTAATATGAATTTATTTTTAGAACAAACAAAGCTGCCGCCTGCTCTCTTTTTTAAATTTCCATGCGTTACTTTTTGCCGCGTGGTTTAATTCTTCTATGATGTATTTTTCCACCCCTCCCCACCGCATAAGATTGCTGTGATGAATGAATATTGATTTATATCCTGTCTCCGTAAACGGTAATTCTTCATCGGCTTTCACTTCAATATGCGATAGTTTTTCACCGTATATTTTTTCAAAAGCAGGTGAATAATTCTCAACGTATTTTAGCTCTATTTCGATACCGTCCCAGATTATTGTTTGCATTTTTCTGCTCTCTTTTTTTCAAGAAATTTATAAATATTTGTGATGGGGTAATAGCCTTTTGACGGTTGCTTAATCTCTTCGGATGCTTTTTTAGCATCGTCCAGTGTTCCCCCTTCCGTTAAAATGATGTGATAGAGTTTTTGAATATTGGCACATAAAATATCTGACATGATTCCTCCTATCCGAATAAAGAAAGTTGTTCGGCGTTAATGATTGGTGTGATGGTAATAGGCTTCTTTTCTGGGTCTTTTGATGGTGGATCAAAAAGCCGCCCATGCTTCCCGAAAAAGTGAATTGCGGCTGGCGTATAAGCCCCTGTGAATGTTTCAAGTGATAAAGAATTACCATGTATGACCTGCGCCGCTATGCCCCGTAATGACAGTTGAATGTAAAGCATGTGATAGGTCGTGCGGTTTAGCTCTATGGCGTGAACGCTCATACAATCCATCGGATTATATCCTGCCTCCTCTACGCAATCGGCAGCCACTAACAGCATACATCCCGCCCCTGCTGCGGGGTCACTTAATGAGAAAAACCCCTTATCCTCGATCAGCTTCGGAATATCAGGCATTTGCATTTTTGTCATGAGTTTTGCCACATCGTACGGCGTAAAAAACTGCCCGTTTTTGGTATCAAGTGCGCTTATATCGGCGGCTATTTCTCCGAGGAAATCACACCGCGCGTTGATTATGGCCTGTGTCGTTAAGTCCATAAGTTCGGGCATAATTCGCACATCGTCCTTATTTTGATATGTACCAACAATCTCCATATAACGGTCTTCCAGTGCATCCGCTTTTTCCGTATCGGTTTGCGTTCTTTTCGCAATCGCGCAATACGCCATTTCACAAAAGTTTCTGAAATTATCCTGACGGTGTTTTGATCGGTCTATGCTCTCAAGCACCTTGATAAAGTCTTTTTTGAGGTCTTCTTTTTTCATAGTTTTGGCTCTCCTACTCTTAATAAGAGCCGCAACCGGCAGGACAGCACCCAAGCTCAATATCATGCTGGCAATAACCATCTGGATAAGCGTCCTCTTCCGCTTTTGCCAATGCTGCATAATGTTTTTCTTCGGCGCGTTCTATCATGTGATAACGATAGAAAGACTCTGCAACGCCAAGTGTAGAGCTATCTTTTAGCTCTAAAGAAAAATAGGTTTCGTTCGCCATAAAATCGAAATACTCAGAAAATGAGCTATCCATTTTCCTGTAATATTCTTTGACTTTTTCTGCGTTTCCATGTGTCTGTGTTGTTGCCATTTTAAGCTCCTAAATAAATTAAAGGCTGTGTTCAGGTTCGCCTGAACACTTGCCCTACGGCGAGTGTGGGGAGGTAAGCGCAAGGGCGATTTTTAGTATTTTGGAGCGAAGCGTCCGCGAGGAATTGACCGCGCAGCGGGCAAGGGGAAAATACGTTAAGAAAATCGGGAGCGGCAGCGACTTTACCCTTGCGCGCGCCAGGGGCAACCGCCCCTTAGCCAAGCGAAGCGCGGAGAAACCTGAAAAAGACATTTTGAAAAAATGGTAATATTATAAGGCTTGAAGATCCTCCGCACGCGAATGACTGCGAATATTCAACAAACCGATACGCCGAGGTTTTTGAGATAGGTTGCTTTGATGCGCCCACCCTCGTCTTTCACAAGAATGCAGTTCGCCTTTGATTTTGAGCGCTGTAAAATCCGCATGGCATCGCTGAAACTGGATACCAGCATTTGATGTTCCTGATTGCCGAAAAACCCTGTGAGCCTATACATCTTAATCTCCTTTTGTTTTCCAATCGGCCAAAATCAGGAATTGAAAAGACAAAAGAAAAATAGGAACCGCCGTACCGCATTTTTATTGCAGGCTTTTCAAGGCGTGATTTAGATTGAAAACTCTAAAAAGGGATTTAAAGGGGCGGCGGGGTTTTTCGGCCTGAATGGACGATCTGGCTATCCATCCATTTTGCCGAAAATGCTATTGGCAAGGGTCTGAATGCTAAAAGTCTGCTTTGGCCGAGCATCGAGCAAAAGCTTCAAAAGCCGATCACCGCTAATCATTTCAATATCAACGCCGCGCGTGATCTCTCGGCTCATTGCCCCTGTGCGGCCTGTATGCACGAAAAGCCCCTTCCCTTTGCGCCGTTTGCAAATTTCCGCAAACTCCGTAACATGGGCGGGATTGATATGTTTTCGGTAACGCTTGGCCTGAATCAGATAATGCTGGTCATTTTTATAGGCGCGTCCGTCAATCCCGCCATCGCCTGTATAGCGTTTGTTTCGGATGATTTTAAAACCGTGTTTTTTCAGCGCGGTTAAGATCATTTCCTCGAACACAAAAGCGTTCAGGCCGCGCAGATAATAAAACTGGTCTTGCGGGGTCTCCAGCTCGGCCAAAGTTTTTAAATATCGCGCGGCGTTGATGCGGTTGACGACATGCCGTTTTTTCGGAAGAAAATCTTTAAGCATTCTCACACATAGCTGCTGATATTATCCGCAATGCTTTTCTTTTGCGGGTCGCTGCTATAGCTTTGCTCTACCTGAAACACATCATATTGTGTTTGCAGATTCAGCCAGAATTTAGAGCCATTACCGAAAAGCTTGCCGACACGATACGCCAGATCGGGCGTAATCGGGTTTTTCCCTTGCACAACGCGGTAAAGATGCTGCTTGCTCACAGACAAAATTCCTGCCGCCTTGGGAACACTTAGTTCTATGGCTTTCAAATTTTCTTCAATCATTTTCCCTGGGTGCAGGGGTGCTAATTTTCTCAACATAGTGACCTCCTTAATGGTAATCTTCCAAATCAATCTTGCGAGCTTCGCCCTTCTCCCATTCAAACGTAATGCGATAATTTCCGCTTACGCGCATGGAATAGCGTTTAGGGTTAAAACCCTGTAACGCATGAAACCGAAACATCGGCAAATTTAACTCTTCCAGTGTTTCTGCAACATCCAAAGCATCCAGTATCATTGTAATGCGCTCTACCTGATCTTGCCGAACACCTTGAACCTTGCCTTCTGTGTAGAGTTTTTTAAGCCCTTTATGCTTAAAACTTTCAATCATACTTAACGCTTTCTGTTATCTATAATAGTAACATATCATGTTACCATGTCAATTAAAAAGTAACATTTATTGTTACTTTTCTTCATCTTCTGCAAACAAATCATGTTGCTTGCCAAGGTCGATTGTGACGCGGATCGGATAGACGCGGTATGTGTAGGTTTCCTCATCGACGGGTGGGTTATACCGCCGCATGAGGGTTTCCGCTTCCTCTTTTGTGGGCTTGATCGTGGCATAGAGCATATTCAGGCGATGATCGAAAGCTGCAAAGGCTTCAATTTCCTTGATATTGTCCTGTTTTTTGCTCTTTTTCCTGCTCATAACATGCCATTTCTATCATCACACACTAAAGAATTGCTTAATATCCGAGCCACCGCAAAACGGCTTGCGCATCATACAAACCATTGGCTTTTGGCTGAATTTCTGCGTCAAAAGTCATAAGGATACTTTCATCATCGAGCTGGTGCTTTTTAAGCTCCTGCAATGCCCGCGTTCTGGTGATCTGCTCCCCTTCGGCGGAATCGTAATAGGTATCCATTGTTTCTATCCTCTATCCTTCAAAACATTATTCCAGTCCTGCCCCTCGGTTTCTGGGCTATGACAGACAATTTCACCCGAAAACCCGCACTTTTCCAGTATAGTTTTGATTTTCTGGGTTAAACGCTCCCCGCCTTGGTCATTATCCATTGCAAGAATAACGGTTTTCAGATTGCGGAAGCCTTGAACACATGATTTTAAAATCTCTTCCTGCTCTGGTGACATGCCGCCGCCGGTCGCAGCATAAACGGATGTTTCGTTTGTAAACAATATGGAATAGCTCACAACGTCTATAACGGCTTCCCCGATCACAAGCGTATCATCCCCCTGCTTGCAGTTTGAACGCCAGAATGTCTTTTCGCTCCCGCGCACAAACAAGGCTTTGTCTGCGTTTTTAAGCTCAAGGCCGCAAATATCCTTGCCGTTATAATGCGGAAACGCCACATTGCCGTAACGATCTGCATAAATGCGCCCTGCAAAACGCGGGGATGATAAAACAGCCTGTGATAGCCCCCTGCCCTCAAGATAAGTATGGTTTTTTACGGCGCGGCATTTTTTGAAGATTTTAGCTACACGCGCGGGATCGTATTCCTGTTCTTCTACCTCGCGCACATAACTTTTGGCTTGCGGCAAAGATACGCCGCCGCCAATCCAGCTTTGCAATTCTGCGCCAACTTCGGGCAGGCTTTTGCCTGTGCGGTTTAGAACAAAGTTAATGATTGTGCCATTGTCACGATCATCAACGGGTGAGAAGTAAACCCAAACCGCATTTCGCTTTGAAATAATGACCGTATCGCACCCATTTTTCATTTTAACGGATGCTTTTGTGCTGTTCTTACGATCAATTTCATAGCCCATAGTGGCTGCATACTGTGTCAGGTTAATCTCGGACTTAAACCGCGCAAAATCATATTTCTGTGTCATGGCTTAAACCTCCATCAAGGCATAAAGAAAGATGTAAAGGGCATAGATACAGGCCATACAGCCTGTAAATGCTGCACCATCCCGCAAAAACAGCCAGAACCCGCCATAGTTTTCGATGATTTCGATATATTTTTGCATTGCTCTCCACTCCCCTAATATTCACTTGGCAAAAGCAAGACATTGCCTGTGAAATACAGTGTGATTTTCTTCAGCGGAAAATCCGTAAAATTGATCTTTTCCTCATGCTGCCAGTTGTAATCACCATCATGGCAGGTGAGATTTGCACCGCCTGTTTCCAAAAGTTCCAATATCCAGACCTGAAATTCTTGTTCGGGAAGATTGATATTCTCGTATTGCGCCGCAAAGATTTTATCAATGAGCCAATATGCCCCGCCCTGCTCTGCCACATGCTGCACACCATCTGTATAAAGATACCGTCTAAACAAAGGGTGACGATGCCACACTTCCGTACCCGTAAATTGTTGTAAATCCTGCTCGCGCAGCGTGTTACGATGATTGCCGTTATCTGATGAGTTTTGTTGATTAAGCATTGATCTATCCTTTCTCTTTTGACCCGTTCGCTTGAAACCTTGCCAAGCGGCGAGCGTCCGAAAAAAATCAAAAAAAGACCGCCCTGGATTTATTCAGGGCGGACAAAATCGGACGTTCGATCAAAATTCAGGAATTTGTAAAGTGTCTTCTCGGGAGACCGTTAGAAAATGGCAGCGGCACACTTGCCGCGCCCCATTTGCTTACGGCGGAAGATGCTTTACAAACAGCGGCAGCGTTCCTGATTTTGATGTAAGCTGGTAAGGGGTTTCCAAGCATCGGTAGAGCACTCATAACGTATCGCGGTAGCGATGCTATATTAAACATATAACAGCCCCCTACTCCCAATAATCACTTTTGATAAAAATGCGTTACGGATCGTGACCTTTGGCCGAAACTCGCACCGCGAGGTTCGGGGAGCTTATTGTGCGGGCGGGGTTATCCCGTCCGGACGATTAGCGAGTAGAGTCGGGCCGGTTGATTAAACCGGCAACGCCCCTATTCCAAAGGAACACCGTATTTTTCAAGAAGAAGAGAAATTGCTTCTTCGGCTAATTCGGGCGCTTTTTTTCCTTTGGCCATTTTTTGTTCAAAAACCAAACGATCAAAACTTCTGGAATATGATTCCTGAATATAAAACCCTTTAGTTGCTCTAGGTGGCTCCTGCTCTCTTTTTTTGACAAGCACAGGCGCATGAGAATTAGCCGTTACGCCTTTCACTGCCTGCTCTTCTGCTCTTTCATCTTCTTCATCCATCCAATCGGCATTACGCGACATCTTTCATTCCCCCTTCTTCTTCCAGCATCCCCGTGAAGATTGCACCTAAAATTTGCAAAAACTCTCTTCTTCTTTCCTTAACCTTATAGGCACGATCCATAGAAGGATCAAAAATACTCACCAGATCAGAATCCGCACGACTAAAAACACCACTGGAAGGGATTTCAAAAGCCCCCTTCTCGATCAGTCTTTTAGCCGTAGCGATTTCATCAGCCCTTTGGTGACTGGTATCGGTAACAACGGTTATAACCTGTTTCCCCTGCGCCTCTGCTCTTTTCTTTGCGTCCGCATAAGTCTTGTACTGACTACGCGCAGGCTTAACGGGCATAAGTATGATTTTGCCTTTCGGCACTTCCCAATCACTAGCTTGGTGGTCAATGATAACCAAGTTAGCGTCGGGTTTTTCATCAGGGACTTTTGAAACGACATCAAAAGGCAATTTTCCGCCTTGATGATAAAGTGTTGCAGTTCCCTGCGGGTCTTGACAAATCACAAGCGGCTTCAATTTAATCTCAACCGCCGCTGCCGCGAGATTAACGGCAATCATAGACTTGCCCTGCCCCCCTTTTGGATTCCATATATTCACAAGCTTAAAACTCATGGCTTTCCTCCTGTCATTGTTAATAGATTTATAGATGAATAACTATAAAGGTCAGAAGCTATAAAGAAATATAGCTTCTGAATTATAGAACAATAAAATTATAAAGCAATATATTTCTATAAAAATAGACGTATATATCTTTATAGATTCAGACAATTATAGATTTATATATTTTTAAATATAGAACTATATAGTATATGGTTATAACACCTCATATCTATAGCAATTTATAATTATATTTATATAATATATTATACCTATAAAACTCTATAGTTTTATAGGTATTGATGTTTTAAGTTTCAGATATTATATGCGCCCTAATACGAAACTCATCACGGCTATAGCCTTCATCGGCTTTCCGTTCTCCAGCCTGAATTTCTGCTGCAATGTCCGCGAAAAACTCATCAAGCTCAGCTTGCGCTTCTTCTTGACTATCAAACACATGCGGTTTTTCTATGCCATCTTCGCAAATCGTCCATGTGTTTGTCCACCCGTCACATAAGGTATAATGCTGTACTTCAAATTTCATAATCTTTTCTTTCCGATAAAATGTTAAGAGGGCAGGGGGCGGCGTCCGCCGCCCTCCGCGCTTAATTTTCTTTTGTGAATGAGTGGAGATAATCAGCCGCTTTTTGTGCCTGCGAGCTGGCGGCAAAGATAAACTTCTTATCCTCCTTCAAAGCTTTTAGCCAATGCTGAATATAAAGCGCATGGTCTTCACGCGGGGCAGGGGTCACGCCTGTCGAAACACAAAGCATCGCTGCCCCGATTTCCGCTATCAACTCTTCAAACGCATAATCCTTACTCGCAAATTTATGGTTCATATCACGATTTAAGCGATGCTTTGCTCCACTCGCATGTGTAAGTTCATGGAAAGCTGTAGAATAAAAATTCTCGGTGGCACTGCTGTCATTCGTATCTTTGAAAAACTCGGGGTAGGGAAGGTTGATATAATCGCCTTGAACGCTGTAATAGGCACCGCCTTCACCATGACGGATTTCAACCCCGCTTGAATCCAGTAGATGATCGGCTGCGGCAATGGCCTGAATATCATTCGGCTCAAAATCTTGAAATACCGCTTCATAGCCTTCGACCTGCGCGACATTAAAGACCGTCGAATGCTTTGCAAACATGCGGGTTTGTACGTCCTCGTTATCATCTGACGGCTCAACCTCGATAGACTTCCAAAATACAACGGGCGCGCCTTTCTCGCCTTTTTTAACTTGTGCGCCTAAATCCTGCCATTGCTTGTAAGTCGCCCATATCCCGCTTTGGTATTCCTTCTTAATCTGATACACCCAGAGCAAGGGAACATTGATCCCGTTGTAGTTTTTTTCGGTTCTGGCGTTTTGGGGCAGGGCGGTTACACCATGCCACGGCATTTCCAGCTTGCCATTTAACCCATTTTCAAGAGCCTCAATGATTGTATTTGTAACAGTTTCATAGATGTCTGTTTTGTTTTTCATGATCGCTTTTCCTTTTTAAAATATGCGTTGCACTTCTTTTCCTAGAAGTGACGCAAAAAGCGTCATTCAAAGCGGGGGGAGGGCATCCAGACCCGAACAGGCCGAGGGGGATCACCCGAATTTCGCAAGAAATTTGGGGATACGGCCTGTGAGATGAAATGAGCGTGAGCGAAGGTCTTGATGACCGGCCCGAAGGGGGCTAAACAAAAAACCACGCGGGAAGGAAAACCCGCGTGGCGACTGATAGGGCAGGGAAGTCTTACGCGGCTTCTGCGTAGTCGTCCTCTTCGTCTACAAACTCACTGTAGCCTTCAAAAGCTTCGGCCTCGATGTCTTCATTATTTTGATTTTTATCAGGGTCAATCGCGGGGAATAAAAAGCCTTGAGGAAGCCAGTCTTTGGCTTTTTGCTCATCCTCATGAGTTGCGCCGTTTTCAAAGATCGCTTTGAAGTGTTTCGCCAAAGATTTGACGATTTCACCTTTTTTGAATTTCTCCAAATGCGTCCCGAACAACCGCGTACTACCTGTTTCTTTGACAATATCGGCAAGCTGCTCTTTGTTTCTGCGTTTCAGAAATTCTTCATCGGCGTACCAGTGATTTCGCATATCAATCCCCAGATCAACGGCAACGCGGTTAAACAGGCTATTTTGGTTGGTATCAAGCCTATCCGTATTGCCTTGCCCGAAACAAAGCGTGGTGAGAAACACATGCAGCCTGTCCAGATCATCATCCGAGAGGGACTTCACAGCTTCATACCACAGGGTCGGGCTGCCATGCTGTTTAATCAGTGACACACAGGCATCCCCGTTCATAGCCTGTAAATCCTTACCCAAAAGCTGTGAGAGGATCTTCGCTTCCTCTTCAATCACAAGCCACGCGGGGCAGGGGGCGGCTTCATTGTCAAAATGTGACAGGGCTTTATGCGGCTCCAGAACAATCTTTCTTACCCAATCCCCGCCGCCAATCATCTGCGCGACTGCCGCTTCCTTCGCAATGCGGCGATTTTTTACCATTTCGCATTGCACTGCTAAAGTCTTGTGCATGGCGATATATTCAAGAGTAGGGCGATTGTAGGTGGGTTTTGATTTAGCTTCAACAAAGGGATTTCCTGTCGTTTCTTCCTTTGTTTTCCTGTCCAGTGCCTTATCGACAAGCCCTTCGTGCAGCTCGACACGTCCATTGGCAAAAACCCGAATAACAACCCCGCCTTTTTCAACGTCTTCCATATCCGCATCACGGTACTGCCATGCATTGAAGTCATATCCTTCAACAATCTCGACTGGTGAAAAACCTTGCGTCTCGTATTCAGCTTTGAGATTTTCTATAGCTTGCTCTTGCAAAGACAAAAACTGTTCAAAATCGTCAAAATACGTTGATTCATCATCTGCAAAAAGGTCACTTGTATATGTTCCTGAATATAACTCTCTATCAAAAATTGCCATGGCAACATTAGCTTTGGTATTAGTCAATCTCTGTCTGATACTTGAAGCATTAAGATTTGTGCCACCATCAACAATATTACGTTGTTCCTCGTGGCTACCAAGTGTAAGCGCTTCGCCCTGTGACAATGTGATTTCATCGGCGCGTAAAGCCGCCTTTGCTTCATCACACAAGTCAGCCAGAGCCACGCGGCGTTTAATCACACCGAGAGATAGCCCCGTTTTGGCGGACACATCATCTATATTTTCGCCAGAGCCGAGGAGGAGGGCGATAGCTTCTGCTTCATCCATCGGGTGCATATCCTCACGTTGCAGATTTTCAACCGTGGCAAGACGAAGCTTTTCATCCTTTGTAAGCCCTTCGCGGATGTCTACCGCAACCTCATAATCGTCAGCTAGTGCGCCTTGCTCCTGCAACAAACACAAAGCACGATAACGGCGTTCACCGCTGATAATCTCGTAATTCTTCTTTTTGCCCTTGGGCTTGAAGACGACAAGATTTTGCAAAAGCCCGTCCTGTTTGATGCTTTGCGCTAATCCTGTGATAGACGCATCATCAAAGCCGCTGCGCGGATTGTTTGCTGATGGGATGATTTGTGAAAGTTTTAATGTTTGCAATGTCATAGTTTTGCTCCTGTTTTTGCGTTTAAGTTAAAAGTGCCTCGCACTTCTTTTCCTAAAATCAAAAGCCAGGAGAATTTGTCAGAGTGGAATCGGCGAAATTTTATCTGTCTTTTCTAGCCTGCGACGAAAAGCAATAAAATTTTGATCTATTCAACTTGATAAATTCGGGCGGCACGCCCATATATGCACCTTTTTCTCTATCGGTGCTAAAAATTGACACACATACGCATCTTCTCTACATAAATATGGCAAGTAAATGTATTTTCTTCTAGAACAGCAGGACAATCATATGACACGTCAAAAAATTCAAGGTATTCAATCTCACGATCAGCAAAAAATATTAAGCGAGTATCAGTCGGATGCACCGATGGGAACGTGGCAGGGGCGTTTAGACTTCCATGCTTGGGGAAAATCGACAAATTTATTTTGTTATTTCACAGATATTGCTTCAGGTGATAAGTTTCGTTTATCCGTTTTTTCAAGATCAAACTATGCTCCGTACAATGGAGACGTTTTTTTCGATCAAGAGCCTACCGGCGGAATTTTTGAGCTGGAAACAAGCATGACCAAAAACGGTAATATCAAATTAACTTATGCAAAAAAAATCGATCTACCAGAAGTGAAATAAGAATGCAACAAACCCCACCAATAGAAAATATCGATTCTGAGCGTCCTCAAGGTACAGTGACACAGCTTTGAATGCTGAGCGTAACGAGAGAGGCCATTATTTTTAGTTCAAATTACTTATAAGGGTTGTATTTCCGCCAGTTTCGGGGTTGTTGGAAACGACCTTCCCAAACCCCGTTTTTTTGCTCCCGCGCCTGAGTCTCTGCTTCAGCATAAAATCCTTTGCTGAAATAACGATAATCAATCGCCCAACCTGCCCGAACCATTTCACGGCCAACATCCAGATCACCAATAAAACATCTGGCAACGGTGCGCGTTTCTTTTTTGGCCGCCGGCATTCTTTCACAACGCAGATCATGACGACCAATCAGATTTTGCAAATGGACTTTAGCAAGCTGACCACAAGGATAATCGCGCCTGTCCTTTTGACAAAACTGCGACAACTCCATAGCATCCACGCCCCAAAGCCGCACTTCTTCGCCGTTCAACACAAAGCTGTCACCATCTTTGACGTACAAATCATTGGCCGATGCTACGCCGGGCAACACCGAAAACATTGCGATAATAAACCCGCTTATCCACATTTTTCGTGGATGAAATCGGGGGTTATTTTTTGTGCTATGGTAAGTCATCATACGCCGCCAAAATGTGTGATATTATAAATTTTGCTTCGTTGTAATCAGCAACAAGCATGGCTTCATTGGCCTTAAACGCCTGTATCAGCTTTTCCAAAACACTGCGCTCATACATTTCTACCACCAAAGGGCATGATGTCAAAAGCCAAGTGGCATCATCAAAATCTGATTTTGAAGGACGGTAAAACTCTTGAGGATCGAGGATATTTTTCATCGCTAAAAAATCAGTGATCGCAGGTGTAGCGTTAGCAGACATGGCTTTCCTCCGATCTTTTGAGCAACCCAAACACCGAGCCTTGCAGGTTCAGATCACCTGTTTTGGCGCGGGAAACCATTTTGCGTAAATATCCGCCGGGGTTTCGCACCGGATTTTCGGGGTCTTGGGCTTTCTGGTCAATAATCATGATACAGATCGCAGCCCCTTCACGGCCAAGCACATCACAGGCATCCCACCACGCCGTTCTGTTAATTCCAAGGGTAGGGAGGAGGGCATTTGCGGCCTCAATCAGATCCGCCCATGACAAAGCCCGATTATGAAGCGGGATATGATCCTTGAAACGCTCTGAGCAAGAGTTTACCATCATTTTCCATGAAATATGCTCCATTCCGTAATTCTTGCCTTTTTGCTCTGTTGCAGACTTTCCATCTTCACCGGAGTCTACCTCTTTTGGCTCAGGACAATCCGCTACGCTTTCCTGAAAGCTAATGGCCGTAGGACTACTTGTATCTGATTTATCAGATTTAGGGGGGGTTGTACTATGTATGTGGCGGCAATCACTTGCGCCCGTGGCGGAAATATCCTGCGTTATTTCTTGTTTACCCACACTTGCAGCAACCATTTCAAGAGCCTCTGATAACCCTTCCAAAAGCAGCTTATGATCTTCAATCAGATCCTTCAAGCGCTCCAGTGAGTGATAGCTGCGAATAGAATGGGATATTGCCTCGTAACCATTCTGGACAGCCTGAACGGTATCAGACATTTCAGGATAGAGAGAAGCTTCAGCCAGAAGGATACGGATACGGGCGCGATAGGCCGTAATTTTACGCTTACGCTCATTCCACAGCTCTTTATACGCTTCTTTCTCCTCTAAAGCTTGTTCCAGGACGGGGAGCAAAGAGGCGAGGGGGGAGAGATCAACGCCAAAGGCATATTTAATCTCGCCGGTCTCACGATCGCGCACACCATATCGCTTGAAATTGCCGGAGTCTTCCCAGGTGAGGGCGCCGAGGCGGTTGAGGGCATTTTCACGGTTACGCACCTGACGCTCGGAAATCCCTAAATCCTGCGCCGTTGTAATGACGGCCTGATAACAGATAGGCTGATGGCCTTCTGTCCAGTCCACCTCATTCGTCCGGATCAGGTAATATTCAAGCATTTCCACCAGCTCAGATGTAAACCCAAGCTCTTTACCGACTTTTTTAATGAGTTTGAGGGCATGAAAGCGATCTACGTTCTCTTCCAGTCCGCAAAATTCCTCTGCACTGGTTAAACTTGCCCGAAATTTGGGTGAGCCTAACCGTCCGCCAAATGCACTTGGCGAATGATTCTCTTGTATCTGCATGTCGTCATAGCAATTTAGAGCCTGAAAAAAGGGTGCAAAAAAGGGTAGCGCAAATGCACTTTTTTACTTGTCACCCGATTCGTTCAGTGATATTCTTTTAATTACAGAATTAAGAAAGATCACTGATCTTACGCTAGGTCGCTGCTACCAACAGCGGCTTTTGCGTATCTAGGTCTAAATTTTGCTTCTCCTTTCTGTTCATTATATTTCAATTTAAAAATAGTCCGGATGGACTTTAGGCTGGGATAGGTTGGCGAATGTGAGTAGCCAGACCCTGAACAGCTTTGATCCAGTTTGCACTGATTCTTAAAACTGTTCGATAAAATGTATCATATTGTATATTTATCCACAACTGAACAGTTTAGCATTTATTTAATAAATGGCTTTTTCAAACAGTTTTGAAGTGTTCAATGCGTTTATAACTAACATCACCACATCTTTATCCACAAAGGTTTTCAAGAAAAAGAAGTTTCCAATGATACAATTGGATTGATTCAGGGGATTTTTCTAACGGTCGATTTAAATGTGTATTATCGAACGATTTTCTTTTTGAGCAATAATTGTTCTATTGTTCTCAATCAATAGCGCAGAATAAATTTGTTCTGTGTTTAATTTCACTGATACAAATGCTACAATCATAAAAATTGTTTAATACAACACTACGCTACAAAGAGATTCAGATGAAAGTGTCCATTACTAAAGCCGCGAAAATGGTGGGTGTTCAACGCTCAACTTTTTACCGTCATGTTAAAGAAAAAGGTATATCTCTGGAGGATACAGATACCAAGCGCCCCAAGGTCGATGTATCTGAATTAGTGCGCGTATACGGAGATCAACTAAAGACGATTGAGCAAATTGAACAAAAAAAACAGCACAGTAAAAACGATAATGAAACACTATCGAACACTTATTTAGAAGAAAAAATAGAGTTTGAAACACTAAAAGAGCGGGTAAAGTATCTTGAGAACCTTCACGATACAGAAAAAAGACGTCTCGAAGAACAAATCGAACTCTTGAAAGATATGCTAGAATCCGAAAAGCAAGAACGACAAAAAGCAACCGCTTTATTAACAGATCAAAGGTCAGAGAAAGAAAAAGAAGCTAATCGCCTAGAAAACCTTGAAAAGGTTGTAGAAAACCTTACAAAACCCAAAGAAAAAAGCTGGTGGCCATTTGGCAGTGGAAAAACAGGATAATAAAACGGGGATCGCCTCGCATAAGACAATCCCCGCCCATCAGTTAAGATATTCTAGCGCGTCAACCCTGTGTGGGAAGTAGGGACGCAGCCTACTCATCTTAAACCAATGTTCACCCTCTCCGACAAATGCTCTTTTAATGATAACATGCGGAGAAATACGGGATTTGCCGCGCATCTTCTAGTGTCAAATGCTCTAAGACCTCTTTCCAATACTCAGCGCAAGAAACTTCGCCTGTTTCATAGGCTTGCATAAGACGCATAAGCCTAATAACACTGCGTACAAATTCCATTTCTTCTGGAGAACCACCATGTTTAAGATCAATCGACATGCTCAATATCCCTTTCCGCACCATGCAATATTGATTGCACCGGATCTTGGCTGTGCCAAACCCAGTTCCAAAAACAAATATTTTCCAATATTGATGCCGTCATAATTTATAATTTCTGCCTCCGCTGTGCGTAGATCGGAAGAAGGTAGGGGATTTAGTAGCGTCACACCTTTGGCACCAACCAAATCTTGAATGGCTTTTGTAACCTGTTGACCAAGACTACGTTCAAATTTGCATTCACCGCTTCGATGCGGAAGCTGATAACCGCGAATTTGAATATTCATTTTAATACCTGGCCTGTCAGCACGTTCTACAAGAACTACATTTTGATCGCTTATACCCAAAACTTTTGCAGCAATAGCATGAGAAGAAGGGGGCTGAGCAAATACTGGCCCGTTTAGTACAAAAAAACATAGACATAAAAATATCAAAATAGTTCGCATCAACCTGCTCCAAAAAAAAGACCACCTGGAAACCGGGTGATCGGGAGCGTCCGTCAAGAAACCTCACATAGCAAGGTAGCAGTTTATTTCCTGAACGCCGAGGCATTCAGGTGTTATATTCACCGCCGCCCCGACCAGAACAGATCGGTTTGGCTATGTGATTGAGGCGCATGCGCCAGGGACTTGACGAATTTTCCCATGCTGCAATATTTGGCAACACACTTCAGAATCTCAATTCTAATAAAAGATTGCAAGCAAAAATCGTTGAAAGATGGCATGATAAGTGAATACTATGACGACACAGCCCCAGCTCAGTTAAACAGATCACGAATTTAATACGATAGAAAGAATGCAATGAAGAAGTTTTATTTATTAAGTTTTGTTTTTATTCTGGCGGGATGCGTAACAACCAACACTACCGGATTTGTTGATCCAGACTATAGAGAGAGCGGTTATGAAATTTCACGCGTTGTCATTCAAGTTAATGGCGCAACAATGGAGGAAACTCAAATCGCCGAACAAAAGCTCTCTGAAAAATTTAATGCACACAATGTACAAGCTATTAAATTTACGGATATTGTGCCCCCTACTAGGGAATACACACCCAAAAAAACCGCTAGTCTTATAAAGAAAACGGGGGCTGAAAGCCTATTCTCAATTTATATAGGAAAAGATAAAATTGAATCTTATGTACCCGTTACTTATCATGCCGGCACGACAACGAGCAGTGTGAATACAGTCGGCAATTATTCGTATGTCACCACCAATACCACACCTGGCTATACTTCTGGCGGATATAGCACTTCAGAGCCAGTTATGACATCTATTTCTAGTTTGACAGACCTTTCTAAGAATAGGTTAGTGTGGAAAGCAGAAGGCCAAGCTGTAGCAGATTCTTCTCTTTCCTTAACAGAAATTACGTTTGCGGATTTGCTTGTAAGCACAGGTATAGACGCCATCAATGATCTGGTAGATAAAGGCATTTTACCAGAGGTGATAAAAGAAAAACCAGTGAAACGACAAGAACCGGCCATAGAAAAGAATTAAGGAACGTATGATTACTTTTTTCTGATATTTGGTCTGTATAGGGAGAAAACCAATGTCTAATGTATCTGTAAAACTCGTTAATCCAAAGTCCAAGCGTGAACGGAGCTTGGCAGAACAGCACATGGTCGGTGAAAAGGTTGCACGCACTGAGTTGGCAGGATTCATGAATTATCTAATCAAAAAGCATAATCTTTCCAAAGTTGAACTGGCTGGAGCGCTCATATCCATTGCTTATGGATTATTACGCTCTGGACGCCCTGCCATCCAAGCCAATTCTATGTTCAGGAAACTCGCCAGTGAAACGCAAAAATTATTCGATTTTAAGAAAGATGATAATGTGCAGTAGTGATGTCCATATCATATTGAGGGGTGTGCATGATAAGTAGAGGGTATTTTATAGGGGAGATTGTTGACGGATTGGGCGATATTGCCAATCAAGTATCGACGCGCGGTAAACTTGGCTTGTTTGATCTTAATAAGGTTCTTGAAGATTTTTTTAAAACCTCCCTAAACCATCTTTACGGCCTGTCTCTGGAAAACCTCAATCAAGATCAAAATAACTATCGGGGTCTTGATCTTGGTGACAAATCAAAAAAGTGGGCTTTTCAGATCACGGCGGAAAATACGTCTAAAAAAATTAACAACACCCTTACCAAGCTGACAGATCAGCAAATCAACGATTTTCCTGAAATTAAGGTTCTTATTATAGGAAGGAAACAAACCTCATACACCCTTGACGAAAAGCAGTGCGGACGCTCCAGTTTCAGTAAGGCCGATATATGGGATATAGACACTCTTTGTAAACGGTGCATGGATCTTCCCCTTGATGTTCTGCAAACTCTTTACGAGCATGTGCGCTCTGAGCTAACGCGGGTTAAGATCGAATTGGAAATCCCCGATCAAGACGGAAAATTTCCTACCAGTATGGCTGATTTTATAGAGTCCGTGCCAAAACCTCAACTCACCGATTGCAAAATTTTTTATGCGTTTTTGGATGGTCAAGGAATCACTGAGGCTCCGATAGAAGATACACAACAAGACTTCACTCTTTTGTCGGAGTGCCTTGCACAACTCCCAAGGATCACCAGAGAATTTCTAGCAGTGATGATCGAACGCCGTGAGACGGAACGCCGACCGGGGATTTCACGGGAGGGTATGGAAATAAACAATGATAAGCTTGAAAGAATATCTAACTACCGCGATACAAAAGGTGAGCTTCGCTTGTTGATGGCTTACGATTTTATAAGCTACGACGATCCAGACAATCATCATACTGAAAGCATGTTTTGGCAAATTAGCAGCCCTAAAACGTCAGAAGGTTTTCTGGATTTAGTGGTAGATTATTCAGAAGCTAATAACATTCCATTGACTCGGCCTATCGTCAATCTGGATTTTCGCGATTTTTAAGCATCGCCTGTTTAAATCACAAAAAACTTTCTTCACGCATAAAATTATTGTTTTATGCGTAATAATGGTGTATCATGTCTAGCCTAAGATACACGGAGGAAGCTTATGGCATTTAGAGCAGATGAATCCGCACAAAGGGGATTTGAAGCGGTAAAGAATTATCTTGTACCAAGAGACATTGAAGCTAGCGAAAGAGAAAGAAGCGAAAAAAAGCTTCTTGAAATTGTGTCCGAATACGGCCCTGTGGTCGATAGTTACCCGTCTTGGCACCCATTAGTCACCCATCACGACGATCACCATCCGCTAACAGTGCCCCGTGAAGAATGTGGTTACAAAGGCTTAGATCATACACGATATTTCTTGAACGCTTTTATTACTTGTCCCTACGACGACGGCCAGAAAGTTATAGATTCCGTCGAAGCTTTGCCTTTTAGTTCAATCGCCACGATTACAGCCGAACGGCTGGATGTTCAACTTTATAATTCTAACGCAACACCGATACTGGTGTGCTGCGATTGGCAAAACTTAGTTAATCATAATGAAATGATACCGGCATCTTTGGCCGTTCCGCTGATGCTTCAAAAAGAGGTTCCGTGTTGGGAATGGTCGCAATGCGGAGAAGATTGGGAAACCATGCGCTCATATTTTTTGGGTTCACCGCACGGCAGCAGATCCTCGCTTTTCGTCAGTCAAGAAACAGGGCTGGCAATGAAAAAAATCTGGAATCTTCTTCTTAGCACAGAAATGTTTGGCCCTATGAGGTCTCGATAATGGGGTTATTACAGAACGCAATTTATTCGATTGAAGTGGGGATTGAGGACTATCAAACAGGTGAAGATAGAAGAAATGTCTCTGCTGTTCGTAACGTATATGCCGGTATTCTTCTTTTGCTGAAAGAAAAACTGGTTCGCCTTTCCCCGGAATACGACACAGAGCTTCTTATAAAAAAGCGTTTAATTCCCCAAATAAACAAAGCTGGCGAAGTCGTATTTGTGGGGGCAGGAAAAACCACAGTAAATCTGAAAGAAATAGAAGTTAGATTTGAAAATTTAGGAGTAAGCGTAGATTGGAATAGACTTTACGAAATACAGCGTTTGCGTAATGATCTCGAACATTATTATACGGATAAATCTCCTGGTCTCGTAAGGGAGATCTTGGCTAAATCATTCCTCATTATAAGAGATTTTTTAACAAACGAGTTGGGTGAGAGTCCCGTTTCTATAATTGACCGTGATCTCTGGCCTATATTTTTAGAAATTGAGGAAGTGTTCTCTGCGGAAGAGAAAGCATGCAAAGATTCATTTAAAGATTTCAACTGGAAGTATGAAACAATAAATCAAGCAATCAAACACGCGAAATGCTATTTCTGCGAGTCTTCTCTTGTCCAGCTTATTGAGCATGACCCGTACATCGACACAAAAGAGGGAAGACCTCTTTTCAAAGACTTTCTTACAAAAATGCAATGTAATTCCTGTGGCGAGCCTATTGATTACTGGCCGGACTTTTTTGAAAAGTGCGTAGAAGAGCTGTTTTATGCCGATCTATATTTGGCCGCTACGAAGGGCGGCATGGCTCCAGTAGAGGAATGTCCTGAATGTAGAAAAAACACATTCGTATTTGAAGAGGAATGTTGCGTTGTCTGTGATTACAAACCTGAGTATGAAAGATGTGCGCGCTGTCATAATCATATCGGGCTTGATGAACAAGACCTAAACGGACTGTGTTCCTATTGTGCAAACTTAGCCGAAAAAATTGGAAGAGAATAATTGCCATTCCTCTAAAATTCAGAAAATTTATAATATGAGCGATACACAGAACAACGATGAAATAGAAGAACAGCCGCCCGTAAATCTTCCAGAAGGATTACAGGTGCAAATGCAGGGCTTTGAAGAGGAATTATCGCGAACAGTAGGCAACGATATAGCAGCCATTACGCGTGAGTTAAGTCGTTACTTACCCTTAAACAACCTCGTTGGTTTTACTGTAGCCTGGAACTACCACGAAACTTTGGCAAATATTGACCGGGGCATAGATGGCGCTATTCCAGCCACAGCGACCAATGATGAGGAGCTTGGTGAGGGAATCGCTATGGCCTTACCTGTTGTGCGAGATGGGATGATAAAAACCCATATCGTTTTAGGTCCGCATATTGTTGGTTTGATAGCCTCTGAAAACGAACTAGAAAGAGATCAGGGGTACAAGTTGGTTGTTCACGAACTTGCACATGCTGCCGACCATGCAGCGAAACAACAGGCTTTAGGACTGATTTATACACAACAACCCCACGAACTAATTCCTGATCCCAAAGAACTATATATATGGGAATTAAGCCACTGTATATGGGATGAATACTATGCCAGCAGAGTAAGTGCGCCATTTGCCGAAGAAGAAGAACCGTTTGAAGATGAACTCTTTTCAAATGCTTATATAACATTTCGCGATCGTTTACGAGAAGCAAGAAGAGATTACCATTGGGGACGTATTAGTCTGGATGAATTCTTACAGGTTTTGGCTTATAATTTACGGATAGTCCTTTTATCTGCTGGATATTTGTTTGGCTTACTGGATGCGAAGGAATCTGAAATGGCCGAAATAGCACCGCGCTCAGCATCGCTTTTTGATGAACCAGAAGGACAAATGATCTCACGGTTTCATCCAGTTTTATTGGATATTTGGGAGCGCCGAGGCGAATGGGACAGTTTCGATGAATTTCTAGCGTTGAACCGTCCGGCCGAAAATATGCTAAATGATCTTGACTGTTATTTAAGCACCACGAATGATAATCAAGTTTATATAGACATTCCGGCTCGGATAGAACATGTAAGTTAGGAAGATTTAATGCCTTGGAATTACGAAACAGATTGTGAAAATTGTGGTATAAAGTTGAAAATTGAGGAACAGCCTATGAATGTACCTGGCGGTAAAGATAAAGAACAAGCGTACTGTCCAGAGTGTAATCATTTAGTAGCTGAACACATGACCAGCGGCTTTATTACCGCCCGTGTTTTGAAACAATAAAATAGGAATTATTTCCCATAAGATATATTATCACTCAAAAACGCCCAAGAAAAAAGCTCATCCCTATTCGGAAATGAGCCTTTAAAATCTTATCGCTACAGGTGGAGGCTTGCGCCCGCGTATCCCATAACATCTATGTACAGGATATAGTCAAAATGGTATAAGTGTCAAGATTTTTCCAATGCTTTTGAAACTGTTTGAATATGCCATTTTCCAAGGATCAGCTTACCAATATCCCTCATATCCTATCAGCACCCCGTTTTACAACATATTTGCAGCACTGTAATAATGATCCTACACATGCGCTCACACTCTATCAATGGAATTTAGAACTCTCATCGGCCTTTATTGTGCCGCTTCACCTGTTGGAAGTCAGCCTTCGGAATGCCGTCGTAGAGTGTCTGGATCAGGTCTATACGGTAAACTGGCCGTGGAATCAGAGATTCATATACAGCTTGGCCCTATGGGCACGTCGGTGCCATGAGCCGCCAAAACTTCCACTAATTTCAATTTTTGAATAGACATTTATGCTGTTATGGCCAAACTGTAGGGCATGACCTTTAAATTTATCGACCCTGATTGGGCTCTGACACGCGCAGAGCTTGATTTTTTGCAGAAGTACCGTGGAAAAAACAAATTCCAGGGCGCTTTGTTTTTGAAGCATTACCAGAAACACGCCGGTTTTCCTGTGTGTTCTGATGATCTTGAGTTTTCAGCGATACGCTCTGTTATTGAGCAACTGGAATGCGATGACAGTGTTCACGATTTGGATTTTCAAGATCGTACAGCGGAGCGACAGAGGCGGGATATTCGGGATTATTTAGGATTCCGTACACCTAATGCTGAAGATTACTCAAATATTCATGATTGGTTGTTCGCCGAAATCATAGAAGAACCGGAACAGGCCAATGGTCTGTATGAAGGCATAACGCAATGGTGTTTGATCCATAAGACCGAAAAACCATCGGAGCAGAAACAAGAGCGCATCATAAGGGGCGCTCTTGCTGCCTTTGAGACTGATATTTTCAGGCGTGTAGAGGTGAGGCTTTCGAATGATAGCTGCCTTGCTGTGGATATGCTATTTGCGGAAGATCATAAAACAGGCGCTGATGACACAGCTTTCAGCACTCTTAAAACTGGTCCCGGTCGCCCCGGATTGCAAAGTGTTATGAATGAACTTTTAAAACTGGAAAGTATTGATAGGCTTGCGCTTCCGGATAATCTGTTTGAAGGAATTAATGATAAAACTGTAAGTAAATACCGCCGCCGCGCTGCTGTTGAAACCGCGTGGGAAATGCGGCGCCATCCTGATGGTGTGCGCTACACATTGGCATGTGCATTTTTACTGCAACGGCGCGGTGAAATTATTGATGGTTTGGTCGAACTATTGATTCAACTCATTCACAAGATCAAAATACGTTCTGAAAAGCGCGTAACCAAAGAGATTGCAGGAAATGTCCGTGAAGTTTCAAATAAGAAGATGATCCTGTTCAAATTGGCGCAGGCTGCGCTTGATAATCCAGAAGGTTCCGTGCGGGATGTACTGTTTCCTGCTGTTGGCAAAAATGTACTCGAAGATCTTGTGAAGGAATTTCAGGCTGAACGCCCTATTTATAAGGAAAAGCTACAGGTTTATATCCGCAATTCATACAAGAACCATTACCGCCAGATGGTGCCACCGATATTACAAGCCCTTAGATTCCGCTGTAATAATGCGCATCACAGACCTGTAATCGAGGCTCTGGAATATATCTTGTTGGCGAAAAAATCACAGCGTAAAATTTTAGCCAGAGATGTGCCTATTAAGGGCATAATCCCCAAATCCCTGCAGCCCTTTCTCATCATATATGACGAGAAGAAATGCGATGATTATATTGACCGGATCAGCTATGAAATCTGTGTTTTACAGGCATTGCGGGACGGGCTTCGTTGCCGCGAAATATGGGTTGAAGGTGCTCACAAGTTTCGTAATCCGGATGATGATGTTCCGCATGATTTTGAAATCAGAAGAAACATATATTATCAAGGTCTGAATTTGCCGCTCAAAACCCATGACTTCATTAGAGAATTAAAGAGTAGGATGAGCGATGCCCTTGATCGTCTTAATAGGAATATACCGCGTAATCCCAAGGTTTCTATACGTCCGCACGGCAAAAATTTGATCCATCTTTCTCCTTTGGAGCCACAGCCGGAACCACAATTCTTAAATAAACTGAAAGCAGAAGTGGCCGGGCGTTGGCCACTTACAGGACTTTTGGATATTGTAAAAGAAGCGGACTTGCACACCGGTTTCACGGAATGTTTTAAAAGCAGTGGAGACCGTCAAATTCTGGATCAAAGCATTTTGCAACCGCGCTTGCTTTTGACGCTTTATGCTTTGGGCACAAACACCGGATTAAAGCGTGTTTTGGCTGGTGATGGCAGGGCTTTCACCTTTGATGAGTTACGACACGTTCGGGAGCGTTATATACACAAAGACGCTTTACGTGAGGCAATTGCCAAAGTCGTCAATGCCACTCTTAAAATCAGACAATCACAAATCTGGGGAGAGGGCACAACGTCCTGTGCCTCTGACTCGAAAAAACTTCATGCCTGGGATCAAAACCTCATGAGCGAATGGCATGTCCGCTATAAAGGGCCGGGCATTATGATTTACTGGCATGTTGAGAAGAAATCTCTTTGCATCCATTCACAGATCAAACGCTGTTCCTCTTCAGAAGTGAGTGCTGTGATTGAAGGTATGCTGCGGCATTGCACAGACATGGAGATCGACACGCAGTATGTCGATAGTCACGGCCAGAGTGAGGTAGCCTTTGCGTTTTGTGAGCTTTTAGGATTTTCTCTGATGCCAAGATTAAAGGCCATTGCTTCGCAAAAGCTTTATCTTCCGGAGGCCGGTGTTTTGGGACAATACGGCAACCTTACTCCGATTTTGAACCAAAGACCGATAAATTGGGACTTAATATCCAACCAGTATGATCAAATGGTGAAATATGCTTCAGCTTTGCAAAAGGGGACGGCAAGCGCGGAATCCATTTTAAACCGCTTTACACGCAATAATAGGCAACATCCAACGTATCAGGCGTTAGCCGAATTAGGGCGCGCCGTTAAAACCGTATTTTTATGCGAATATCTGGCTTCAGAGGAATTACGACGGGAAATTCATGAGGCTTTGAACGTGGTTGAGAACTGTAACAGCACGGTCGAATTTATCTTTTTTGCCAGAAATAGTGAGCTGACATCTAACCAGCTTGCCAATCAAGAAATTTCTATACTGGCTTTACATTTGCTGCAGGTTTGTCTCGTATATGTGAATACCATGATGATCCAGGATGTTTTAAAAGAAGAAAAATGGATGAACAGCATGCAAACAGAGGATTTACGAGCTTTGACACCGCTCATATATCAACATGTTACACCGTATGGTTCGTTCGATCTTGATATGAGTAAACGGATATTTGATCCTGTAAATGATACCAAAATAGCTGCTTAATAGTATAATAAATATACCATTAATGAATAATTAGTGCTATATTGCTATCATGAAGTTTGAATATGATCCGGATAAAAGCGCCGCCAATCTGGCTAAACACGGTATTGATTTTGAAGCGGCGCAAGGCCTATGGCTTGATCCGGATTTACTGGAAATCAAGGCCAAAACCGTTGATGAACCGCGCAGTATGGTCATTGGCAAGATTGAGGATAAACACTGGTCAGCGATTGTGACCTATAGAGATGCAAACACCAGATTAATATCTGTCAGGCGTTCCAGAGATAAGGAGATTGAAATTTATGAAAGCACGTGATCTCGATAAAAAGTTCGATGCAAACCAAGATGATGTTCTGGATCACTTTGATCTGGACACGGCTGCGCGACCCAATCGTGAAGCAAAGCGCGTAAATGTGGATTTCCCGTCATGGATGGTTGAATCTTTGGATAAAGAAGCACAAAGACTTGGCGTGACGCGTCAATCTTTGATAAAGTTGTGGTTGGCAGATCGCCTTGAACATAGACCGCACGTTTAAAGCGTGATCTATAACACGCTGTTATATAACAATAAAACAGCATAAATTACCATAATAAAAGTTATCACTTTGCGATATGTAAAATAATCACACACCCTTTTCGTAGATCTCAGACGAAGTTTTGGCGGCTCATGGCACCGACGTGCCCATAGGGCC
>DCKO01000046.1:0-849 GCA_002320665.1 Micavibrio sp. UBA1672
TCCAGCACATCCGTATCATTGTGACTAAGTTCAATGGTTAGTGCCTTGGAGCTTCCTCCGGGGCCTCCAAGATCTTCCTTGAATGTGAGGGATTCTAATCCAGGAATCTGGCCTGTACGTTCTCGCCAAATTTCCGTAAATTTCTTAGTGCTGATGGGGCGAATTTCAGGATCAGTCAAGAAAGCAAAAATTGTAATCTCATTTTCATTGACTTCGCTATAGACTCCTTGCGCAAGATCATCCCCGCCAAATTCATCGACAATGCTTTGGGCGGCATCAAGCATTATTTTTTCAACGTTTCTAACTGACTGCTCAGGTGACCCGACGGGCAGGGTAGCTTCACCATAGGAAAAATCTGATTCTGGCGGGGAGAATAATACCATGCCGACGCGGCCGCTAGCGGCGTAGCTGGCTGTTGCGATAAGGATAGCGATGAAGACGCTAAAGGCGATATAGCGGATTAAAATAATTTTCTCCAGTATGGGGCAATACGTATTCACAACGAAGTTATTGAAAGACTTATTGAATTTCTTTTGAATATTAATCAGGTGTTTTACAATCCCGCCTTTAAGTGTTTTGGCTTGCTTGAATGTTAAATGTGCGGGCAGGATGAACAAGCTTTCTAATAAAGATAAGAAGAACACTGTGACCACTACGGTTGGGATCAGGGCAAAGATTTTCCCCATAAAGCCACTCATGAAAAACATGGGCATGAAGGCGACCATGTTGGTTGTGACACTGACCAGAACCGGAATGGCCATTTCGCGCGCGCCCTCGACAGAGGCTTTTAGAGGTTTCATACCGATTTCGCGTTTGTGATAGATGTTTTCACCAACAACAATCGCATCG
>DCKO01000046.1:1150-7906 GCA_002320665.1 Micavibrio sp. UBA1672
TTTTCACCAACAACAATCGCATCGTCGACCACAATTCCCAATGTTACGATGAAGGCGAACATGGAAACCATATTCAAAGAAAAGTCTGTGGCGGGTAAGATCAGAAATGCACCCATATAGGATATGGGGATGCCCATGGAAACCCAAAAGGCCAAGCGCAGATCAAGGAACATGGATAGGAATATAATAACAAGGACAAGACCGAATATACCGTTTTTTGCCAAGAGGTCTGCACGCTGGGCGAACATGACGGATTCATCTGTTACAATATCAAGGCGTAGATCACCATGAAGGTGCGGTTCAAGTTCTTTGATTTTTGATTTAACGGCGTTTGATACATCAATAGGGGATTGGTCGCCAACTGTATAGACTTTCAGGCGAATAGAGGGCTTGCCGCGATAGGTGGAGTATACATTTTTATCTGCAAATGTTTCTTTAATCGTGGCGATATCACTTAAGGTAACGATATTGCCATCTGGTTGATTGATAACGGGAACATTGCCAAAATCTATTGCGGTGTCGCGGCGTTCATCCATGCGCACGAGGATTTCCCCAGCATTACTTTTCAGCGAGCCACCACCAATTTCAATGGCGGTACGGGAGACCAGAGTTGCTATATCGGGGAAGGTGAGATTATAGCGCCGCAGGTTTTCTTGCGAGATTTCAATATGGATTTCATAATCTCTTACGCCGGATAATTCGACTGAGCCAATATGTTCATGTTGTTCCATATTTTCTAAAATGTATTCGGCGGCGCTGCGTAGAGCATTATCATCGGCTGTTCCATACAAGACGATATCAATCAAATTTTCTCTACGGCTCGGGATGGTAACGGTTAGGTCCTCGGCATCTACCGGAAAGGTGGTGATTTGGTCCACGGCTGTTTTGACATCTTGTGCAATACGGATCATTTCATTTTCATCAATGACTTCCGCATTCACGTTTGCATATCCTTCGCTAGCCGTTGCTTTTATGTTTTCTAGGCCATCGACATCTCGCAAGGCATTTTCAATGGGTAGGACAATACTTTTTTCAACTTCTTCGGGGCTTGCGCCGGGATAGATCATGGTTACGGTAATCAGATCTAACTCAAACTCTGGAAAGACTTCTTTTTTGCTTTGGAGTAAAAAAAAGATACCGCCAAAGATAATCAAAACCATAAGTAAATTTGCGGCCACAGGATGTGCTGCCATCCACAAAATGGGGCCGGGTTTTATGTTTTTGAGTTCTTCCGGATCAAAATGGCTCATGGTGTTTCCAGCGTTTCAGGGCTGCTTGTTCTATTGGTTTCACCATTTGATATGGTGAGTTTCATGCCATTTATCGGTACAGTAATGTTCGATGTTACAATATCATCATTATTATTAATGCCATCTGTCAGGCAGACATGTTCTTCGGTTTGAAAGCCAATCGAAACGGGCCTGATTTCAAGGGTGTCGTCTTTGTTGATCCATATTGTTTGTTTTGCTCGAAGCGCCGTGCGTGGTATTAATGTGCAGGATATCTTATGTCCCCGTAAGGTAACATGCACGAAATCATTCAGGAGCAGAGCTTTATCAAGTTCGATTTTACCATTTTCTTTTAATGGGCCGGACAAGCTAACCAGAATTTCAGCCAGACGACTTTGTTCGTTAAGTGTGCCGATGATTTTGAATAAGTTTCCCTCGAACTTTCTGTTGTTATGCCGGTCCGTTATCAGTGCTGAAGAGCCTTTTTCTTCGCCATGCGGTAATTGCAGCCAGCGAAGCTCTTCGGAAGGGAGTGAGATTTCAATCCAGTATTCCTCTATGCCGCTTAAGGTCATAAGGGAAGTTTGTGTTGAAACGAAATCACCCAGATTAATATTACGTTTTGTAATTATGCCATCGAAAGGGGCTTTGACTTTTGTACGTTCCAGATTGACTAATGACAAATCCAGTGCGGCCATAGCTGCTGCCAGATCGGCTTTGGCCTGTGCCATTTGCGGTTTTCTAAGCGCTAGGTCAGAGTTTTTAAGCTTTTTACCAGTTGTTTGTTCCAAGATGCGCATTTCATCGCGGGCGATGGCTTGCTGACCTTTTTCCAAATCATATGCTGCTTGTGCTTGTGCCAGAGCAGCTTTTTTGCTCTGGACATCCAACTCGTAATCTTTGGGGTCAATCTCAAGGATGATTTGGTCTTTTTTAACAAAGCCACCGGGGACAAATTCCTGCGCAAGGGCAATGACTTTGCCAGATAGCTGGGGTTTTAGCTCTGTTTGTAAAGATGCCGTGACTTTCCCCATCGCTTCGACTGTGGCGGCGCGTTGGCCTTTTTTAAAGCGCGCGGTCTCAACAAGTGTGGGAAGGCGTTCAATATTATCTTTCTTTTCTGCTCTTGGCGGGTTTTTGATCAGGACAAAAGCAAGACCGCCAGCTATGGCAAAAATTACAATCACAATAAGGAGTTGTGCAAAGCCAGCTTCGGTTTTGTTTTTGATTTTGTCCATTATTCAACCATCTCCGTTGTACTCATATCTTCATTATTCTCTGCATTCCTTAGAGCATGGTCGACCCATAGATTGCCGCTTAAGGCGCGGTAGAGAGCAACACGTTCCAATGCAAGCGTGCGGCGGGTTCGCACAAGTTGTAGTTCCAAGCTTTGGACATTTGATATGGCATTGAGGACATTAATATAGCTTTGGCGACCATTTGCATAGCTTATTTGTGCTTGTTCCAGTGTTTTCTGGCTGGCCTCTAATTGGCGCCTTATGGCCTTTTCTTTTTGGTCGAGGAATGTATTGCGACTAAGTGAATCTTCAACTTCTTGCACAGCTTCCAAGACGGTGCCTTTATAGGCTTGGAAGCGTTCATCCGTAATTGCTTCTTGTCGTCTTTGTTCAGCTTTGCGCGCGCCTCCATCAAAGACTGGCGCTACTATGTTGGCCGCTAAATCAAGAAGCCATGTATTAAACAGGCTATCCAAGGCAGCGGCGCTGGTGCTGTATGCTGCACTCAAATCAAAACTAGGCAGGCGATTGGCCCATGCGGCTTGCGTGGCCCATTGTGCTGATTTCATACGGAGCCAAGCGGCATTTATATCCGGTCTGTTTTCCAGTAACTGCGAAGGCAGGCCATGATCCGGCAAAGGTAAAGGGGCTGGCAATTTTGAGATTTCTATCTCGATGTCTTTGGTTGGAAGTTTGCCGGCGAGCACTGCTAAACGATGCATGGCTTGGTCTTGGTCAGACAGGATATCCGGCAGGGTTGCTTCGGCTCTGGCGACGGTTTCATCTTGTTGTAGGTAATCAAGCAAGCTGGCATTGCCCATTTCGTAGCGTTTTTTTTGTAGTTCCATAACCTTTTTGTTTAGGTCAATTTGTTTGCGCGTGATGATTTCTTCTTCGCTCAAAGATAACAGCGTTAACCATGTCTCAACGATTGATGCGCTTAAGGTTATGGCGGCGGCCCTTAGGTCATCGGCACTGGCTTGGGTTTCCAGCAGATCTGATTTGTGGTTTGCTCTGTTTTTGCCCCATAAATCCAGTTCATAGCCTGCTGCGCCTATAAGTGCAAAAGAGGATGGTTGTCTGTTATCGCCATTTTGTGTACTGCGTTCGCCGGAAATGGTTAAATTGGGTAGTAGATCAGCGCGAGAGATATTTGCAATGGCTGCTGCTTGTTCCAGTCGTGCACGGGTCTGATTGATATTAGGGTTCTCCTGAAAGGCATTTTCAATAAGGGTGTTTAAAGTCGCATTATTATATATCGTCCACCAAGGTTTGCTCGCGGGGAGAGGTGGCTCTTGTTTTTGTGCTTCTTGCAAAGGCTTATAAGAGGCTGGTGGTGTGAATTTTTCTTCTCCAAGATTGAAATCAAATTCGGGCGGCGCTGTGTAGGCACAGGCATTTAATGTGCTTATAGATATAAGTAATATTGCTTTTTTATAAAGGCTCAAGCTCATATGCTCACATATGCAGACCAAGGGGCTGCGTTTCTTTTTTTTGCGAAATGGAGTGAGTTATTCATAGCTTATTTTTTTTCTTAAAAAAAGCCTTTAACTTTCTGAATTGCATTGTTTTTGATTGCTGTTAATTTCTACTCAGAATTATTTTTCTATAAAAAAAACTGATGACATGTGAGGTTCTGCTGGATATGCTTTGCATATGAACGGTTTACTAGAGCAAAAATTATATTCTCATCTTAATTTTCTTTATCCTGACCATGATACTGAGCAATTAGCAGGGCGCATCATAAAAGCTTTTTGGCCGGGTAGTGGTCGTCCCAAAAAAGAGCCATCAAAGCCAAGTTATGATTTTTGGTCTGAATGCGACAGTATGGTTATTACTTATGGGGATTCCATTTTAGACCCTAAGAAAAAAGCTCATCCTTTGATGATATTGGATGAGTTCTTGAATAAATATCTGGAAGGTACGATTAACTGGGTTCATGTCTTACCGTTTTTTCCTTACAGCTCTGATGATGGTTTTGCCGTAAAAGATTATATGGTTGTGCGCGAAGATCTGGGTGATTGGAATGATATTGCTAAATTAGGTAAAGATTTTAGTGTGATGGCTGATTTGGTTATCAATCACGTTTCCGCGCAGAGCGAATGGTTTACGCATTTTAAAACTGGCAAAAAACCTGAAACAGATTACTTCGTTACTGCTAGTTTGTCGGATGATTTATCCGGTGTTGTAAGACCTCGGCCTAGCGATTTGCTGTGTCCTGTGGAGACTGTTGACGGGATTAAACATGTCTGGTGTACGTTTGGTCATGATCAGGTTGATTTGAATTTTAAAAACCCTGATGTGCTGATCGAAATGATCAAGATTATGCGTCATTATATTAATAATAATGTTCGGGTTTTTCGTCTGGATGCTGTTGGATTCTTATGGAAGATCATTGGAACATCCTGCATAAATTTACCGCAAACCCACGAGATCATCAGGTTATTACGTACCTTGGTGGATTTTGATAAACGCGATATTGTTTTGATTACCGAAACGAATTTACCGAATAATGAAAACCTCAGTTATTTCGGGAATAAGAACGAAGCGCACGTTATATATAACTTCAGCTTTCCTCCTCTCATTACGCATGCTTTGTTATCCGGTCAAGCGCGCTATTTGCGGCGCTGGATGATGACTATGCCGCCTGCGCAAATAGGAACAACATATCTGAACTTTACGGCTTCTCATGACGGGATTGGCCTAAGGCCTGCAGAAGGTTTATTGCCAGAAGAAGAAATTAATAAAATGATTGGTACTATTCAGGGCTTTGGCGGGGAAGTCTCTATGCGTAAGGGACGGGATGGGCAGCTTAAGCCCTATGAGATTAATGTGTCTTTATTTGATGCCATGAAGGGTACGTTTACAGGCAAAGACCGATCTCAGGAACGGCGTTTTCTTGCCTCGCAAACGATTATGATGGCGCTAGAGGGGATTCCGGCCTTTTACATTCATAGTCTTTTTGCGACACATAATGACTATGAGAAGTTCGATGAAACCGGACAGAAACGTTCTATTAACCGTCATCAATGGGATAGTGATGAGCTTAAAGGGTATTTGAAGGCCGAGGATAATGTACATTACAGAGTGTTTGAAGAGATCAAGCGGTTGCTAAAGATCAGGGTGAAGCAACCTGCCTTTCATCCTAATGCAACGCAGTTTACTCTTCATCTTGGGGCAGGGCTGTTCGGGTTTTGGCGCGAGAGTGTTGATCGGCAGCAAAGTATTTTCTGTATTACGAATTTAACCAAAAAGACCAAAAAGCTGCCACTCTATGAAATTAATGTTTATGGCGGGCAGTGTTGGGTAGACCTGATTTCAGGTCACGAATATTGTAACAATGAGGATATCGTCGACCTCAAGCCTTATCAAAGCGTCTGGATTACAAATACCATATCTTCTGTTGGTGATGATTAATTCTAATCATCAATGTTATCAAGCTCGACAGCTTCGGTCAGGCGCTCTAGAATATTGGGTATAGCATGAGAGATGCGGCCCCAGCGCGGGATAAATGGTGCTTTGTGCGGGTTGTTCAAGAATGCATCGCCTGCATCCATAATGTTGGCGGCAAAAAGCTCGACTGTTTTTTCTTCTTTATGTAGGTCAATACTTAATCCGTTCATAACGGCATCATCGTGATACATTTCGACCATATCAAGTGCCATGCGGAAGTAGGTGGCCTTAATAGTGCGGAATTTTTCCATTGAGAAGACTTCTCCATCCGTTGCCATTTTTCTGAAGATTGACTTGGTGATATCAATGCTCATTTTGGATAGGCCCTTTGCCTGATCATCATGGGATACATCCTGATGTTTATGGTCATAATTATCAGCTAGATCAACTTGGCAGATAGCGCGAGGCGAATAATTCCTGTAAATCTCGGAGAGCATACCGATTTCAAGACCCCAATCAGAAGGGATTCTCAAATTCGGGATTGTGTTAATATGCATCGCAAATTCACCGGATAGCGGATAACGGAAGCTGCGCAAGAAATCCAGATATTCATTTAATCCGTATATTTGTCTTAGGGCATTCAATAGTGGCTGTAATAAAAGGCGTGTAACACGACCATTCATCTTGTTATCGGCTATGCGCGGGTAATAGCCCTTGGAAAATGTATAGGAAAAATTCGGGTTGGCTACGGGATAGAATAATCGGGCTGGAATATAGCGATCATAGGTTAATATGTCGCAATCATGCAGGCCGACAATTTCGCTTAAGCCTGTGCCCAGTGTGTAGCCCATACAATACCAGACATTGCGGCCTTTACCGGGTTCCGTTGGGGCGAG
>DCKO01000061.1:0-11966 GCA_002320665.1 Micavibrio sp. UBA1672
CAGATTTTCAACCGTGGCAAGACGGAGTTTTTCATCCTTTGTCAGCCCTTCGCGGATTTCTACCGCAACTTCGTAAGTCTCGTCCAGATCACCATTTTGTTGCAACAAACACAAAGCGCGATAACGGCGTTCACCGCTGATAAGCTCGTAATTTTTCTTTTTGCCCTTGGGCTTGAAGACAACTAAATTTTGTAAAAGCCCATCCTGTTTGATGCTTTGCGCCAGTCCTGCGATAGACGCATCATCAAAGCCGCTGCGCGGATTGTTTTCTGATGGGATGATTTGTGAAAGTTTTAATGTTTGCAATGTCATAGTTTTGCTCCTTTTGCATTTTTAGGTTAAGTGCGGGTTGCACTTCTTTCCTACAGGCCGCGCAGCGGCTTAAAAGAGCCGGAATCAGTCAAGTCCGAAACACTTCGTAAGAAGTGCCTGGGCGAAATTTTCTTGTCTTTCCTAGAGAAACGACGGAAAGCATGAAAATTTTCGGCTTACGGGCTTTACGGATTCTGGTAAGATAAAAAACAAATAACTCATAAGTTATTATTTATTGATATTTGATAATATATATATTATATTTTTTATAGATTAAATAACTTATAGGTTATCAAGATGACCAAAGAAACAGCTAGAAAAGCTTTAGATAAGAAAATAGCAGCTTTACCTTCGTTACAGCAAATGCAAAGACCGCATAAAGGCTGGACAAAAGCCATTCGTGAAGCTTTGGGAATGACCACAAGTCAACTCGCTAAAAGATTAGGTGTTTCACAACCCCGCATCACATCACTGGAAAAAGCCGAACTCGATGGAACAGTGACTTTAGCGACCTTGAGACGCGCTGCTGAAGCATTGGACTGTGCTCTGGTTTATTCATTTGTACCAAAAAAATCACTTCAAGAGACAGTAAAAGATAGGGCGCGGCTCGTAGCAGCAAAACTCATTGGAAAGGTCGATCATACAATGTCTTTAGAGGCCCAAAACCTGAATAAGTTTGCCCTCGATGAAGAGATTGAAGAATTAGCTGAGCAGATAATCAGAGAAAAAAAACGTATTTTATGGGATGAATTAAAATGATGGACGATATTTTCGAAGAACCTGACGATGCGAACACACCTTTGACGGAAGAGGAAAAAGAAGGGTTAATTCCTTCTTATATTTCAACGCGTGCAGAACTTAACCAAGCAGAACAGCGCAATATCGTGAAGGCCGAATTATGGGCTCAATCCAAAAAACGAAATCCGCTTGATGTCACATTTTTGAAAAATTTACACAAACGCATGTATAACGAAGTCTGGGAATGGGCAGGAGAATTTCGTAAATCTGAGCGTAACATAGGCATTGATGCATATCGCATCTCCTCAGAACTAGCCCAGCTCATCAGTGATGTTCAATATCAGATCGATCACAATAGCTTCCCTCCCGATGAAATCGCAGCACGGTTTCACCACAGGCTCGTCTTAATACACCCGTTTCCAAACGGAAATGGAAGACATAGCCGACTCGCAACTGATATATTGCTTAATTTTTTAAAGGAAGAACAGTTCACTTGGGGAGCAGGAGATCTCACAGCACGAGGTGACATCAGATCAAAATATATCGCCGCATTGCGTGCGGCCGATAATCACGACTATGAGCCTTTAATGAAATTTGTCAGATCTGGGAGATGAGAACTCAAAATCTGCACGGGATCTTGAGACGATATGGAGCAGTACACCTCCTCATACAAAGAGAATTATAGAAATAGCGTTTCTGATTCACTTCAAGGTACAATGACACGACCAAGAATGCTGAGCGTAACGAGAGAGGCTGGTATTTTTCCCATAACCCCTCAATAATGAAGGAATTTCAACTCTTACAGGCCAGTCACACGAATTTTTGATTCCGCCGTTTTTTTGAGGCTTGTCAGCCTTTGCGACAAAGACCCCACTTACCCACATTTTTCGTGGATGAAATCGTGGATTATTTTTTTTATCCATTATCCAGCCACTCATCCCATCGCGCCATAAAGTGAGAAATGATAAATTTTGCTTCATTGTAATCGGTTATTGTAATCGGTTGAAGGCATCGCTTCCTTCGCTTTAAACGCCTCACTCAGTTTGTCCAGATAAGATCGCTCGTATGCATTTATCGTGAACAAGGAGGATTTTAACAACCACCCGGCATCGTCAAAATCAGATTGAGACGGATGGTAAAAACGCTCCCCATGCATGATGGATTTCATCTTCAAATATCCCGAGATTTTCTCGGAAGCCTTTGCCCGTTCTTCCTCCGTCATCAGATTTAGCTCTCTGAGAAAAACAGATGAATCACCGAGGAATTGTTTTGAAAAATCAGACATATTTTTCTTCTCCACGTTTGAGCAGACCAAACACGGAACCTTGTAAATTCAGTTCGCCTGTTTTGGCTCTGGCAACCATTTTGCGCAAATATCCGCCCGGATTATGAACCGGATTTTCAGGATCTTGTGATTTCTGATCGATAATCATGATACAGATGGCCGCGCCGGATCGTCCGAGCGTGTCACACGCATCCCACCATGCTGTTTTATTGATTTTCAGCGTCGGGAGGAGGGCATGAGCGGCTTCAATCAGATCATCCCATGACATAGCACGATTATGGAGCGGGATATGATCCTTGAACCGATCTGAACAAGCGTTTAACATGATTTTCCATGTTATGTGCCCTAAATGGGGGCGTTTGCAGGAGAGTGTGAAATCCTACCTTAAGCGGCCTCAGCATACAGATTATCGCGCAGAGGGCGGAGATTCTGCATCGAAGTGGCTATAGCAGACTTCCAGTTATATTCGCCGGTTAGGACGATATGCTCCCACGGTAAAGGTGAAATATGACGTAATAACTCTTCCGGCGGTAGCCTGCCTTCCTCTTTGAGCCGTTCAACGGCCTTGCCCAGATAAACGGTATTCCAAAGAATGATTGCTGCCGTCATGAGATTCAAGCCACTGGCGCGATGAGACTGGTTTTCCCGTGTCCGGTCGCGTAACTCTCCGAGACGCCCCATGAACAAAGCCTTTGCTAGAGCGTTTCTTGCTTCACCTTTGTTCAGGCCGATCTGAACACGGCGGCGCAAATCATTGTCTTGCATCCAGTCCAGCATAAACAGAGTGCGCTCTATACGCCCGATTTCCCGCAAGGCATGAGCAAGGCCATTTTGCCGGGGATAAGCCGCGAGCTTTTGTAAAATATGAGACGGTTTTGCAGCGCCTGCGGCCATGGACGCCGCCAACCGCAATGCATCATGCCAGTGCGTACGGATCAATTTTTCGTTGATGCGCCCACCGATAAGAGGTTCCAGCACAGGCCATGTAGATGCTGAACCGAAAGTGTAGAGTTTTTTATCGTGTAGATCGCGAATGCGGGGCGCAAAACGAAAGCCAAGCAAGGCTGAAACAGCAAAAACATGATCTGTGAATCCACCTGTATCTGTATAATGCTCCTCGATTTTCAGGTTGCTTTCATGGCGAAGCAGTCCATCCAAAACATGAGGTGCTTCATGGGCAGTGGCTGGAATAACTTTGGTATGATAAGGCCCGAATTGATCGGATATGTGGGTGTAGAAAGAAACGCCGGGACTGTTGCCATACTTTGCGTTCACGACATTCATGGCTTCGCCCTGACCACCTGCAGAAAAATGCTGTCCGTCAGATGATGAGGTCGTTCCATCACCCCACAGGGCAGAAAATGCCTGCTCACGTTGAGCATCGATCAGAACGGCAAGAGCTTTATCATAAGTTTCTTCCCGCACATGCCAATCTGCACTACGCAGCAATTCCCAAAAAGAATAACCATTACAGGCATCAGCCATGCGCCGCAAACCGAGATTAAGGCCGTCTGCCAGAATAACGGTCAAAAGCGCATGGGGATCTTTGGGCGGCACACCAGTTCGCAGATGTGTGAAAGTATCGGTAAATCCTGTCCAACTATTAACTTCAGCCAAAAGATCCGTAATGCGCACGCGAGGAACCATGTCGTAAAGTTTCCTCGCCAGAATGTCTACATCCTCCGGCACTGCTCGTTTTAGTGGGGATAGCTGCAATTTATCTCCTTGTATTTTGGCATAGGACAAGGTGTTGTTTTTCAGTGCTTTCGACACAGTTTTTAGTCTATCGTGAGCAGCACTGCGTTGTCCATCCAGCCATTGCTCGGCCTGTAAGGGGACGGCGATTTTGGTACAGGTCGAAACAGCCGGAACGGGTAATAATTCCTGTTCTATACTGCGGTAACGACGGCTTTCATTGATCCAGATGTCTCCGGAGCGTAGGGCATTCCGCAATTCGAATAAAACGCAAATTTCCCAATAGCGACGATCAATTCTTCCATTGGAATGCACATGTTTTCGCCATTTATCGCGAACAAAGCTTGTTGGAATTTTTTCCGATAAGTGACGATTGGTTCCGGCATTCATCTCCCGTAGAACATTCACAGCTTCCAGCAAGGATTTGGCCGCAGGAGAAGCATGAAATTCAAAAGAAGCCAAAAACCTAGGCGCGTAACGTCGCAGTCGGTTATAACCGCTCGGTAAGAAATCGACAGGTGATGTATCCACTTTGCCTATCAGATTTTGTGTGCTGTACACAGCACTTTCAAAATCCTGCCACGGCATCATGCGTTCCAGCACGGTATAGGGATCGTCACCATATTGACGAGCGCGGATCAAAGCCATACCCACATCCGAAAAACATTGTAGGGAGCGCGTTACACTTGTTCTTTCCTCGCGAACAATTTCATCCTGATGACGTTTGGCCTGATTATAAAGACGGCCTGTAATCCGCTCATGTGTTTCGATAGCTGCATCGGTAAAAAGACAGCGCCATTCTGAAGCGCATGATACGAGAATGGATAATCTGCGATCTTCCGGCAACTCCTGTAGCGTGCCGGTATATAGTCGTTCCCCCTCTTTGCGCAGGCGTGTAATTCGGTGCGGCAGAATATTTTTTGTTATGTCGGGCCTCAGATTTATGGTTTTGATCGTATCAAGACGATCAAGAACCCTGTTCATCGCCGCCGAATTCATCCCAGGAGCGGCCTGACGGAGCCATACAAATTTGCTGATACCGTTTTCCATTTTCTCATGCAATAAAGCCTCAAGACAATCTTTTGTTTTAGGATCGAGTCGTTGCGCAATTCTCCGCGCAATGCGGCGTTCAGCTTCAACCAAAGCGTCAGCACACAGTCTTTCGACTGTAGAAGCCGCCGGAACAATAATCTTCTGCCGTCGAAGCTCTTCAAGAAATGAAGCGGCCAAACCAAAATTATCCCGTGCTTGTTCTGCTGCCCCAACCAGCCACTCCAGCATGTCAGCACGAATATCGCCTGAAAACGAACGGTAGGCATAAGTTTCTTGCAATCGTGACAGATGTTGATAGCGGGTTTCTTCACGCTGTGCGTATCCTTCCAGTTCTGCCCCTGAAAAACCGAGCTGGGCAGCGATAAAGGCCAGCATCCTCTCCGGGATCAATTCTCGTGGCTGCAATAATCGACCAGGAAACCGGAAGGCACAAAGTTGCAGAGCAAATCCGATCTGATTACGCTTCCGACGTTGCCTTTTGATAATGGCAACATCTTCATCGCTCAAAGCATAAAATCGGATCATCGTTTCTTCGTCATCCGGCAGTCCGAACAACAATGTTCGTTGCCGCTCTGTCAAAACTGTTCTATGTGCCATATTTTGCTTCCCGTTCTTTCAAAAATGCATTACTTTTTATTGACAATATGAAACAGGTTTTTGCAAGCACAAACTGCGCGGAAGTGCATAACAGCCAAAAGCCTTTTTTAAACGACCGTTTGTGAAAGGGTAGGACGTGATTTTCGGATATAACCGCATCTCGAAAGGCGATGATCAAAATGCCAGATTACAGATCAAAGCGTTTAAAGAGGTGGGCGTTGAAAAAACATTCGAAGAAAATGCTTCCGGCGGACGTTGGGATCGTCCGGCACTACACACCATGCTCGATCAACTTCGTAAGGATGATATTGTCGTGGTTTGGAAACTGGATCGATTGTCTCGCTCCTTGAAAGACCTGCTCGTTATCATGGAAAAAATTGATAATGCCGGTGCAGGCTTTAAAAGCCTGACGGAATCCATAGACACCACCAACGCCGCAGGTCGCATGATGATGCAAATGGTTGGAGCTTTTGCTGAGTTTGAACGTGAAATGATCCGTGAACGCACAAAAGCCGGACTTGATGCCGCCAGAGCCGAAGGTCGTGTTGGTGGTCGCCGCCCTAAACTTCGTGACGACCAGAAAAAGGACATCATAGAGAATGTTCTTTCAGGTCGTAAAACCGGAGCGCAGATGGCAAGGCTCTATAATGTAAGCGAAGCTACGATTTCCCGCATCGTTGCAAAACATAGGGAGCCTATCTCCTGAAATGACTCCAGTATCAATTGACGCGCACTCACTTTGGGTGCTATCAATCCAATGAATATATAGAGGATAGACTATGCTGTACTTTATTACAATTGTGGCAATCATTATTCTGTTTTTCAGGGTTTTTTACTGGTTGACCAGATATAAACAGGAATTTAACGAACTTATTAAAAAAAACAATACGTTAGAACAAGAGGTAATGAACCTGAAGTTTTCTCTTCAAAAAATTGATCCCAAAGCTATAGAAGAATGGACGCAATCTGATGTGAATGAAGAGAAATATAAGGTTAGCTGGGCAGCAAAATTATACCTTCTTAGGAAAAACCCCTCATTTATTTTTTTTGGAAGCGAGTAACGGATTAAGGGGTATCCTTTTTTATCCTTTGTTACGAATAAAACACCTATAGTCTTCTTTCGACATGCCTCGCTCAGATAGTACCGTATAAAAATAGGGAATATTTTCATTTTCTCCTATTCCTAAAAGGGCATTAATATCATTTAGACATTTCCATTCCTGCGGCAACATAACTAGATCAAGCTTCCGTTTTTCAGAAAATGTATCAAAGCCAATACTGTGGCCTAACGCATGAAAATTATTTTGACTTAATCGAAAAAATTCGATTTCAGACATGTGATTATGCCATTTTCTTGCTGTGTCCTCCATATTTTCAAGAAGATTTTTTAAGATAGCCCTAGCGATGGATTGATCAGGATCAGGCGAGGCAGGATTCAAAATAGTTATCGCGCTACTTCGTATCATTTTAGAAATGGTCGTTGGATTTTCCGGAGTTTGACTACCATTATCAATTTGAGCCACATAGTACATAAATATATGTGTTTTGGCATGAGCATCTTGCTCCAATAACAATCTTGTCAAGATGTAATCTCGCGGTGTTATCCATATTGGTATGCTTTTATCAAAGATAGCCCATTTTGATAGGAAGGGAGGAGCGTGCTGTATAGCATGAATCGCCTCATGAAAATATGTTTGCATAAATGTATTTTTATCTTCGAATGCGGCTTTACCAAAGCTAATACTGTTTTTTGATGGCGAGTAATATCCCTTTAATCCGTATTTTTCACAAAACTCAAAGGTTTCATCATCACAGACAAGGTAGCATTCTGATCTTATGAATTCTTGTAAAAAATTTTTTCCAAAAATTCCTGAATTTTCAAGATAATGCTCAATGAACCGTATGCACCATTCATACACAGGCGATTCCAAAGCTATTGATGGCTTTAAAACAAGAGACTGAATGTCTTTCGATGTCGTTTTATATACTGACAATCTATTTCTCACAGATCAGGCATGAAGCTCGGGAAAACTTCGTTTGTTTTCAGGGCAATTAGATTTTAGTTCTTTTTCGAAAGCATCAAAATTTGCGATCAGATAAAAATCATTCATATCCTCTACATGCTCCGCATATTCCTCAGGATCAATGTTTCTAAGCATATCGCGCGCGGCATTTACAACTTTCTCAATTTTATTAGGCGTTGGCGTGCCTCCGCCAAACGAACGATTGTGCTTGCGTAAACCGTTAGAGCGTTCCAGCATTTCCGAAAGGGCTTTGGCATCACAGATATTTTTAGAAGGGTTAAAATCATAATAGAGTTGAGGGTATACAGCCATCATGCGCCCATAAAGCTTGGGCGCATTTTTAACATTTTCTTCAAAACCGTCTCTTGCCCGCAATATTTCAAAGGCTTGACGTTGCAAGTCATCGTCTTTGAATGTCACGTAGTTTCCGAAATCTGAAACCCTTTTATCTTTTAAATATGTGCTTAAAACGCCATTGAAATCAGCCCATGGCGATGACTGAGATATATGGTGTAAGCTCTGAACCTCATCTTTTTCTAATTGGGGTGCTATTTGTAGGCAGCCTTCCAACACGCTGTCTACAAACGGTTTTGGAAAATCGTAAAAGTTAGATTGTGCGCCGCCAAAAGTCAGGGCACTGGAAACAACAGCTTCCCTTTCATTGACACCAAATTCATCTTTTCTTTCAGACAAATTTTCAAGGCGATCTGCATAGTACAGAGCTATAGCCGAAACCTGAGCTGAATATATATTGGAATTGGGATCAATATCATTGCTGATTGCACAAACAATCGGCAATAATCTGGTCGTTGTTCGGTCAAGCCGTTCAATTTGGCTCATCCCTGCCAAATTACGATCCACCCACGTCACATCAATAATCGAGGCATCTATTTGCCCAGTCTTTGAAACGGTAAAAAAAGTATTCCATGCATGACCTTGTGAGGTTTTCTTAGATATAGAGTTAAAATCATCTCTTTTGGGTTTAAAGCTTGTGCTCCCGTTCGATTTTCCATCCTCACCGGAATATTGACAATAGGTGTTATTAAGAAGGCTAAAACCTGTTTGGTTGGCTTTCAAGGATTCAAAAACGCCTTTCACAGCACATCCGAAATTGCGACAAACGCCATTTCCGTTCCACAGCGGATTGTCTTTCTCTTTTCTTCCCTCTTTCAAAATTTCCAAAACCGTCGATTGATCGGCGTGTGTTTCACCCTGAGCGGCTTTGTCGGTTGTATTATAATCCGTTAGTTCAAGAACAATCCTGGAGGACAAGGCCGAAGCTTGTTTCGGCGTTAAGGTATCGAGTGCCTCTATGCCAAGTTCATCTTTTATATGTGCACCTTCCTTGCTCAAATAATCTTTGATAAAGCTGTAGAGCTTGCTTTTCCAATCTTTGTCCTCAAGCGTTTTTTCGTAAGAGTGCTGACTCGGCTGTAGTGTGTCTTCCCCCTCATATCCAAGATATTTTTTAACGGCATCAGGGATATCGTAAATTTCCTGTGTCGGAGATTCTTTGGGATCAAATGCGGAAAAATCAGAAAAAGCCATCGTCTCTTTATCTGATACGCTGAGCGTCAACAAATTACCGTCTTGAGGGCGAAAGGATTTATCGAGGGATTCAAAAAATTTGGCTTTTGCGGCATCCCAGCTATCAAAACGAACGCTATGCCGCCCGCTGAGAAGAACTTCTTTTCCGTTAAAAGACGTGGACAAACCCGCATGATCAGAAACAGTAACGTCATATTTCGTCCCTTGTTCAGTTTCAACTGTCTCTATCTTTCTTTCATCACTAAAATACTTGCCTAAAGAACGCATTTCAGATCGCACACGCATCTCTTCACGTGAAGCGATAATGGCATCCTTGGCATCTTGCATTGTGGGATATTCTATCTCGGTCGTCCCGACCATATAGCCGGTTTGTAAATTAATGGCTCCTGGCATAATAACGCTTATACCTTTATCCGTTTTAGATATGTCAAACAGTTGTGCCATAACGCCCCTACCAAGAGCTTAAATTATAAACTCAAAACATTAAGGATAGATTTATACAGTTTTTCAATAATACTATAAAGATTCATTTTACGTATTTTCAAATGCTTGGTGCTTATTTTGTGCTATTAACCCCCTTAAGGTAGGATTTCACACTCTCCTGCAAACGACCCCTCAATCACTGCCGGGGTATAAGAATTTGATCTCTATCAAAGGAATTGGACCTCTTTCTGCTGCCATTATGCTTACGCATATAGGTGAAATCAGTGATTTTAAAAATTCCGGAAAATTAGCCGCGTATTTTGGTATTGTCCCCAAAACCAGCCAATCCAACGAAACACATATATCGGGACGTATTACAAAAAGAGGAAATAAGCTGGCACGGACAATATTGGTGCAATGTGCCCTGATCGCCAAAAGATTCAGCCCATATCTTCATAACTTCTATGAAAACATCAAAAAACGACGTGGATCCGGAAAAGCCATTGTTGCCACAGCACGAAAATTTTTGAACACCATTTTTTACACACTAAAAAAGGACTGGGTCTTTGACGATTTTCCTGCTTTTCAGAAAATTTCTACTTGATTTTAATCATAGGAGAATTTGTCAGAGTGGAATCGACGAAATTTTATCTGTCTTTTCTAGCCTGTGACGAAAAGCAATAAAATTTTGATCTATTCAACTTGATAAATTCGGGCGGCACGCCCTTTTAAAAAACCAAACGAACAAAAGTACAAAACCAGCCATAGAAAAACGCCGATTCTGAGCGTTCTCAAGGTACAATGACACGGATTTGAATACTGAGCGAGGCGAGAGAGGCCGTTATTTTCAGTTAAAATCACTTGTAAGGGTTAGATTTCCGCCAGTTTCGCGGCTGTTGGAAACGACCTTCCCAAACCCCGTTTTTTTGCTCCCGCGCCTGATTTTCAGCTTCAGCATAAAATCCTTTGCTGAAATAACGATAATCAATCGCCCAACCTGCGCGAACCATTTCACGGCCAACATCCAGATCACCGATAAAACATCTGGCAACGGTGCGCGTTTCTTTTTTGGCCGCCGGCATTCTTTCACAGCGTAAGTCAGACGAACCGATCAGATGAAGCAAATAGGATTTTGCGTGTTTGCCGCAAGGATAGTCCCGCCCGGACTTTTGGCAAAACTGCGATAGTTCAACCGCATCCACGCCCCAAAGCCGGACTTCTTCTCCGTTCAAAACAAAGCTATCACCATCCTTGATATACAGATCAGAGGCGTGAGCAGAACCGCAGAATACCGTAAACATTGCGATAATAACCCCGATTCCATCCACATTTTTCGTGGATGGAATCGGGGGTTATTTTTTGTGTATTGGAAACTACGCATTGTGCTTTTCCTCTCCGCGTTTCAACAGCCCAAACACCGAGCCTTGCAAGTTCAGATCGCCTGTTTTAGCGCGGGCAACCATTTTTCGTAAATAGCCGCCGGGGTTTCGCACAGGATTTTCAGGGTCTTGGGCTTTCTGGTCAATAATCATGATACAGATCGCCGCCCCTTCACGGCCAAGCACATCACAGGCATCCCACCACGCCGTTCTGTTTATTCCAAGGGTGGGGAGGAGGGCATTTGCTGCTTCAACGAGATCAGCCCATGACAAAGCCCGATTATGAAGCGGTATATGATCCTTGAAACGCTCTGAACAAGAGTTTACCATCATTTTCCATGAAATATGCCCCATTCCGTAATCTTTGTTTTTCTGCTCTGTTTCGGTCTTTCCACTCTCACCGGACTCAGCCTCTTTTGGCTCAGGACAATCCGCTACGTTTTCCTGAAAGCTAATGGCCGTAGGACTACTTGTATCTAATTTATTAGATTTAAGGGGGTTTGTACTATGTATATGGCGGCAATCTGTTTCGCCTGTGGCGGAAATATCCTGCGTTATTTCTGAGTTTTCCACACTGCTAACAACCATTTCAAGAGCGTCAGATAACCCTTCCAAAAGCAATTTATGATCTTCTGTCAGATCCTTCAAGCGTTTCAGTGAATGATATGTACGAATGGAGTAAGATATGGCGTTATAGCCCTGCTGAACGGTCTGAACGGTATCGCTCATCTCTTTATAAAGCGCAGCTTCAGCCAGAAGAGTACGGATACGGGCACGATAGGCCGTGATCTTACGCTTATGCTCATTCCAAAGCTCTTTATACGCTTCTTTTTCTGCCAAGGCTTGTTCCAGGGCAGGGACCAAAGAGGCGAGGGGAGACAGATCAACGCCAAAGGCATATTTAATCTCGCC
>DCKO01000061.1:12278-12489 GCA_002320665.1 Micavibrio sp. UBA1672
GCCAAAGGCATATTTAATCTCGCCAGTTTCCCGGTCACGCACACCGTAACGCTTGAAATTGCCGGAATCTTCCCAAGTGAGGGCGCCGAGGCGATTGAGGGCGTTTTCACGATTACGCACCTGACGCTCGGAAATGCCTAAATCCTGCGCTGTTGTAATCACGGCCTGATAACAGATCGGCTGGTGGCCTTTCGTCCAGACCACTTCATTT
>DCKO01000122.1:0-7945 GCA_002320665.1 Micavibrio sp. UBA1672
CTCTCCCTTAATCCCTCTCCCCACTAGGGAGAGGGAAAGATGCGCTAGCATCAGGGTGAGGGGAAAAATTACCTTCACCATACACCTTCTTCTGGCCACCTTCTTCGCGGACATGACGATCAAACAGTTTCACAAGACGCGCTGTGACTTCACCTGTGATCGCTGTGGTTTAAAATACACCTTCACATCCTGCATATTTCCTCTATAAATTCTGGTGATGCATAACTTAACCGCAAAAGAGCTGAGCTGCGCGCGCGGCTACAACACGATTTATCACGGCGTCAGCTTCACCCTGAAAGCTGGCGAGGTGCTGTTACTCACCGGCGCGAATGGCTCGGGCAAGACAACTCTGCTGCGTAATATCTCCGGCCTGCTCCCGCTGTGTGAAGGCGAAGTGCTCTGGGATCAAAAACCCGCGCAAGACCTGAACCATAATATCCTGTTCCTCTCACAAGATTTACCCCTCAAGGCCGAGCTGACCTTATCCGAGAATTTAGCCTTCCTTCATGACGCCCTGAACATCAGCACCAAAACGAGCGCAAGTGACCTGCTCGCCCTGTATGGTCTACAGGATTTAGGCGATTACCCCGCTTATATGCTCTCCTCGGGGCAAAAGCGCCGTTTGCTTATGACCTTGCTGGAGAGCGATGCGCGCCCGCTCTGGCTGCTCGATGAGCCAACCACCCATCTGGACGCAGAGGGCATAAAGTTACTTTTGGCCAAGATCAAATCCCACCAAGACCGCGGCGGCCTCGCCATCATCGCAACCCACCAACCGGAAGTCTTTGGCGATTCCACGCTTTTAAATATTGAATCCCATATTCTTAAGCAAAATGCATAATGACTTTTTCCCTTTTCTAATATAAAATCCACCCGTAAGTACAACTTCTTGGTAAGTCTCCAGCGCAAATGCCATCAGATAAATTAAAATATGCTGTTGTGTGCCTGATTTCGGCTTGGCTAATGCTCTTTGCCTATAAGCAACTCAGTGTAATCTATAATCTGCACGGTTTTATCTTCATGCGCCCCGAAGCCACAGCCCTCCAGCATTACGGCTTCGTTCAAGACGCCAGACAAAGCGGTAGCCCGTTCAATATAGGGAATATCCATACCACCCTGTCCAAAAGAATTGCCGGAGATTTAAGACACTCCGACGTGGTTTGTGTTGCTTTAGTAGTTTTGAAGGTCGTCGCGCTTTATATCTTCCTCGCCGCCCTAGGCCAGATGGATAGCCGCAAGAATAAATAATGAAGAGCAAATAATAGTGACATTCCACATTCATCCCTATAAAACAAGGCATGGCCCTATTCGTTGCAACACTGAAATCAAACCTGAAGCTTGATCTAAAAAGATCATTACAGTACCTTGTGACACCATCATTTTTTATAATTATAGCCACACTATTTCCACTCGCCATCGGCTCCGACATGGAGATATTACAGCTCATCGGCCCCGGCATATTGGTGCTAAGCGCCTTGCTCGCCAGCCTCCTCCCCTTAAGCCGTATATATGCCCTCGATTACACCGACGGCACGCTGGATCTTGTGCATTTCTCACACGACCCCTTTGCGATGTATGCGCTGGGAAAGATCGCCGCGCATTGGCTAACCACAGCCCTCCCGCTGATGATTGTCGCGCCGTTTATTGCCCTGTCTTATGATCTGCAAACACCATTAACAACACTCTGGCTAGCGCTTCTACCCGTAACCATGCTCTTTACCCTGATCGGAAATGTCACAGCCGCCCTAGGCACATTCGCCAAAAACACCAGCGCCGCCCTCAATGCCCTGCTCGTCACGCCCCTATACATCCCGATCCTGATTTTCGGCAGCGCGAGCTTAGGACAACCGGACAGCACCGCCCCCCTCTTGTTTTTGTGGGCTGGATTGAGTATTGCTTTACCAACTGCGCCACTCCTGACCGCCGGCATTTTGAAAGGTTTGAGGGATTAGAGATGTCACAAACAGAAGAAAAAAAAACGTCTGAATTAAAAAATAGACTGATGTTCAGTTTGAAAAGCCTTCTGGTTAGCCTTATTATTGCAAATATAATTTTTATGTTAATCTTCCCTGTACCAAATTTTCTGTTATTGGTTTTTAATTTTGGAATTTTCCTTTTTGGCCCAATTTACCATATTTGGTCATATTATGAATATCATCCCAATTACTTTAATAATTTAATCAATCTATTTTTTTTGATACTCGTAACTTGCCCTTTATTGTGGCTAGGGTTACTTATGCTAAAGAAAGTGCATAAATTTTCTTTGATTATACCCATTTTTATATGGGTAATGGCTGGTGCATATGGCGCTTTATTGATATTGACTTTTGAAGCTTAAAGGCAAAAATGTTCGGATACGCACTACCAACCGCACCACTCCTGACCGCCGGCATTTTGAAAGGTTTGAGGGATTAGAGATGAGACTTTTTATTATAACATTATTCTTGTTTCTCAGTTTTTCATTTCATGCCCTTGCCTGTGTAGATGATGATGAACTGCGGAAAGAATATCCCAAATATGATTTAAATCCAAAAGCCAGCCTGACAAAAAAACTTGAAACAAGTTATAAGCAAGGCGAAAGCGGAATTGACATAATAATAAACAAATTAAATATAGGAATAGAAAACCCTTTTGTCGCTAATTGTATGAGTCATGCCCCTCTGGCATCTCAATATTTAACCAAATATATTGAAGATGGTATAAGGCAGGAAAAAATAAACTGTGCCCTACTTAAAGCTTATGAATACATAACACTGGTACAAAACAAATATTATCCAGCAAAAGGACTACAGATTGTAACAAACACAAACTTTGAATTTGACCAAAAGTTTTTTGAAGAGTTATATGAAAAAGATTTGCCGAAACTTATTAAAATGGGTGATATCTGGGAAGAAAAACTGAATTGCCCAAAACCAGAATCTAAGGAATTAGAAAAGAAATAATGCATAAATACGCACACCCAACCGCCCCACTCCTGACCGCAAGCATTTTGAAAGGTTTAAGGGATTAGAATACAATGCAATATCCAAGCATGAGAGATGAATTAATCGAGTATCTACAAGGGTTAAGTGATAAAGAATATCAAATAAAATATTGGGTCAATTTAGATTGTCCAGAAGGTGTAGAAGATAGTTTTGATTTGGCAGTTCACTTTTTATTTGATGATACTTCTCTGTCCTCTAATCCAGAAAAAACCATCGGAGTATTTTTGAAAGATGAAAAAGAAGCAAACTCAATAAAAGTACTATGTGATGAGATTAACGCTATCTTGGATAAATATGGAACCAAGCTGCCAGATAAGGAATATATTAATTGCCCTGAATGGAACAACGTCTTAAAACTAGCAAAGATTGCTTATGATACTGTAACGAATGATAAATAATGCATAAATACGCACACCCAACGAAATTCGCATCCATAGCCAAGCCGCTGCTCTGGCTGTGCTTGGCTGGTGCGTGTGCGTGCATCCTCCCCGGTTTATACCTCGCGCTCATATCCTCCCCGCCGGATTACCAGCAATCGGAAAATGTGCGCATCATGTATATCCACGTCCCCGCCGCATGGACCGCGATGATGTGCTATAGCTCCATGAGCATCGCTGCGCTGATCTATCTGATCTGGAAACACACTTTGGCTGGCCTTTATATTCAGGCCGCCGCCCCCATCGGCGCGGCCCTGACCGCGATTTGCCTGATTACCGGATCGCTCTGGGGCATCAAAAGCTGGGGCACGTGGTGGGTCTGGGATGCACGGCTGACGAGCGTCCTGATCCTGTTTTTCATCTATATGGGCCTGATCGTGATTGCGCGCAGCTTCGACAATCCCGAGCAAGGCCAAAAAGCCGCCTGCTGGATGACCCTGATCGGCGCAGTAAACTTGCCCATCATCAAATTCTCGGTCGAATGGTGGAACACACTGCACCAACCCCCCAGCATCAGTTCCTTAGAAAAAATCCAGCAACCCTCTATGTCACCAGAGATGCTCTGGCCCTTATTACTCATGGCAGCGGGCTTCACATTCCTCTTTGGCATGCTGGCCCTGATGCGCCTTGAAAATGAAATACTGGCCCGCAAAATCCACAGCCAGCGCCAACGCAAAGTACGCCAAAAATCAAAAGAGCAAACGACCGCTATTCAGGAGGCCACAGCATGAGCGAATTTTTCCACATGAGCGGCTACGGCCTTTATATCTGGAGCGCCTATGGCATTTGCTTTATCATGCTGGGCGCGCTAATACTCCATACACTATGGCGCAGAAAAAAACTAAAAGCGCTCCTCGCACAGCTTAAAAACGGTGAGTAATTTTTCTTACCACAACGCGTACAGAGAAAACGAGAGGAGCATCTTCCCTAAAACGTCATCGCCCGAATCTGTGAAACAGATTCTAGGGCGATCCAAAAATTAACTGGATTCCCTTAGAATTGTCAGACAACAATTCAGGGAATGACGATCCGTTACATTCATGAACGCGCTGTGACTTCGTCTGTGATCGCTGTGGTTTAAAATACACCTTCACATCCCGCCACTTTCGCTTTATTGTCCCCTTAAAATAACAAAGGCAAATAAATAATGAGCAAAGACAAACCCAGACGCAGAACCAAAGTTGTACAAGCCGGTATCGGCGCAGACCCCGCGCATCACGCGGTCATCCCGCCGCTTTACTTTTCCTCGACCTATGAAATCCCCGGCATTGGCGAGCATCTGCCTTACGAATATTCACGCACGCGCAACCCCAGCCGCGATATGCTGGCCGAGGCCGTAACGAAGCTGGAAGAAGGTCTAGGCGCCTGCGTGGTCTCCTCCGGTATGGCGGCGCTGACCCTGATTGTGCATTTGCTTGATCCCGAAGATTTGCTGATCGCCCCCTTTGATTGCTATGGGCGCTCCTATCGTATGCTCAAAGAATTAGCAAATAAAGGCCATTTCCGCCTGAAATTCGTAGATCAATATTCCCCCGAGGGCATCGAAGAAGCCTTTACCGAAGAACCTAAAATAGTGCTAATCGAAAGCCCGTCCAACCCCGTGATGAGGATTGCTGATATCAAGGCTATCGCGGCCAAAGCCAAAGCCGTGGGCGCGATTACTGTTGCCGATAACACGTTCCTCTCCCCGATCCTGCAACAGCCTCTCAATCTGGGCGCAGATATCGTCTATCACTCCACCACAAAATTCCTGAACGGCCATAGCGACATTGTCGGTGGCTGCGTAGTCACGAATAACGAAGACATCCTGACCGATCTTGAATTCTGGAATAACTCTCTGGGTCTGATCGGCGCGCCGTTTGATTCCTACATGACATTGCGCGGCATGAGAACCCTAGAGCTGCGCGTCCACCGTGCGCAAGAAAACGCCGAAAAAATCGCAGAGATGCTGGCAGAACATGACGCCGTTGATAAAGTCTATTATCCCGGCCTGAAAGATCACCCGAACCACGAAATCGCCGCCGCCCAGCAAGAAGGCTTCGGCGCAATGTTAAGCTTCACCATCAAGGGCAATTTCGAAAACGTGAAAACTTTCGCCAAAAACGTCGAGATTTTCCGCCTCGCCCAATCCCTTGGTGGTACGGAAAGCCTGATGAACCACCCCGCGACAATGACGCATGTATCAATGGGCGCAGAAGCGAGAGAAAAAGCCGGAGTCTCGGATCAACTCCTGCGCCTGTCCGTCGGCGTGGAGCATATTGATGACCTGCTTGATGATTTAAGGCAAGGGTTAGAGGCGATTGGGTAGATATATAAATGAAAAAAAGCCTTGAACTTAAAAGGAAAATTATAAAAGAAGCTATCAATGATACTTTACGTTTTTTCTCGGCCAATGATTTAAAAGAAAAATACTTTGATAAATTGGTTTCCGATGAAGATTTTACGGAAAATGCCAACGATTGGCAAGCCAAGCTACTTATATCTGGAAATAAATTAACACTAGGTGTTTTCACCCCTTACAGCCACGGACAACAAGGTTTTTATTGGCAAAAAAGGACATTTGAAAGACTTGAAGATTATGTAGCCTATACTATTGCTCCATCTTTGGATGATATTGTTAGACTAAAAATGTTTCATATACTAAGAGAAGGCTATGCTGAACAATCAAAACAAACATTTTTTCAAAGCCTTTTTAGTAAACCCAAAATTGATCTAAAGAATACCGATCTTTTAAGAAAAACATTACTTGAGAATTTAGAAAATGTAAGAGACGAATATTTTAAATCAGAAGAATTTCAGAAACATATTAAAGCTTTTGAAAATGTAAGAGACTAACCATGATCCCGATCTTTGACCTCGACAGTCCCGAGCCACAGACGCCAAAGCCTTGGCATTATGCGCTGCTCTTTATCGGCACACATATTGTGCTAGCCTTGCTGCTCCAGATCGGGTTTTCCTTGGTCGGCAGATCACCATCGGGCTCTATGGCCTTTGTGCCGAGCGTTATTATCGTCTCCTGTTTCTTCATGATGAAATATAAGCGCGTCATGACCAGACCCGAGCGCGTTGCGACCATCATCTACAGCCTGCTTTTTAGCCTATTACTGATCGCGCCGGCCTTTAATTATTACGCCTATACAAATGACCTCACCCTGCCCTTTCACTGGACCACGATTATAGCGGCTGTGCTGGCGGTGATGCTCATGATGTATGTGCTGATGAATTTGATTTATGGCTGGATATCCGAGAAATTCCTGCTGAAATATATATTGGATTCCGAAGAAGAACAAAAAGAAGAACCAAAAGAAGACTAGCCCCAAAATCCTGTTTTATTTGACTATTGCGCCGTTTTTGTTATAAAATTTCAAAAAAAAGCGGATTGATAAAATATAGGTTGGGATCATGGAAATTAAATCCATATTCAAAGATTTAGGAACACGCGTTGTGCAAGGGCTAGGAAGCGCCTTTGGCACGAGTGCGAACACCCACCAGCAAGATAGCTCTTTCGAGCAGATCAGAACCGCCCTGCTCGACCATTTACGAGAGAATGGCGGAGATTATAATCCGGAAAAAACCAAGAATCTCATGGATTTATATATTGAAAAGGGCAAAGATGCTCTCATTCACTCTCAGGGCAATAATGGATTTATACCAGATGGCTTTTCCGCGCCGATTGCAATAAGACAAATGGTTGAGGACATATGCTCGGTTATAGACCAAGACGCCTTGAAACAACAAGAACACGAAAAACAAGCAACCCAACTCCACAATCTTGTTGAAGGGTTTTCCAGTAAAAATCCAATCCTTATTGATCATAAAAGAGATGATTCACTTTTGACCGAAGAGCATGTCTCGGGCTTGCTTGCGAACTATTTTGATACGCCGGAAAGCAGACAGACATGCACCATGGCCTTGCAAGACGCCGCCGAAGAACTAAGCTTTAGCGCCGCCAAAAATCAGGATTTCTTTAACACCAAAGCCACGGCTAGTGATAAGAAAAACGAAGCCATGGCCAGATTATTCTTCCGGATCAATAATGTCCTGAATGATCCGAACAGCAAGCCATGGCTGGGTCTGGATGATGTCTAGGTTTTTATAAATTCGACGCTTCCCCTCAATGGCGGGCTGTGGTATTACCCCCTCCATGACCCGAAAACAGCAACGCATCTTTAGTGTCATTATCGTCCTGATCGGCGCAAGCCTTGCCGTTGGATTATCGCTTTATGCGCTGCGTGATAATGTCACCTACTTCTACTCCCCCGCCGATCTGCAAGATGAAATACCCCCGCGCATCTTCCGCCTTGGCGGCATGGTCAAGGACGGATCAATGCGCCGCGAAGGCTCAATCGTGTATTTTACCATCACCGATAACAAAGCCGAGATGAAGGTACTCTATGACGGTATCCCGCCCGACCTCTTCCGCGAAGGCCAAGGCGTTATCGCCACAGGTAAAATGAACGAAGACGGTAATACCTTTATCGCCCAGACCCTGCTCGCCAAACATGATGAAAATTATATGCCTCC
>DCKO01000122.1:8249-33064 GCA_002320665.1 Micavibrio sp. UBA1672
AAACATGATGAAAATTATATGCCTCCCGAGGTCAAAAAGGCACTGGAGAAGACTCATGAGAAAGAGTAAACTCCCCTCATGTCACAACGCATCATCAAAGTCTTAGGCTCCAAAGGCAAAGAAAAAGACCTCACCGCCCAAGCGCAAGATAATGGCGCGATCCGCTACTGGTCCAGCGGCACCGAAAAAGGCAAGAATTACGAATTCAACATCCTGATTAATGCGGATAAGGTTCAAGCCCTGACCGATAAGCTCCAGACCCTTTTGAATAAAGAACAGGACTGGCACATCATCACCTACCCTCTGGAGTCCATCATCCCGCGCCAAGAGGAAAAAACCGAAGAGGATGACGAGCCGAAAAACGCCGGCAAGCTGGTAAGCGGCGTCATCACCCGCGAAGCGCTATATGAGCAAATCAGAAATGGTTGCAAGCTCAATCAGGATTTCCTGATCCTTGTGACCCTTTCTACCATTGTCGCAGCCATAGGCATCGTGAATGACAATCTGGCCATCGTGATTGCCGCTATGGTAATCGCTCCGCTTCTTGGCCCCAATCTGGCGCTGAGCTTCGGTGTCACACTCGGTGATAAGACAATGATCCTCGATGCACTGAAAACCAATGCTGTAGGCTTTGGCCTGACATTACTGTTTTCCATCCTGATCGGCATCACTGTACCATTGGAAAATTACGCACAGAATATCGAATATCTCACCCGCATTGATGTCGGATACTCTGCGATCATTCTTGCTCTTGCCTCGGGGATAGCCGCCGTCTTATCCCTGACCAGCGGAGTCTCAAGTGCCATGGTCGGGGTTATGGTCGCCGTGGCGATGATGCCACCTGCCGTCGTCTTGGGCCTGAACCTCGGCGCCGGACAATGGGGCGCAAGTTATGGCTCGTTCTTGCTACTGGCGGTGAACATCATATGCGTCAACCTGTCCGCCAAATTCGTATTCTCGTTCAAAGGCATCCGCCCGCGCACATGGTTCCAGCGAAAAAAATCCAGACAATCTTTGCGCCTGAGCATCTCTTTGTGGATTTCCCTGCTTCTGATTTTATGTGTCCTGATCTTCTTATGGCAACACCGTGCAATCGGTTAAAATCCCTCACAGTGAATAAATATTAGCATTTCATACATTTATCCTTGACAAGACTCTGCCAGTTCTGACATAACACGCCGCACTTAAAAAGTAGCGGAGTTAAAAATGGACGTAAAAATTGAACTAAGCCACCTGATAAAAGAATCAGAGGTAGATTTAAATGATATTTTTTGTAGATTTGCACCTGGTGTCGATTGTAGATCTGTAAGCATGAATAATAATGAAACATCAGGTGAGAATGTTATTTTGCAAGATGTCACAGAAAAAGGCATTGAAGCCCTCCGCAATGAAAGAGCACTCAGAGGCTTTACTCAAATCGAGAAGGACCAGCATACCGACGTTTACATGATATCAAATCATGACACAACATACATCACAGAAGCCGTCACCCATAAAGGCACACTATCAAAAGTAGAACCCAAGACAAATAGTAGCAAAACAGAGCCTGTCCTTGACGCGATGGCGCAGTCAATGTAATAATTTTCCTCTTATAGTTACAAAACAAAGGGGTAAATAATCATATGAATGTGCAAATAAAACAAGATGACCTTAGAGGTGGTGTGACACTCGCCAATCTGTTTGACAAGTTAAATCCAAAAACTTTATGCCGCACCATGTCATTACAAAATAACGGCACAGAAGATTACATCTTGCTGCAAGACGTCCATGAAGGAGGCAAAACCATCCTCAACAGCTTGCAACAAATTAACAACTACTCAGAGATAGAGCCCAAAGCCTTGCCAGCACAACATAAACAATCGGAAATAGATCCTAAATCCAACAATCAGGCTCGTGAATGTGATGGCTTGATTTATTCGGCAATATCATAAATCCATGTCAGATATTCTAAAAGAAATTGAGCTAGATGCAGATGAAAGCTTTTATTCTGCTAGAAGCAGAATTCGTGAAGCTTGGCAAGAAGTTACTGGCACCTCTCCTGATGCAGAAGAAAGTGAAATGATAGACAATGCCGTTAACCGGCGGATCAGACTGATGGACCGCATTCCGGGTAATTATAAAAATGTTGCCATCGTAAGAGAAGATGACGGAAGCCTTAGTATTAATTACCAACTGTAATCAGTTTTAAAATAAGCATCCAAAATCTAAAGAAGATTATCTAGTGACTTCCCCCGTTCCGCGCCTCATGATATAGTCCCGCAACTTTCGAGCCTGACTAAGCGTATTTCTTGTGTTTGATACACCATATTGATCGTCGTTTTGCTTTATCTTTATTATGTAACAAGACGTAAGCGACGAAGCGTAAAGACTTACGTAAGGAGCGCAGCAACGATGTTACAAAATAAATGGAAATGACGAGATGGTTCCCGAGCTTGGACATTACTGCCTCATTTTAGCGCTCGTTATTGCAGGCGTGCAAATCGCCGTGCGGCACCCTTATGTGCGCATCAATGCCGCCTATCTCGGCTTTACTTTGGTACTGGCATCATTTACAGCGCTAGCCTATTCCTATGCGGTGTCGGATTTCACAGTCCATAACGTCGCCAGCAACAGCCACAGCCTAAAGCCCCTGATCTATAAAATCACAGGCACATGGGGCAATCACGAAGGCTCTATGCTACTTTGGGCGCTTATCCTGAGCTTATTTGGCGTACTTCTTGCCCGTCACAAAGATATGCCGCTTTTCTTCAAATCCACGGCTTTAGCCGTACAAGGTAGCCTATCCCTTGGATTTCTGGCCTTTATCACCTTCACCTCCAACCCGTTTGAGAGAATATCCCTGCCGCCACTGGATGGCGCAGGATTGAACCCGATCCTGCAAGATATCGGATTAGCTATGCACCCGCCCCTGCTCTATACAGGCTATGTCGGGTTTTCTGCCGTTTTTGCACTAGCCATCGCTGCGCTGATCCACGGCAAAATGGACCGCATCTGGGCGCGCTGCGCCAAGCCCTATCTTTTACTGGCTTGGACCTCCCTAAGCGCAGGTATCGCCCTTGGCTCTTGGTGGGCCTATTACGAACTAGGCTGGGGCGGCTGGTGGTTCTGGGATCCAGTTGAAAATGCCTCGCTAATGCCATGGCTAATGGGCACAGCTCTGCTCCACAGCGTCCTCGTCCTTGAAAAGCGCGAGACCTTGCAAAAATGGGTGGCCTTACTCGCCATTTTGACCTTCAGCCTATCCATGCTTGGCACGTTTCTGGTCCGCTCCGGCGTACTCACATCGGTTCACAGCTTCGCGAGCGACCCACTGCGCGGCATGGTTATATTAGCACTTATTTCTGTATTCACTGGTGGTGGCCTTGCCCTTTATGCTGCGCGCGTCCATAAAATCGGAACCGATGCAGTCCGGTTTACGGCGCTTAGTCGTGAGACAACCATGATCCTCAACAACCTCTTTATGATCACGGCCTGTGCAACCGTCCTGATCGGCACACTTTATCCCTTGCTGATGGAGGCCTTGAACTTGGGCAGCATCGCCGTCGGCCCGCCATATTTCGCAGCCACCTTTATCCCCTTAAGCATGCCCGCCCTCATCCTGATGGGCGCAGCGCCCTTCATCGCATGGAAGCGCGGCAATCTGGATACGCTTTGGCCACGCCTGCAACCCGCTCTTGTAATAGCCCTGATCGGTGCAGGATTAATCCTGATCAACAGCCAGCAACGCGAAATCACTGCAACGCTCATCCTTTTTGTTGCCCTATGGCTAGGCGCATCGACTTTGCGCGAATGGTTTTTGGCCACAGATCGTCTGGATTTTGATCGCATCTTCGGCCTACCCTTATCGCACCAAGGCATGACGCTCTCGCATTTGGGCATGGCCGTAGCCGTAATAGGCATGGTTGGCTCGGTTGTCTGGGTGCAGGAAGATATCCGCGTCATGCGCGCCGGAGAACGCGCCGATATCGGGCCATATACAATCACCTTCAAGAAGCTCGAAAAAACCACCGGAGAGAATTACATTGCCGATACAGCGCATATTGATGTCTCGCATTTCGGAGCCAGCATGCCTGTAGCTTCCCTGACGCCAGAGCGCCGCTATTATCCGGTCGCCCAGCAAACCACAACAGAGGCCGCAATCAGAACCTCTCTCATGGATGATATCTACATCGCCATAAACCCCGACGAGATGAGCAAAGATAACCAAAGCTGGGTCGTGCGCACCTATATCCACCCGATGATTGCTTTCCTGTGGGCAGGCTTTATGATGATAGCCCTTGGCGGCGTACTCAGCCTTATGGCCCGTCGCGCCCGTGACTTTGTGAAAGGCGGCGAAACCGTAATAGAAGGATCAAATCTGCTATGACGCGTATTGTCTATATTCTCCCTCTCATTGTTCTTATGACGCTGGCCATCCTCTTCGCGCAGCTTTTGCTAAAGGAAGAAAGGCCGGAAATGCTCAAGCGCCCAATGCCATCTTTCTCGGTTCCCCTTTATGAAAACCAAGATAAAAACGTCACTGAAAAAGACCTCATAGGACAAGTCGCTGTTGTGAACTTCTTCGCAAGCTGGTGTTTGCCTTGCGCGCTGGAACATGGTCGCCTCACAACCCTCAAAGAAGAGCACGGCGTGCCAGTTTTTGGCATCGCCACCAATGATGACCCCGAAGATATCAAGAAATTCCTCGGTAAATTCGGCAATCCTTTCGTCAAAATCGGCGTTGATCTGGACTCCGAACTCAGCCCGCTTTGGGGACTATCCGCCACACCGGAAAGCTTCATCATCGACGCAAAAGGCAATATCCGCTATCACCATGTCGGCATGATCCGCCCCGAACATGTCGATGAAATATTCATGCCCGTCATCGAATATTTACGCAAAGAAGAGCAGACAAAATGATCCGCACCCTAATTGTCATGATTTGTGTTATAGCCCTGAGCAGCGCAGCTCTGGCCAAAACAGGTCCGAATGAAAAACTGGATGATCCGGCGCTGGAAAAGCGCGCCCGTACCTTGTATCACGAAGTGCGCTGCCCCGTTTGCGACTCCCAGAGCGTCGCCGATTCAGACGCAGAAATCTCCGGCGCCATCCGCGCCCATATCCGCACCCGCCTGCTAGAGGGCGATAGCGACGAACGCATTCTTTTTGATCTACGCGAAAGCTATGGCGATGACATCACCATGACCCCGCCTGTGAATGACGCCACGCTGATGCTGTGGGTCATGCCCTTCCTGATCCTGCTAATAGGCGGCATCTCGGCCTTCGCCTTTATCCAGCGCGCTGGTAAAGAGACATGAGGACCAAGATAAAAGAAATAATAGACGATGCACGTCCATATATTTCTTGGGCATTCTTACCTTTCCTTATAATTCTTGTTCCATTCTTACTATGGGCAGGAATGTGGTCTTTACTTCTCTATGAAGACAACCATCAAAATCGAGAAGTTTTCGGATTTATTGTTGGTTTACCTTCTATCTTTGTATATGTCATATTCTATCACGGTAAAGCTTTTATATACCTATATTGGGGATTTTTATTTGCTCATTACCTATGCAATCCCAAAAATCACAAACCAAAGCCAGAAGAAATAGAGGAAAATGTACCTTTACACTCTATTATCTGGAGAGCACCAGTATACTTATTTCTTGTCCAAGCCGTTAATATAACTGTGCTTGATTTTTATACGCAAACAACCCTTTTAATCTTGGAATGGGTTACCTGTATTTCCATCATTATAATTATTTATTTTTACAAAAACATCGAAGGGCAGAACCAATGGGTGTTTCCCTTTATTTTGATTGCCGTTTTATACAACCCCTTATTAAACAGTAATTTTCTTTTCCTTATCATATTATTACAAGCGGATTACACAATATCTGAATCTCTCGATATATGTTTACTGATAGGCTCTGCGCTTATTTTCATTCAACACTACAGATTATATGGCAAATATCCTGTCTATCTAAAAAAAACCGCACAAATTGAATAACCCAAATTTCTTTGCACATTTTAAAATATGGCTGTTATGATGCGCGCATGAAAAAAACACGCATGACCATCTCTGCCTTTCTTCTCCTGCTTTTATGCTGCCTTCCGGTGCTGAGCGCCCATAGCAAAGATAAGTCCACTCTGCGACACAAAAACATGTATCAGGACTATGAGGATGAATGCATCGAAAAGGGCTGGAAAAAGCTGAATATCTCTGTCGGCGGGCTGGATCGGCAAATTCTCTGGGCTGCCCCGCCCCAAGGACGTTGGGTAAATGGTGCCATTATCGCGCTTCATGGCGGCGGCGGATCGTATTCGAATTTTTGTACCGTACCGCGCTTGGCCTTTATCCCCATTGGCAAACCCATGAACAGATTTGCAGATATGGCCCTGCGCCAAGGCTTTGCCGTGTTTTCACTCGATTCAGGCTGGAACATCTTCACCGACCAAAAGGGCCATGCTTGCGGCAAGCGCTGGTCCTCGCTGGAGCAAAACAAGCGCGGCAATGTCGATCTGGATTTCATTAAAACCGTCATTGATAAGGTCATCCCGCGTTTCCGCCCCAAAGGCAGCGCCAGTGACATCTTCATGACCGGCATTTCCAATGGCGGCTTTATGACGATTTTGGCAAGCACATATTTCAATAAGGACATCACGGCCTTCGCCCCTGTCTCCGCAGGCGATCCTTACGGTGTTTACATGGATTGCGGCGATACCAGCACAAAACGCGCCAATGCGCCGGGGCGCTGGTATGCTTACGGTACGAATAAGGAAATGGGTGAGAGCGGTTCTTGCCACGCGCCGGAATACACTGATGCTCTAGATTGGCCCAGACAGACCGCCAGCATACCCTTCAAACAATTCCACCATGAAGGCGATAAGGCCGTTGATATCTCCTGCATGGATAAGGCCCGCAAAGGCCTGACCAAACATAGCCACAGCGACAAAGGCGCACATATCATCAAAAATCAGGGCCGCGAAAACATATTCAAGCACCTCTGGTATGATGAATATAACCGCCCCATGCTGGAATTTTTCAAGCAATCAAGATCAAGGTAGACTAAAACCCCATGCCGCCCATCCCTGGACCGCCTCTTTCATAGTCACGTGAGATTTCAGGCTCGCCAATACCGATTTGAACCATAAGCTGCTGTAACTTTTGCAAGCGCGTGAACAGCACATCAGGATCAGCATAAGAAGCTTGCATATATATATGTTCAATTTCCTTTTCCAGTTCTTCCAGCAATTCCTCTTTGGAATCCTCCAGAGCGCCAAGCGCATTTTTCAAAAGCGGATTAGGTTCATACAGCCCCAAACGCCCCGCTTCGATCTCGTCTTGGGTGCTCGGCATGGTCGCTTCCCACTCACTGTTTTTTTCTTGTATGATGGCAAGACTTTCTGAATCAAGGGAAACCGGATTACGCGCCAGCAAGACCGAATTTAGTTGCGAGATAAATTCACGCTGCCCTACAGGCGGACCAATAATTGCGCCCTCACCATCCAGCTCTTTGGCTTCGGCAAGCTCAATATTACGGGAAAAGGTCTCAAAGGATATCGCGCTATGCGTATTACTCATAGCCTCTTCGTAAAATTCATCATCCCTGCCAAAATTATCACCTAAGCTCATATTTTTTCCTCCTAAAACCCTGCGACAAGATCTTGATACTCATGCTCGTGAACATGAGAGTGACCAGAGGCAAGCTGTACTAAAAGCTGTTTCAGATGTTGTAATTTCGGCGCCAAACCGCCAGCCTCGGACAAATCACCTATTTCAATATCATGCTCGATTTCACCTTCGATCTCGGCAATCGCTCCTTCAATCAACCCTTCCAAGGATACTTCCACATTATCCGCCATAGGCTCGTGATGAATAGCCTCGCGGTGATAAATACCAACGCGCCCAGCGCGCAGCTCATCCTCGGTTGTATTGATTAATATGCCCTGCTCTTCATTCTTGCGCTTGATCTCGGCGAATAAATCGCTGCTGGAGGTCATGCAGGCCTGCGCCACGTTCTCAAGAGCAGAAATATAGTCCTGCATCCCGATAGGCTCACCAATCATTAGCTTTTCAGCATCAGCCTCCTGCAACAACTTATCAGCCTCTTCCCTGCTCAAATTGCGCTCGAAAGCAGAAAATCTGCCAAAAGTCAAACCTTGCGCCTGACCATCCGGCGCAACTTTATCATTGGCTTTTTCAAAGGATTGAACACCCATATTTCACCCTAATCGTCTTTTTTTGTTTAATCTTGGAGTAATATTAGCACACGCACCCTCTGTTTTTCCAGAAATTTTACCTGTATAGTGCCCCTCAATACTCAAAACCCCGAAGCAACGATGTCACAAGATAAATGGAAATGACTAGGATATGATCCAGATTGTAATCTTTGCCGTTCTTTGCGCCGTGTGCACGATGATCCTCGTTGCACCCATCGCCATCAGCCGCAAAAAAACAGCCTATATTCTGATTTCTCTCGTACCGGCCCTTTCCCTTGGTGTGTATATCGTCAAAGGCTCACCCGGCCTGCCCTCACAACCCGTCATGTTTGATACAAATGACGAGCGCAAAGCCATGCGCAATATCGTCAAGGACGAACTTGAGGCCATGAAAAGCTTTTACGATGCCCCCGAGGACAAAGAAGCCCTGATGCATCTGGCCTCGCTACAAATCGCCCAAGGTAAATTCGACGATGCCACAAGCCATCTGGAACATGGCCTACAACAATGGGAAGGTGATCGGGATTTGAAGCTACAGCTCTCCGCCGCACATTTCGCCAGAGGATTGCTGCTGGTTGAGAAAAACCATAAGGTGCAGGCTCTCCAATCCCTGTACAAGGCACAAGAACAAGCCCCCGAAGGCGCCCCCTTCCTCGAAGACTTAACCATGTTCATCCAAGAACTTGAAAAGATGACGCAGGAAACACAACCATAAAAACAAGACATAAATTGACTATTTTATAGAAAATCACGTAAAACCCTGTTACATCAAACACATGAATAAATTCGACAAAGATGAACTACAACAATTATGGCACAACGTTTTTGATGCTGTGGCAGATAAAATGGGTATATCTGTTGAAATATCCAATCACGGCCAGTCATCCCTGAGCGCAATGGAATTCACCGCAAGATTTACAACAAATGGCTGGCATGGCATGGACCTTATGGAACTCTATAATGACTCATCGACCAAGCCGGACATAAAGTCAGATTACAAGCATTTTGGTGATTTCACAGTAGAGTACCACACACTCCAACATCTATGCAGAACAGTCATGGAACCTGCAATGGAAGCCTTGGAACATGGCAAAGCCTTTAATGTCCATCAAGCCACAGAAAATGCCTATCAAACATATCTATTGGAAAACGGCATTTCACAAGATAATGATGGAATTGGCAAACTTGAACATTAAACCCGCAAGGTTAGATCATGCAGAAACAAAAACAGATTTTTTTAATAATTTTTAGCTTTTGCATCCTGCTCACAATCTATCCGGCCCATGCCTGTAAATGCCTCAATCCCGAAATTGACGAGCTATACACCGCCGCCGATATTGTTATGCTGGCTGAACCAGACGGACCGCTTGATGGTGACAAGCAGAAAATGAAGGTCAATACCCTGATCAAAGGCATTCTACCCGAAGGCGATCTTTATGTCCTGCAACAAAAAGGCACTTGCGGTTACGATCAACTTCCTGTGGCCTTCGGACGAGAATATTTGATGCTACTAAACGGCTCGAAAGGCTCATACCGCTTTACCACCAAATGCTATAACTACTTCAGCAATAATGACTATTACCTGATCCGTGAAAAAGACGGCAGCCACGCCCATATCCACCGCGACATGGTTCCGGCCTTCTTGAAAAACAAGGGTAAAATCCCGAAACTCAAGCTTTATACCTCTTTGCGTTATATCAACCACAAAAGCTCTTATGATAACTGGCTGAGTATTACCAATCTTGAGGATCAGGACATTGAGATTCTGCACCCCTCCAATAGAAAAGCCTTCACCTTTCATATCACAGATAGTATGGGCAATATCGTCCAGCCCGAAGGCTTTGCCAAAACCGACCCGCTAGGCGGCGCTTTAGAAATCGGACAAGGCGGCGCATTTAATTACGAGCTTCCCACAGATGGCGTGCATTTCTTTCCGTTCCTGACCAATACCGGATTATTCGGCTATAAGCTGGAGAAAAAGAAACCCTACACGATTAGCGTCACGTACCGCCCCTATGGCGGGCGTTACGGCGCGATAACCTCGGAAGAAACTGAAATCATTATCTATCAATAGCCTATCCCGCTAAAAAATTGCTTTTGCCATAAGATTTAGAGTATAAGACACGTCATGGAACATGTTCTGACAAAACCAGACAGTAATGCAGACCTGCCGAATGCACCGGAAGGATGGCTTTCGCCTATTGATCTCCAAAAGAAACAAGGCCATGGAAAGCACCAATATTACAAGCAACTTTTTCTTGATCTGGCGGCAAGCATGGAGCAGGAAGAAGCCGGATCATCGGCAGATTTTGTCGGATATTATAAATCCAGAAATGGCCGCACCGGATTATTCGCCAGCCCCAAAGCCATCGAAATACTAAAAGATCAAGGTCATATTCTGAGCAGACCGCCCAAGGGCTGGCTATGTGCCTCACAACTAACCGAAACCCATCGCGGCAAGCGCCAAACCATCGACCAAAAGCTTAAAGACTATCAGGCCACACTGATAGAGGAGCAAACGCCTAAACTCGGCGCGGCTTTTGCCAAGGCCAGCACCCAACAAAAAATGATTGGTACATTCATGACCGCGGCAGGACAAAAAACCGTTTTCGCCAGCCCCAGAGCGATCAAGGAAATGGAGCGGATCAATAAATTGCAGAAAAAAGAAGATATCCTGCCAGCGCCTGAAAACTGGTCGAGTGCAAGCGACCTCAAAGATCAAGGCTTTATGGGCAAGATTTCCGATATCAAAGCCAAATTGGAAAAAGCCTATCAACACGTAACAGATGGCCTTGATAAACGTGAAAAAAGCTGGATACATAAAACCCTGATCGGGAAATACAAACCAAGACAAGGCTCCGGCCCGATCACTCTATTCGCCAGCCCGCAAATGGTTGAGTCTTTGGAAAAAGAAGGGTACCTGCACCACAAGGACAGGATCAAGACTGCGCCGGAAAACTGGGTTAACCCTAACGGACTTGATCGACAAGGCTTTATTGGCAATGCGGAAAAGCTCTCGGAAAAAGTGAGAATGCTGCGTGAGAGCTTACTGGAACATACAAATTTTCTGAATAACGCCGATGATGAAAGCCTTCAACGCATTCAAGATGAACTCATCAGCCTGTGCAAATCCCCGAGAAACGGAGCAACTTCTTATTTTATTGCCCCGATCGTCGTGCAAGCCATGACCGATAATGGCATCATCTCGAAAACCGAAAAGCGCGGTGGCTATACTGATTCCGATCTTGCCGACAAAGTCGATAAAGCGGCGCTATATTTATTTGACGCCCTTAGTCAAGGTCTGACAAAGGATTACACACCACAAGGACAGGAAACAAGCGGCCCCAGTAACATCATAGGCTAAGACGTCAGCTTGAAACCCACGCCATATTCGGGGTCATTTGTAATCTGCTCCGCAGGCATATCCTTGCCGGAGACTTGCGCAACCACCGCGCCGCCCGCATTACCATCCAGCACTTCCAGATCGCCTGTTTCTAATTGAGCTTGAATATCTTCTGGCTTAGGTTTTTCTTGATCTTCCGATGGTAAAACCACGGATTCTGGTTCTTTCCCACGCTCTGTCCATGTCTCCTTACCGTAATCCAGCTCATAATCCGGCTCTTCAAAGGGGCCTTTACCCAATATTCTATCAAGAGCGCTCGGCATCATCAGAGGAAGAATCCCTCTCTGTTCAGGTGTAAGATATTTTGGAACACCCTCAAGAGGACCCTGTTTATGTACATTATCATCCTTATCATTATATAAACCGACAACGGCAGTCTTCCCATTCTTTTCTAAATGTGAATCCAGATCACCTTTTCTGTGAAGCGTATGTAGAACCCCGTAAATAATAGCAACTTTGTCATCACCAGCATATTCTTCTACATTCTTTGCGACATGTTCATCTTGGATCGTACGCTCTCTCATAAACAGAGCATTTGCCAAAATCTTTGTATATTCTTCTTTACTATAGCCATGCTTTTCTGCTTCTTCCTGCAAATTGGCATGTTCATCATAAAGTTCTTCCGCCTGCTTGAGATAACCTGCCATACTCGCAGCAATTTCACTATGTTGCCGTTCGATCAACCCTTTATAATCTGGATTTCCATCATGCACGCTTCCTCTGATTGACATCACAGAAATTGGCCCGACGCTTTTACCTTCTTTCAAAGCTTCAACAACACGGCGCCCCACTTCCTGTTCGGATTTTTCAACAAGATCCATTGTTTCTTTGGAATGCAAACCCTCATTCTGATTTAGCCCATGAAACTTTATCCCGTGTTTTTTGGCATTTTCTGCAGCCTGCAAAGACATCTGTAATGATTGTTCTGCAGTCATCGCCGTAATTTCAAATTCAGTATTCGGAGCAATATACGTATCCGAAGCATTTTGCTCGAAATAACGGGTTAGTTGTTCTTTTGTGATCTCGCCATCGACATAAGCATTAATAACACTGGCATCGACAACACTCATACCTTCCATCATCACATGCTTCACCCCGCCATCAGCCATGGTCTGCATGACCTTATCACTGGTAATAAGCATTGCATTGTCATATGCATCAAAATGATTATTTTCGGCAAAAATTATATATTGATTTTCTGCAGCAACTTTTCCAATTTTATCCGCCACAGGAACAGGATCGGCACCACCCTCGGCACCACTTGCTGCTTCTCTAGCGTTTTCTGCTATTTCCTGATGTCGCCTTGCGTCCATTTATCACCCGATTTTTATAAAAACTTCAAGAGCCCAGCCTCAAATCCACGCCGTACTCAGGATCATTCGTGATATTTTCAGCCACGACATCCTTGCCCGATACTTGCGCAAGCACAGCACCATTTGCATTACCATCCAATACTTCAAGACTGCCTGTTTCTAATTGAACTTGTATATCTTCTGGCGCAGGCTCTTCTTGATCTTGTGATGGTAAAATAACCGGCACAGAATCTTCTCCGCGCTCCGCCCATGTCCTCTTATTATGATCTAGTTCATAATCCGGCTCTTCAAAGGAAGAACGCCCTCTAACAATATCCCACATCGTACGAGGTTCCAAAGGAAGAAGGAATTTCTCAAAATCAGGATATTTAGGCGCACCCCTTAATGGCCCGCTCTCAAACATACTATCTTTATCATCATAAACCGCTATAACCGCTGTCTTGCCACTTTTCTCCAATTGTGAGTCCAGATCACCCCGCCTATGCACTGTATGCGCCTGACCATAAATAATGGCCACTTTTTCATCACCTGCAAACTCCTTAACATTTTTTGCAACATGTTCATCGCCTTGTACACGCTTTTGTATCCAAAGAGCCTCAGTCATTCTGGCTATGGCTACTTCCCTGCTCAAACCGTTTTGAGCAGCTTGTGCCTGTAAATTCTCATCATTATCGAACATTTCTGTCGCCTGCCGCTCATATTCAGCGGTACTTTGCTCATATTCCCTATCGGTACGCTCTTCCAAACCTGCATAATCTGGATTTTGTGCTTTCAGGTCTTCTTTGATTTTATCCCTATCTATATCTGCGACATCTTTTCCGGCTTTTAAATCCTCTACTATCCGGCGCCCGACATCTTCATCCATCTCCTGAGACATTTGCATCGTTTCTTCTGTATACAATCCCTCCCCCTGATTCAGGCTATGGACATGCATGCCATGTGCTTTTGCACTCTCAGCCAGCCTCTTTACTTCAGTTTCCACTTCTACTTCTGAAGCCAATTCATTGCCATACATATCTGTATGCGGACCATCAATAGAATCCTCAATAAAGGCATCCAGTTGTTCTTTTGTAATTTCACCATCAATATAGGCATTAATTACGGTGGTCTGGACAGTACTCACCCCTCCCTCAAGCATAAGATGCTTAACACCACCATCTGCCATAGCTTTCATCACTTCATCACTTGTGACAATTTTAAGAATATCCCTGTCACTATGATTATCCGTAAAGACGATATATTGATTATCTTCGGCGATTTTCCCGATTTCATCAGCCAAAACGACAGGATCAGCACCACTTGCTGCTTCTCTAGCGTTTTCTGCTATTTCCTGATGTCGCCTTGCGTCCATTTATCACCTAATATTCATTATTATATTTATGGTAAGAATTTTAGCATGAAGCTTTAAATTTTACAAGAAAACCAAGCGTCTAATCGTCATCGACACCGTAGAAAAGCAACTTCTTCTCTTCTTCCTGAAATTCGGTGCATTCGCTCCCCACATTGTAATAATGAGCCGAATTATCAAAAGCGCGGTGCTCGTCTTCCCGCTCGACATTCATCCGCTTCAATTCAAGTGCAATCACCTTTTGCAAGTAATGCCGCATTTCCTTTGCGCTTTTCGGTGAATGTTTCTTCAAATACGGTCCGGTCACTGCGCGGTCACTCTTCAGGACATCCGCGATCTTCGCCCCGATAGACGCCGCATATTTATCAACCATCTCACGGTCAATGCTAATATGCTTTTGCTCGTGCTTAATCAAAGCATCGCGCATACAGACATTATCAGAAAGCTCCTTGGCAATCGTAATAGAGGAATCAATTTTAATCTGCACATCAACATTCTTATAGGAAACACATTCAACACTGCGCCCACGCCTGTGCATCCCTTCATAATTAAAATCCATCCGCACATTCGAAATAATATTCGAACGCGCAAAAGAAAACGTATAAAACGTATCATGCAACCCATGTGGATTGCGCATATCCGCAGACACATTTTGCAAATCCTTCAAAGACTTGGAGGTATCATAGCGAACCTTCCCCATCACAGGGGTCACAGTGATGCTTTTTTGCAAATCCTTTGCGCACACATCCCCATAAGGCGACGGCGTAGAGGCCAAAACCATCAAGGTAGAAACTGTGAGTGGATCAATACCGAAAAATGCCAATGTGCTGCTCTTTTGAAAATTACCAGTGCTTAAGGCACTATATAATAATACAGATGGGGAAACTAGGTGCTATTTCGTCAGATCGGAATACAGATCACGTTTCTTTTCCTGAAAACGCGGGCATTCATCATCGACACTTTGATATTCATTAAGATTATCAACAGCACGCTGGCGCTCCTTACGCTCGAGATTCATCTTCTGGAACTCCAGCTCAAGGATTTGCGTCACAACATGGCGCATCTTATCGGCAATATCCTGCGCCCGCGTAAATTTCACCGGTCCAACCGCAAAGCCTCTGCTCTTAAGCTCTTTCATAAGCTTTTTACCGATAATCTTGGCATATTTATTCACAACTTCGCGGTCTACCTTCACATGTTTCAACTCGTGATCAATCAAAGCCCTGCGCATGCACCGATCTGCATAAAGCTCCTTGGCGATTACAATCGTCGGGTCAATTTTGATTTCCACATCAATGGATTTATACCACAAGCACACACCGCGCTTATTCTTGATCTCGCCATAATCAAAGCTGATACTCGCACTATTTTGGATCGAGCCCTTCATAAAGGCCTGCGTGATCGTCGTGCCATGAAACCCGTATGGATCAACCGTATCCATGGAAAAACCCTGAAGCTCTTTCAAGGTTTTTGAGGTATCATATTCAACTTTTTCTGTTCTAGGAATGACATTAATCTGGGTCGGCTCACGGCGTGGACATTCCTTCCCGTAATGGGAAGCCCCCGCCAAAATCATCAGCGTCGATGCCGATAAAGGATCCAAACCAAAAAACATAAGAATTCCTGCCCGTTTTAAATGCGCCCTACCCTTAGAATTTTATAGGTGTAAGCTAAAGACTTTGTTAAGGAAAGCGGTTTTATGAATTGATATTAAAAATCTTTTAGAGCCAAATACATTTTAAATACCAGATTAACTGTTTGTAGGCTGATGCATGGAATTGTTAACAATCGACAAAGTAACGGCCGTCATCAGTAAGGTATTCGTTGTATGCATGGTGTCTATTTCTTCATAAATTTCAGCAAGAAGATCAGCATCCCATACCGCCTCATACCCTTCTTTCCCTTGAGAGCTATTCCGGAGTTCATTTAACTTACTTTCCTTTTCGAGACCGAATTCTCGTATCTGATCAAAAATTTTTTTCGCCTTTGCATCTGAAACCTTAAAATCATAAACATCTTGCCCTAACACACACTGCATACAGCCTTTCTCATATTCAAAACAACTGGCGAACTGAATATTTACGGCGCCTCCATCAATTTCGATAAATTTCTCATGTACTAAAATAGTATCTAATATTGCACGTGCTTTGTGCTCTTCCATTTTTTCGGAATAATCTTCAGCACCTTGCGTAAAAGATAAGCTTTTACCATCATAAAATGCACAGCCGATTGAGTTGATATTGTATATCTCTCCACAAATATCAACAAAATCACCATTCTTTTTTAACTCAGTAATAGCTGATTTTACTCTGCTTGGCTCCATCTTGATATAATAGTAATCATCATCAAGAATATTAAACTCAAGCTTTGGACTAGATAATACTCCTTCTTCTTTCTCCCAGGCATTACTGATTATTTGAGGATTGATTTTTTGACCTTCAAAAGTGAGATACCCTAATCTGGAAGAAAAATGCTCTTTCGCAGCCTTTGCTCCATCGCCCATTTTAACAATACATGTATCCACGGGATATCCAACGTGCAAAGTACCTTTCTCTTCCCAAACATGACCAGCCATAACCAAATTCAATATTTCCCCGCCCACCCGCTGAAACTGTGGTCTTCTTGATGCTTCATTCTGAATACGTTCTGCATCTTGCTTTGACATTGGAACATCTATTTGACTATCCCCCAGAAAAGAAATTTCCAAACGATCATCTGAGAACCATCCACCTTCTTCAAACCACATATTGATAACCTTATTCATATTAACAAGATGATCATCAATACGCTGGAAACGCGTTAATTTTTCCAACCGATCCATAATATCTTTTGCCTCATAAGGTTCAACTGGTTCTGATTTTGTTTCTCCGGCAATTTGATACTCTATTTCCTTACCGTCATAACACACACTTTGAAGAGACTTCGTGTTTAAAAAATTCTCACCAATTTTTACAAATGATCCATCATTCTCTAACTGTGAAAAAAGATTGGCAATGTCTTTTGGAGAAGAATCAAGGTCATAATCCTGACCGCAACTTGTAAAACAAAGCTTGGCACGCGTTGAAAAAGCCTCATCCCCGTCCTGCCACAACCTTGTCACAGCAGCCAGATTGATAATCTCACTTTCAGAAGCACTGTAATATTGTCCCGCCAAACCTTGTTGCATAGATTAAATTTCCACTTAAATTATTTCTAATTTATAATACATACCATAATAGAATTTCATAACAAAATGATTATGAAAAAACTTTAGAGCTATGAGTAAACTATAAATATTTTCTCCCCCTCTTTTCATTTTGCGCCCGCACAGATATAACAATCACTGGCCCGCAACAAACCAAAGCCAAATAAGGGAGCACAACATGCTAGGATTACTTTACTGGATCATCAGCACCGCCGCGCAGATTTATATTTTTATCATTTTCCTGCAAGTGCTTATGAGCTGGCTGATTGCGCTGGATATCGTGAAGGCCGGAAATGATGCTGCCATAAGATTAATGGCTTTCTTGAAAAAGGCAACCGATCCGGTTTATAAACCCGTCCAGAAATATGTCCCCCCCATAGGCGGGCTGGACTTAACCCCGCTAGTTGTAATTATCGGCATCCAATTGGTGGTTGGATTAATGTTTGGCATATTATTCTAGAGCAAGAACAGGATTAAAACACATATGACGCAGATCATCGACGGTAAGGCTATCGCCGCCCAAATCAAGGAAGACCTCAAAACGCGCATCGCCGCCCTGCCCGCGCAGCCCGGCCTTGCTGTCATTCTTGTGGGTGATGATCCGGCCTCAAAGGTCTATGTGGGTAACAAGGTCAAGGCCTGCGAAGCCGTCGGGATCAAGAGCTACGAATCCCGCCTGCCGGCCAAGGCCACACAAGATGAAATCGCCGCCGAGATCAAAGCCTTTAACGATAACAAACATGTCCACGGCATTTTGCTACAGCTTCCCGTGCCCGATCACCTCGACAGCGAAGCCCTTGTGCAATCCATCGCGCCTGAAAAAGACGTTGACGGCCTGAGCATCACCAATGCTGGAAAGCTGATCCTCGGCCATACAGACGGGCTAGTGCCCTGCACGCCCCAAGGCTCTATGCGTTTGATTAAAACCGTGAAGCAAGACTTGAGCGGCCTGAACGCCGTCGTGATTGGCCGATCTAACCTCTTCGGCAAGCCAATGGCGCAGCTCCTCCTGCGTGAGAACTGCACCGTGACCACCGCCCATTCCCGCACAAAAAATCTGGAAGAGATATGCCGGAATGCCGATATCCTCGTCGCCGCTGTGGGCCGTGAGAAAATGGTCAAGGGCGAATGGGTCAAGGACGGCGCGATAGTGATAGATGTCGGCATCAACAGGCAAGATAATGGCAAGCTCTGCGGCGATGTAGATTTTGACGCGGTTTCCGACAAGGCCTTTGCCATCACCCCCGTGCCCGGCGGCGTCGGCCCCATGACCATTGCCTGCCTGCTGGAAAACACGGTCAAAGCCTTCGAAGCCCAGAGCAATAAGAATAGCCTCGCGGCTTAAAACTCTTGATAGGTTTGCTGTGGTTATATTTCGTATTTCACTAGTTTTTCTTTTTTGCTCTTACTCAGTAGTTTCAAAAGCAAGCATTTGTGAAAACGTAGAAAACGAAGTTCAATGCATTAAAATTATTGTTGATGACATTCAAAAAACAGAAGGATTATATAATAGCATAGCTACTGACATTCAAAAAAACTTCCAAAGATATTTGGAATTTGTAGAAGGAAATCTCCTTCAATGCTTTGAAGATAAGCACTTATCAAATAATCAGAATTACAATCTGTCTCTGATGAATAAGAATTGCCTTGATTATAAAAAAGAATACCAAATAAAAAAATGTCGACTAAGTAGCTTTAAATACAAACAAGCACAAGAATTTAGAGTAGCATTTTCTAAAATCAACAGAGGGAAATTTGAAGATGCACTCAAATTACTAAAAAACATAGACGAGAAAGATTATAGTTTTCGTTTTAGTTTCTCTAACTCTGAAACAAAACTTTCCCTGCTTAAACAAACGAAAAAAAGGGAACATTCATTCACTGATGATATACTGAATATCAGCGATAATACATTCAAGCCTTCAATTTGCATTGATTTCATAAACAATCATCCCAACACGCCTTTTGAGTTTGATAGAAATCATAAAGAAATGATTACTCGAACCATAGGCTTTATATACGCGCAATGTCTGGCAAATTTACCTACGGAACATTTCAAAACAGTAATAACAAGCAATGATAAATATAAAACAGAAAATGCAGGTATGTTTTCACACATTTTTCTTAATGTATTTGGCTATTATCCTGAAAATGATGAAAAAATTAAATTTGCCCTACAATATCCATATCTAACAAAAAATATAAAGGAACAGGCTTTAAAAATGATAAAGTCCGGTGGTTATAAAACCAGTTTAGCCTCAAAGTTAAACAAAAATGATTTTCCTGTATTTTTAGAAAATTACAACAATACGAATGACTTGCAAAGTCGTATACAATTAACCAATAATTTTTTAGAGTATAGAAACAAAGAATTAAAACCAAGCTTTCCTAACGTTCAAGGTTTGTGTCAACATCCAACAAATGCAAAAGACAACAGCACAAAAAGCCCAGAGCAATAAGGATAGTCTTGCGGCTTAAGCGACTACCCCTGAGGCGGGCCATCCTCAAGATCACTCAAACCATAACGCCCCTTCCCGTGATCAGGATCAGGCAACTCAAGCTCGGGATAATGATCACAGATTATTTTTTGAATCATATAGGTCATGGCATAATCAATTTCCGGCTCGGCACTAAAGACTGCCGCACCGAACAACTTGGGAAAAAGATCACGCAACATGCAACTATCAAAGCTCTCCAGCGTCACCATATCCGTAAGCGCCCCGGTATAGGAAAACTTTGGAGATGCACGCATTGAAAGCGACTGATTTAAATCTTTTAGCTGTGATTTCAGGTTCCCAGACGATGCCAAATCCAGAATATCCATCGCCAGTAACTGATATTTATTAATATCAATATTGAGCGTCTTTACGGAATTCCATAATTTTTTGCGAATATCGGAGCGACACTCCGGATGAGCCGACCCCATATTATCATCAAGCTCATTGGGTAACATATATAACTTACTCCAAGTCACATCCCAGCGCGAATTCACGGGATCATCCAAACCCTTCTCATCAAGGTAACTTTGTAAATTCACATCATCACCCAGCGCAATAATACGCGGCCCTACAAATGGCTGTCCCTCAATCTGTCCGTGACAGCTCAAAAACACGCCTTTAATAGGAGAACGCACATCGGGATTGGCAATCACCCAATGTTGGTCATAGGTGCTCTGCCAGCCATCATCATATTTATGCCGCCGCGTGGAAAAATCATCCATGCGTAATTTCGGCACTTTCCTGACCATATTAGCCAAGTTCAATTTTCCGGTAAGATCATCAGACATTATCACCTTTAATTTTTCTGCTAGAGAATATGACATAACGAAGAAATAAAAGTCAATTTCCGCGCATATACTAGCCCAAAGAATAGTTGCGGAAACTCTAATATTATGGTAAACATAATAGATAAATAGAAGGTGATTATAAAAATAATGCGAGAAAAAGAGTCACTGACTTTAAACAGACTTTCCGAAATACATGATACGACAATGGCATTTTTAAAAAACGCCATGCGTGCCCATGCGACCCTACCGACTGATGAACGCGCCGGATTGCACAACTTTAATGCCGCAGTGCTGAGCCTTGCCGAAGAGCAAGACCCCTCGACACTGACCAATAACGGACAATCGGAATATTTCAAAAACCGCATCCGCCTAGCCAGCGCTGTTGCCGTATATTTCGAACGCACCTTTGGCAAGGAACATGCCTCATCCCTGCTTGCGCAAACACAAAAAAGTAAAGTCGCCCTGCTCGATCTTCATGATGACTATGAAAAGCTGGGCGCGCAGGAACTTACTCAACTATCTGCCTATGCCGTAAAGCAAGCCCCGAAAACATCCGCCGAGGCACAAGAGCGCATCGCGCAAAGAGTAAAAGCACTTCAGACCTCGGCAGAACCACCCAAACACCAAGATTGTGAAGCAGAGACAATTCGCACGCGTATGGATGAAAATTTGCTATTCACTCTTAATCTAGGCGGCAGTGATTAATAATAGGACAATAAAAAGAAAGCCAGATTACAATTTTCTATATAGGCTCTCGGGAAGCACTTTTAAAAACCACGCAATCAAACGCCAGCGTTTTGTTATATAGGCACATGATTTACCGGCTTCGATAGCATCAAAAATCTGTAAAGCCGCTTTCTCAGGCGAAGAGACCCAAAACAGTCCATCACCTTTAGCCATAGCAGTATCAACAAAACCCGGCCTGATATCCGTAATAGTCACATCCAGTTTTTCTTTGAACGCTTTTACTCTTAAGCCCTGCATATAATTAGAGATATAAGCCTTAGAAGCACTATAAGCCGGAGCATCAGAACTTCCACGCAACGCCATAATAGAGGATATCCCCACGAGATGCCCCTTTTGATTATTCTTAAAATGATTAAATGCCATCCCGGCAATAATAGTAAAGCCAATAACATTCGTATTAATTGTTTCAACTTCAAGAGCAGATTCCAATTCAAGATTTTGCTGCCCCGTCCCAGCTGCAATAATAACCAGATCAACCTTGCCCAAATTTTGTATAAGGTTTGAAAATTGCTCCTCTGCATCAAGCACTTTAGAGACATCCATTACTTGAACAACCGCTTTTTCAGGAAGCTCGCCTGCCAATGCTTCCAACAAATCAACACGGCGCCCAGTCAAACCAAGAATATAACCCTTTGCCGACATAATTTTGGCAAGAGATTCACCTATTCCGGAACTCGCCCCAACAATTATTGCTTTTTTGCACATAAAAACCATCTTCACAAAAAATATACTGACCAAAAGCTAGCCCTAACCCTAATTAGAACCAAATATTCTGTAACTAGACGTATAACACACTAGAAAAACAAGTGAAATTTCTATAACATCTTTCTCGTTATAAGAATTCTTTGGGGATTCCCCCCGCATTTTCATGGAGTATAGATAGATGAGCAAAACCCCGATCACAGTTGCCAAAGGCGATGGCATTGGCCCTGAAATTATGGATGCAACCCTGCAAGTATTAGAGGCCGCAGGCGCTAGGCTGGATATCGAGGAAATTCAAATCGGCGAATCCGTCTATAAAAGCGGCACACCCACAGGCATAGAACCAAGCGCTTGGGACTCCCTGAAACGCACAAAGGTCTTCCTGAAAGCGCCCATCACAACCCCTCAAGGCGGCGGGTTTAAATCCCTGAATGTGACAGTACGCAAAACATTAGGCCTTTTTGCCAACGTACGCCCGTGTGTCTCCTATCACCCTTATGTGGAAACAAATTTCCCGAATATGGATCTGGTCATCGTCCGTGAAAACGAAGAAGACCTTTATGCTGGGATTGAGCACCGCCAGACACAAGACGTCGTACAATCGCTCAAGCTGATTTCCCGCCCCGGATCAGAGCGCATCTGCCGCTTTGCTTTTGAATATGCCCGGGCCAATGGCCGCAAGAAAGTCACCTGCATGGCCAAAGACAACATCATGAAAATGGCCGATGGCCTCTTCCGCAAGACATTCGATGAAATCGGCAAGGAATATCCCGACATCGAACAGGATTTCTATATTATCGATATCGGTACAGCGCGCGTCGCCGACAGCCCCGATGACTTTGACGTGATCGTCACAGAAAACCTCTATGGCGATATTATCTCCGACGTTGCCGTTGAGATCACTGGCTCAGTCGGGCTTGGCGGATCTTGTAACATCGGCACGGATTTCGGCATGTTCGAAGCCGTCCACGGCTCCGCCCCCGATATTGCCGGCAAAGGCATTGCTAACCCCTCTGGCTTGATGCTCGGCTCTGTGCTGATGCTCAACCATATCGGCCAGAATGACATCGCCGCCAAAATCCATAATGCATGGTTCAAAACACTGGAAGACGGCATTCACACAGGCGATATTTATGATGAGGGTTTAAGCAAACAAAAAGTCGGCACAGACGATTTCACCAAGGCCGTGATTGAACGCCTTGGCTCTAAACCGGAAAAATTCAAGCCCGTGGATTACGGTGAAGGCGGCGGAAAAGGTCTATCCCTGCCCCCGCTAAAAGAAAAAGTAAAGCAAAAGAAAGAACTTGTCGGTGTGGATGTGTTTTTGGACTGGGAAGGAAAACCGGATGATATGGCTGGCATTTTGAATGGCGCCACCGCAGAAGGACTATCTTTGAAAATCATATCAAATCGCGGTGTAAAGGTCTGGCCGGATGGTCAGCCCGACACATTTTGCTCCGATCACTGGTGCTGCCGCTTCGTTGGACAAGACATTGATAATAATGCTATAATCGAACAATTAAGCGCCATTAAAGAGGCTGGGCTGGATTTTGTAAAAACAGACAATCTCTATAACTTTGACGGAGAACGTAACTATTCTCTGGCTCAGGGCGAATAATTAAGTGCATCTTGCTTTTGCACAGAATACCTTTATATTAGCAGTTTGTTTTGGTTGAAAATTGAATATAAAAAGATAATGAACAAACATAAGATATTTATTCATATAATGCTGCTGGCGGTGTTTTTGACGCCGCAATACGCCTATGCCAACAAAAAAGGGCTGTTTAAAAATGTCGACGAGTATAAAGATGTTTTTATGCCTGAGCTACAAGCCGGTTCGGTGTATATTGATGATGATGACATCCCGCCCAGAGAACCCGTTATTCTAAAAATAGAATTTCGTAAACAGCCAGTATACACAAGTATTGATCACAAAATTGGCGCTCTTTTACATGGCATACATGTAGATACACCACCTGAATATGACCATTATGGCTACGAAATACGCCGTTACATGGCCAGTGTTGGTAATCTTAAGATCTATGAGAGTGAAGAATTCATAGTCCAACAAATAAAAAACGTTAGAAAAGCGCGTGTCATTGTCGAATATTGGCAAGCAAAAATCCAAAATGATGTCAATGAAATCGAAGCTGAAATAGAAAAGATGGAAAATGTTTCATCGGTTGTAAAAACCAATCTCAAGAAGAACAAAGCCGAAGCCCGCTCCTTCATGGCCGACCTTCAAAGATGGATCGACAGCAATGAACGCTTTTTGAAAAAAGCCTATGAAATGTTAGGCTATATTGATGTTTATTATCCTGAACTTGTGTTCCTGCGTCCGCATGAACGCGTTGATTTCTTTAATTTGCTACAGATAAAGCAAGTTGCATTAAAGCGCATGAAGCAATATGAACCTTTTGCTATCATGGTCTATTAATCTATTTTATCTAAAAACAAGGAAAAACATACCAATGTCAGTTCACATTAAAATGATACTGACATTTACGCTTTTTGTAATCATTCTTGCAGCATTTATTAAAACCGCCAAAGCAGAAGATGAACGCCCTCCCGGCACAGTATTCCTCTATCTTCCTGACTCTGTTTCAAAATATAGAACACGTGATCAAGGT